>NZ_QTXQ01000001.1:0-542878 GCF_003461725.1 Anaerostipes sp. AF04-45
ATTAATTTGCGGTAGAATTGCAGTCGGTTGGAACTTTAATTCGCCGCCCGACAGTTGTATTATGATAGTTATTAAATAACAAACCAAAGTAAATATGCACTATAAAGGGTGAATACTCCATTTTATCCAAAATAATTTTACTTCCTTTAATTAATGCTTGCTCATCTATTATATTATATTTTTCCAGAAAATCCACATCACGCATTGAGGATGACGTAATATTTCTGTCAGAAGTGTCTCTCAAAAAGTTATAAAGCCCATGTAGATGATCTTTGGTGATTAACTTCGGCGGCAGCTCATGATAGTAGGCATATAGCCAAGCATTTTTTTGGCTATATTCTCCAGTACTAATAATTTGATATACTTCTGAATCAGACACTAAGGAAAAGAGTATGCCTGTCAATGGGTTTGGGTGTAAATTGTTTGGTGTATCCTTTTCTATGTAATATTTAATTGCATCAATATAACAATCTTTTTTAAGAGAAATAGCATTGAAGGCAATTTCTAATCCATCTACTGTCTCCCCGGATGTTTGACCATCAAGATCAGGGATATTATTACAAACATCAATTAACTTCTTGAACATTTCTAAATCACAATTAGAAACGTATTGATCAATTGATTGCCGTTTTAGTTGTTCATACTCTTCATAATCAGTTTCTCCATTGTAATCCGATCCTTTAAGAAGAGAATATAATTGATAGGATTCTCCTTCAAAATATTCAGTAAATAACAATTCACAAGAAAGTTTCATACGTTTGAAAACATCCACTATTCTGTTCACTAAAAGACAGTTCTCTAATCGATTTGGTGGAAAATTTGACTCTAAAATTGAATTAATAAATTTTAAGTCAAATTGTAAAACAGGAATACTTATATCCTCGATAGTCCCACCATAAGAACTAAGGATTTCTCTAACTTTTGCTTTATACTTTTCAATCTCACACAAAGAGAATAAAGATTCCCAAATTAGCTCTCGATATTTTTTAACACCTTCAGATATAGTCAATGGGATTTGATATAAAGTAACTGTGTTCTTTCTGCCTTCCTCTGCCGGAGAAAAATGCAGTTTTAAAAATTCTTTTGCTATTTCTAAAAAGAGAATGGCAACAGCTTCTTGTTTCCAGTCGTTTGAATATTCTTTTATCTTCTCAAAAAAAGTTATCTACGTGCAAAAGCCATAGCGTATAGAATCTTTATTAATACCAAAACATTGATTAGCTGTATGATAAAAATCCATATATAAATCTGGGCGCTTTAAATAATACTGAAAAAACAAGTCACAGGCTGTAGGCAAATCTGCCATATCTGCAAAACCGCCAAGAATTTTAATGATATCGTTTGTTACGTTCTGATAGTTTTTCCCTTTCTCAGTATCAATATCAAGCCATTCACAAATTACGCCTTCTTCCAACTCAATTTGATTTTGTAAAATTAGAAGTGTTTCCGTAGGATTAATACGAAAAAACACTTTGACAAATTCAAAGAAAAACGGGGACTCTTCTGTTGATAATTCATCCCATAATATTTTTATTTCTTTCTCAACAAAATTGAAAAGGGGTTTATTTCTGAATATATTAAGTAATGTATTAATGGAAGAGATTGTTCTCTCTCTATAGCTTTGAAAACAAGCTTTGATCATTTTCGACAAACTGAGTAATTTCTTATCATAAAAAACATATTTTAGCAAATAATTAGACAGGCATTGTTCAGAAAAACGAACGGCTTTGTCATTGCAAATATCAACGATTTCTAGCTCGTGAAGCTTATAAATGTTTTCAATAAAATCATCTCGATTTAACCCTTTATCCTGTAAAATCGGAACAAATGCATCAATGTGTTCTAGATGGATTGCTTCTAAAAAAGCAACTATTCCAGCTGTTATACACATGTTATTGTTGACAAACAATTGATTATCCTCTAAAGAAGCTCCATAATAATCTTCATATAATTGTGACACATCATTAATAGAGTCCAAACGATTTGAATCGCACGCTACTTTCCCTGCAAGAATAGCAATACGGGCATTTCCCTCTGCAATTCTTATGATTCTTTCATGATAGTCTTGATTTAGAATACCCAATGAAGTTTCGAGCAATTTTTTAATCTCATCATCCGTAAATACATTTATATTTATGATTTCATACGAAGTAATTTCTCGAACATCATGTATCACTTTTTGAAGTGCATAATCCCGCACTGTAATAAGTATCTTTACGTTATACCCCTCTGGTTTCATAGTGACATAACGAATAATATGCTGCAATCCTGACAATTGATTTGCATCATCAATGAAAAGAAAATAGTTTCCAGGGCTGTCTATAAAAAGTTTTAAATCCTCATATATTGGTAAGGCATTACTGTGAATACAATAGATTTTTTCATTGTTAGCATCTGGGTGATTTTTTACATAATGCAAAGCTAATCGTGTTTTTCCTGTGCCTGCTGCACCGCTGAGTATAACGACATCCACTTTTAAATAAGCATCACAAATATCATTTAATTCTTTTTCTCTGAATAAAAATTTAGTATTGATTGGAGCAGCCATTCTATTGGAATTATAACGATTAACAAAATCGTCACACGTTTGAATTTGATCAGTACTTATTGATATTCCCAAAAAATCACGAGAAAGATTATGATGGAAAAGATATATATCTTCTGCAAGTTTATTAATTCCTATAATTATAAGCTTGATTCCAACATTTTCACATATAACTTTTACCTCATTATCTTGAGAGGGTGCAAGATTTGACGAAGTATGGCAATAAATGATTTCAGAGATTTTATCATGTGAAATGCTAGTCTTTGATGTATCAAGACATTTTTCAAGGTCATCCTTAATTTTCGCAAATAAGTTTGCCTTTTGAGTCGTGTATTCTACAAAAATATACTTTCCATTTGGTGTAATAAAATAAGTATCTGGTGTCCCTGGGGTAGTCTTTCGTGTACCTGCTTCTCCACCAAGAGATACTATATTAGGATAGCCAATCTTATATAAATAAGAATCACAAAGATTTTGAAATGACCCTGCATCCAATTGGAGAATTTTTTGTTTGATACTTTCAATATTAGCCATAATCAACACCTCAATTCTTTGAAACCATTTTGCTTACTAAATTATCTTAAAATTTTCTAATGCACCCTCAATTGCTTGTTCCTTTTCTGAATATATTTACAGAACATTTGTTTTTTTCACCTAAATTATTATTGATTCGTTTTATCAGTCCTCATCTTCTTTTAACTTGTACCATATATTATTGAGACACTTTAATTTCTGTCTTATCAAATACATATCGCCTTATTTGAGCGTATGTTACCCTACTTTCTGCTTGTGTCAAATCTATCTCACCCATCTTCAACCCCACTTCAATATATTGATCTGCATGAAATTTTACTACTAAGCATACTGTCTCCACATATATTGGAACAAAAGTTTGATACTATATGACAGAAATATTTTCATAAAAAGATGTTGGAGTGAATTTACCTCTTTTAATGTCCTCCAATAAAAATTACACTTTATTTAAGTAGAGTTATTTTGATTTTTTCTTATCATATTCTAATGCTCTGTACTCTCTTTGCAATTCCTGTGACAGCTCTTCTTCGCTCGGAAGATATAGCTTATACTTTGACGCAAAAATCTGTGTTTCATTTTCTGACAATGTATACTTCACTACAGATTCGCTTTTATCCGCACAAAGAACAAATTCCTATCGGTGGATTATCTCCATCATTCATCAATTCACATTCGTAATAATGTACATACATCTGCATCTGCCCTAAATCCTGATGTGTCAAATCTCCAATTTTTAAATCAATTAATACAAAGCATTTCAAAATATAATTATAGACAACAAGATCTATTCGGAAATGTCTCCCATCAAATGTAATCCTTTTCTGCCTGGCAACAAAAGAAAATCCTCTCCCCAACTCTAAGAGGAATTTCTGCAAATGCGTTATCAATGCTTCTTCAAGGTCACTCTCATAAAAATTATCATTAGGACTTAAACCCAGAAACTTTAATACATATGGATCACGAGATAATATTGCCGTGTACTCCAATTTGATTTAATGGCTTCTTCTGTATAAAATTCAAGGGGATTTTCATTTTCCACGCGCATAAGAAGACGATAATGTGTCCAACTTAACTCGTCACACAGTTCGTGAATATTTGGAAATGTCAGATAAAACCGTCTCATGTATTTAAAACTAATTGTCGTAAAACCTTTACCAAAATCTTCAGTTATTTGTTTGGATAGTTCCGCAATTAATCTACTACCATATTCTGCTTTTCACAGCCATCCTGCTACTCCACAATACTTTTACCAATATTACAGTATGCTTCCACCATTGCAAAGTTTGCAGTTCGGTATACTTTGTTTCTGGCATCAGATAGAATTCTTTTTATTTGTTCATAAAATTGTTGTTCCATTCCTCCCCAATTTAAAATATTAAACGAATTGCATAAAACAATTATAATTCATATCATTTTATTTTTATCCTTACATATTTCACCAATAAAGTTCATATAAAACGTTGAATCTGCTATTTTACTTCCATAATATCCATTATTTACTGAATATTTTTGACTAATTATTCCAATTATTGCTTTTATATATCTCTTTTTCCAAGTTCTTGTCAAAATTTTCTTTCACAGCTATGTGTTTACATTCGTTAACTCTTATTACTCAATTCTTCAACCTCAAAAGAATTCTTATTTATACCTCTATTGCTCCAATATTTTGCAATATTTGATCGAGATATCATGAGTTATCCCCCATAGTCATTTGCTGATTTTCATCCAAACTAATCCCCCACTTACCCCTTTAAGTATTTTTCACCCCATTGATTTTAATTCCATACCAATAAAGCATTCGCATTGACTCTGGTACTGAATTACTATCTATTTTATCCAATAATATATTCTAATAAAGCATTCATAGACAAATTATAAATATTCCTTGCTCTTACGGGACCTATCAAATGAGCTCTCTGTAAATCCATTTCTGATGAATTTAATATATCGATCAGTTTACAAAACCCTTCTTTTTTTATTTCTTTCTTTTGATATTCATAAATATCTAAAATGTCTATATTTCTATCCAATAATGTTTGCAAATCAATTCCCCCATTCTCAAAATTGATATTGTTTTTTATCTGGTCTATTTCTTTAAATGCAACAGAATTTGCACCATATTCTGTAACAACTTTTATCGATAGGCCTCTTCTTAATTTAATTATATACGAAGACAAATCTAATTCTGACGTGCTTGCAGCTACGATTCCCATATTTACTTGATACCTATTATATATTCCCCCTCTCGTCTTATAACCCTCTGTATGTAAGACAACAATTCCTGCATATTCTAAAATATTTATTGCTTTCTTTACCAATTCTGGAGCATCTTTATGTATTATAAAATATATCGTTTGTTTATCATAAAACTCTTCATTATTAGAACGCGAATTTTTATTCTGCGTTTCCATCAAAACTTTATCTTCTATAAATGCCCTACCCCAATCAATAATTTCTTTATAAGATGTAAATTTATCTCCTAATTTAGTATATTCATTCCACATTTGCGTTCTATAAAAATCTTTGATAGTTGAATTAACATTTGTCTTTTTCAGAGATGTTAACTTCTCACTGGCTTCATAAACACTTTTTAATAAAACACGAGGGTTACCTGTTGCAGCGTAAATTAATGAATTTAATAATTCCCCTTGCTGAATTAAAATGTTATATGTTCTATCATCTGTTTGTCGTTCAATAATATCTCTCATTTTATCAACATAATCTTCAGCCAAGATATCTTTTTCTACTCTTTTTACAATGGAATCATGAAACATTTCAAAGGTTCCATATGATGTTATTCCTGGGTATACTGCCGCTTTACAACAGATGTATGAATCTCTCAAATCTCTAAATAATGTAAAAAATTCTCTTTGCTGCTTAGGAAGAAAATTGTGGCAAGCCTCATCAAACAAAAAAATTAAATACTTTATTTTCAATTCTTCACAAACAGAATGCAATAGTTCTTTGAAATAATCTACATCTTCTACAAAAGGAGATGCATTATCTACTACTGTTTGATTATTTTTCCATGATTTCTCCAATTTATTAATTAATTTACTTATTTGTACTGCTAAATCATCTGTTTCTTCACTATCTTTCCCGATTAGGAAAGAAAAAATATTCTTTGTTTTTAACAATCCTACTTTTTTTAATTGTCCTTGAAGTGCAAACAAGATTTTAGACAACATCCATTTTTTAAATATATCTTCTTTATTGTCTACCAATGCCGCAGAAGAAAAGCTAACAAAAACAGGAAGAATGTGGTCATTTTCAAACTTATCTAACAACTCTTTTTCTGCTATTTTTAATAACATAGTTTTTCCCGTTCCCCTACTGCCTATTAAAAGTCCTGTAGCATTACTCTTTAAAAATTCAATATTCTCTCTATCATGTTTTGTATCAACATAGAATTTACCAATTTCATCCAATGTTAAATCTTCTGTTCTTAATGTAAAACTTATCGTCATTTCCAGAACTCCTTTATCATTTCCAATGTTTCAGTTAATTGCAATAACTTTAAATTTTCTTCTATCGTATCTTTATATGTTTCATCTATATCTAAATGTAAATCGCCATGCCTTATTAGCAGCAACGCGATCAGAACATTAGTGCACTTAAAGAGCATGTTTAAAAATTCGTCAAAAGTTTTCTTGTCGTATTTTAAGCTCTGATGCCTGACAGTGTGCATATACTCATATTTTCCATGCACAAATTGAGAACAATCTCTATAAATTTCTCTACAAGATCTAAATAAGATATTGAAATTATCTTTACTAAAAAGTGATAAATATTTTTCACTTAAGACCCCAGCTTCTTCATTCTCTAACACTGACCATTTCACATCATATTTATCTTGCTTCCAAAAAAAATAATCATAGTTATGGTCGAGAAAATACACATATACTAAAGATAACTCAATTGCACTTCTCAAACTAATATATGAATTCCTATACAATGCTTGTAAGCCAGAGTATAAGGCCGAAATCAAGTCATGTATTACTTCTTTTAATATAATCTGTGGCTCACTATTGATATTTGCCACAATTTCTTCAACTATTTCTATATTCAAAGAAACCTTATCTAATTTCTTATTATTCTCCTTTAATGACATAGATATATTTTCATCTAATTCTGTTTTGAAATCAATTATTAATCCTTCTAGCATAAAGTCTCCTTAGTAACTCCTAACATATTATCATCTGTTTCAATTTAACTAATATCGCCTTTTTCCCATAAAGTATAAGTTTTTCCGGATAGTATCCACTTTATCCAAATAGCAAGAGTTCTGACAGATTGTATCTTTTGTCCAAAGAACCCTCATTTTCAAACTATCCAACGTTATCCCCGTCCCCCCTTATCTGTGGAAACTTATCCATCTCATCTTCCTCAAAAACACAACCTCATATCTCGCTAACAATTCCGCAAACCCGCCTAGAATCAGAGTTTTCGCTCCAGCAACACCACCGTCTCCACGTGCACCGTCGAAGGAAACATATCCACGCATCCCCCTCTTTCAACTTCATACCCCGCCTCCCGAAAGATTTCCAAATCTCTCGCCAAGCTGGTCGGCTTACAGCTGATATAAACCATCTTCTCCACCCCAAAGTCAATGATTTTCTGGATCGCTTTCGGGTGTATCCCATCCCGGGGCGGGTCCAGCACAATAAAATCAGGCTTGTCTTCCAGCTCATCGATCACCTTCAGCACATCCCCTGCAATAAATTCACAATTCTCAAGCCCATTAAAACCGGCATTTTCCCGGGCAGCCTCCACGGCTTCTTCCACAATTTCCACGCCGACCACCTTCTTTGCCACCGGCGCCAGCATTTGGGCAATGGTCCCGGTTCCGCTGTACAAGTCAAAGATAACCTTATCCTTCGTCTCTCCCACATACTCCCTTGCAGTCTCATACAGCACTTCCGCCCCCAGAGAATTGGTCTGGAAGAAAGAGAACGGAGAAATTTTAAATTTCAGCCCAAGGATTTCCTCATAGAAAAAATCTTCCCCGTAAATCGTCTCCATCCGGTCCGCCTGAACCACATCGGCCAGACTGTCGTTCACCGTATGCAGAATTCCCCGGATACTTCCGGAAAGGGGCAGAGAGAGCATCTCCTCCGCCAGAGGCTTCATATCCACATCAGCCTGGGAAGTTGTGACGATGTTGATCAGCAGGTCTCCATTTGCCTCGGAACGGCGGATGACCAAATGTCTTAGATATCCCTCGTGGCTCATTTTATGATAAAAATCACAGCCTGATTGTGAAAAATAATTTAATACACAGGAGACGAGCAGATTATAATCATTATCCACAATTTTGCAGTCCGTAATGTTGACAATATCGTGGAACGTATTCTTTTTATGCATACCAAGAGCCAGCGGACCTCCTTTGACTTCGTCTCCAAAAGAAAACTCCATCTTGTTTCGGTACTCCCACCATTTAGGACTTCCTTTGATTCCCTCCCATTTTTCATCGGAGATATAATCCTTTAACAGCTCCCGTACCTGTCCTTCCTTGATTCTCAGCTGATTCTCATAGGAAACTGTCTGATAAAAACAGCCCCCGCAGGTCCCGAAATGAGGACACCTTGGAATCCCATCCTCCATCTCAGACGGTTCCAGTACTTCTACCAGTCTCGCAACAGCCTTGCCCTTTCGCAGCTTTGTCACCTGTCCTGCGATTCTTTGGCCCTGGATAACTCCTTTGACCGTGATCTCCCTGTCCTCAAATGCAAATGTCCCTTTATTCGGAAACTCTGTCTTCTCAATCAAGCCTTCTACAAAATCCTTCTTTTTCATCTTTTGACCTCAACTCTAATTTATTTTTCTATATACGACGAAAAAACTGCCTGTGCCATTGACACTCGGACAGCCTCGCTGTTACTTACAGTATTCATGCCACAAACAGTTTTTTCATGTTAAATGTTCAGTTCTCTGAAATGCTCTTTATAATATCCATGGGCATAATGAGCCTCTCCCATATCGTCGATCTCCATCAGAAGAAACGTTGGCTTTCTGCCGGCCTGTCTCGGATAGGAAATACTCCCGGGGTTTAAGATTGTCATATCGTCCCCGATCTCTATGAACGGCACATGTGTGTGCCCGTACATCACGACATCTACGTCGTGCATTTCTCCATATTCCCGCAGATAGTCCACCCCGGAATTCACATAATACGGATGTCCGTGGGTTACCCAGATGCGGTAGCCCTCTACCTCTATGGTCTCCTCGCTGGGGAGGTCAAGATAATAGTCATTATTTCCCGCCACCATGACGACAGGGCATCCTGCAATATCGCGGATATACTGGTCACCGCGCTCTACGTCGCCGCAGTGGATCAGCATGTCGATCTCGCCGACCTGCTCCAATACCCCTTTTACATCGTCATTACGACCATGAGAGTCACTGATTACTAAAATTCTCACAAGATAACCTCCCTAAAGAATGTCTTTGATTTTCCTCAATGCTTCTCCGCGATGACTTAACCTGTTTTTCTCTTCACTGCAAAGTTCCGCACTGTATCTGCCTAACTCCGGCAGAAAAAAGATCGGATCATAGCCAAATCCATTCTCTCCCTTTATCTCATATCCAATGATACCTTCCATAGTACCACGACTTGTCCGTATTTGTCCATCCGGAAATGCGGCTGCGATCACACAGACGAATCTGGCGGTCCTTTCTTTTTCCGGCACGCCTTCCATCCGGTCCAAAATCTTCTGATTCTTAACGGGATACGGGGTGTCCTCTCCCATATATCTGGCCGAGTATACGCCTGGCTCTTTATTCAGAGCGTCGATCTCCAGACCGGAGTCATCCGCCAGAGTAAGTTCTCCGGTAAGTTCCATGATAGCCTTAGCCTTAATGACTGCATTTTCCTCAAATGTCGTACCATCTTCTATTATCTCAGCGTCCACCCCTGCCTCTTTCATAGACACGACCTCATACTCTGTGTCCGCAAGGATTTCCCTGATCTCTTTCATCTTTCCCTGATTTCCAGTTGCAAATATCATTCGTTTCTTCATCGTTTTATCTCCTGGGCGGTTTTGGTCCGAGATACTGGCAGAACTCGGCACGGATCATTCCGTTGTATACCTTTCTGACCTTTGTTGCTTTGCCAATGTACTTCTGTGCATCTTCATAGGCAGTGATCATATATTTAGACCATGTATCCATCTTCTGAAAAATGTCTCCGATCTGTCCGTAAAGTTCCGGCAGAGCCTCTTTTTCTTCAAGGCGCTCGCCATACGGCGGATTGGTTATGATAAATCCATAAGGTTTCGGATGGCTGAAATCTTTTATCTCTCTTTGCTGGAAATGGATCAGATGATCCACCTCAGCGGCGGCCGCATTTTCCCTGGCAAGCTTCAGTACTTTTGGGTCCTTGTCGTAGCCCTGAAGGTCCATGGAAACATCCAGGTCCATCAGATCTCCGGCTTCATCGGCCGCATCATACCATGTCTTTTTCGTGAGAAAATTGGTCCATGCCTCTGCCTCAAAGGAACGGTTCATCCCCGGGGCGATGCCTGCTCCCATCATGGCAGCCTCGATTAAAAAGGTTCCGCTTCCGCAGAACGGGTCTACCAGGATGCGGTCCTTCTTCCAGGGTGTCAGCATGATCAGCGCCGCTGCAAGGGTCTCTCTGATGGGAGCTTCACTTGTCAGTGTGCGGTAGCCCCGCTTATGAAGCGGAGTCCCGCTGGTGTCGAGGCTTATGGTTACCTCATCTTTTAATATGAAAACACGCACTGGATACTGGTTCCCTGTTTCTGAAAACCATGACACACGGTAACGCTTTTTCAGACGTTCCACCATGGCTTTTTTGACGATCGACTGAATATCCGGAGCACTGTAAAGTCTGCTCTTTGCAGTGGAAGCCTTTTTCACCCAGAACTTTCCGTCCTCAGGGATAAATTCTTCCCAGGCAAGTTCTGCCGTCCTGTCAAACAGCTGCTCGAAGGTCGATGCGCGAAAGGCACCAACCTTAAGCAGAATCCGTTCTGCAGTCCTCAAAAACATGTTTGCCCTTGCAATTCCGCCAAGGTCAGAAAAGAAGGTCACCCTTCCGTCTTCAACCTTTGCAATCTCGTATCCTAAATCCTGTATTTCTCTCTTTAATACTGCCTCCAGACCAAAGTGGCATGGGGCGATCAATTCTATATTCTTCATGTTTCTCCTTTGCATTATAATATTCATTCTACAATTTTAGGCCCAGAGATGTCAACTCTCCGCGGTAATAATAAATCCCGCCCACAATATTGTAGACCTCATATCCCTGCTCAGCCAGATGCCTTGCAGCGAGCATGCTCTGTCCGCCGAAGTCGCAGTAGACAATGATCTTTTTATCTCTGAAAGCATCCTGGTCTTTTATGACACCATAGGGCATACTGAGAGCCCCTTCGAGATGTCCCTGTTTATATCTATACGGTTCTCTCACATCGAACATCACATGATCATCCTGTTTTGAACGGTCAATACCTTCCTGCAAAGTTATATTTGTAAATTCCATTTTCAAACACTTCCCCTTTTATAATTTAGAATATGCAGGGACATGAAAAGACGTCCAAAGAAAATTTCTTTGGACGTCTCTCCCGCTTTCTTCTTCTAATAACTAACGGTTAGAAGAGTTCTGGCTGCTGTTCTGAGATTTGTTCTGGTTTTTGTTCTGAGATTTGTTCTGAGACCTGTTCTGGCTGTTGCTCTCGTTTGAGCTGTTGCTGCAGTTATTGTTTTTGTTATTGTTGCTGTTGTTACTGTTGTTGCTTTCGTTAGAATAATTTTTTGACATAATAAATTCTCCTTTCTGTTGGTTACACAAATATTGTCTGCAAAAGAGAAAAAAATATTCTTGCAAGATTTACAAAACGCAATTTTAAAAAATTTTTGTTTCATCCATAATTTTCATCTGACTTAAAAAATTTATTGCTTTTTTTTTGAAGATACCTTATAATGCAAATAGTAGAAGGTATTAATTATGTATATTTCTACTATCATAACCCCTTATTAATTTATTTATACTCCCCTCAAAAAGGCCAGATTTCCCTATCTGGCCTTTTTACTGTCTAAAAATAATATTTTTTATTGTAATCCGATCGCCTTTTGGATTCTTTCCTTCACCTGTTCTGCAATTTCCGTAGTCTTCATATGTTTGTAATCATCATAATACAGGGGCTTTAAAAAGTGCACCTGGACTGTGACAGGCTTTATCGTATTGGAATCAAAAGGAAGAAAGGCATCAACGAGGGCCACCGGGACGATCGGACATTTCGCCTTTACGGCAGCCTTGAAGCTTCCTCCTTTCAATGTCTGCACCTCATTTCCGTTTTTCGAGCGGGTTCCTTCCGCAAATATGAGATAATTCCTACCCCGCTTTACTTCCTCTGCAACACTTAAAATCACCTGCATGGACTGGCGGATATCATCGCGGTCAATCATATAGGCCTTCATACATGCAAAAACCTGTTTTAAAAACTGGATTTCAGCCACTTCTTTTTTTGCGACCACAGAAAACGGTCTTGGACACGCCTCTGCCACCGCCAGTACATCATAAAGTCCCTGATGGTTGGGGTAGAAAATAAATCCGTCTTTCTCTGGTATATTTTCTTCCCCATGGACTTCAATCGTAACATTTCCTCCTTTGTTTGCACGGGATGTGATAAATTTCAGCATAGCAAACCGCTTCTCCTCCGGATATTTATCCACATGAGAAGCATAATAGCACAGCTTGATCCACATAAACGGCACCAGAAAAATGTTTCTGAATACCATAAGCAAAATTCTCTTCATTTTTTATCACTCATTTCATCCTTCTGCAGTAACTGCGTGTTTGATCTCCGCTTTTTTTGCTCTTTTCTCATAGTATCCGAGGGATAAAAGAGAAAAAGCAATCAGAATTCCTATAAATACAAGCACATCCGCCGTGATGCCGCCGCCGATCATGAGCGTATTCCGGAATGCGTTCACACTGTAAGTAAACGGCATAAACGGATGTATCATCTGGTAGAATTTCGGTGACAGTTCGATCGGATAGGTTCCTGCCGCTCCGCCCAGCTGCAGCACCATGAACACCAGCACGATAAAGCTGCCCACTTTATCCAGCCAAAGATTGAAAAATGTGATCATGGCCATAAACGTCATAGAGACTAAAACTGCCATCAAAAATGTTGCCGTCAGTTCTTTTGGTTTCAGCCCATTGATGAGCATCAGCATAAGAACCATAACAACTGCCTGCACAGCTGCGATCACCGCCATGACAGAAGCTTTGGACAGCCACCACCTGAATCCGCTTCGCACCCTGCCGTTGTGTTCCTTCAGCGGAAACATGAGGCAGAATGCGATGCATGCCACATATAAAGCCACAGACATCATATAAGGAGCCATGGCATGACCGTTGTTCTGCACATCTGACATCTGAGAATGTTCTGTTTTTACCGGTGACGCAAACATGCCGACGGTCTTTTTTGAATCTTTTACTTTTCCTGCCTGTGCAGCTCCGTCAGAAAGTTTTGACTTTAATGTTCGGCTTCCGTCCTGAAGTACAGAAAGCCCGGTCCCCACTGTTTCAGAGCCGTCTGCCAGTTTTTCTGCCCCGCTGCCGATCTGTTCTGCCCCGTCGGAAAGTCTGCCGCTTCCGTCTAAAAGACTCCGGCTGTTTTTGTTAAGCTGACCGGTTCCTTTGCAGAGACTCAGTGTCCCGTTTTTCAGATCTGCCATTCCATGAAACAGCTCAGGCAGCTTTTCTGTCATCTTTCCAACACCTGTGTTCAGCTCTGACGCTCCAGTCTTCAGCTGTCCTGATTTGCTGTCCATCTGCTGTAAGCCCCCGTTTACCTGGGTTACTCCGGCTGTATATGCATTCACTCCTTCTTTGAGTCCGTTTTTTCCATCCACACTGGTTTTCAGCTTTTCGGTTCCCAGGTGAACTGTCTGCATGCCCTGAATCAGTCCCATATCCGAAGGTTTTGTACCCGTTTTATCAAGGTTTGTTTTGACCTGACTAAGACCGGAGGACAAGCTGCCAATGGCATCCGCACCGTTTCTGAGAAGGTATGCAGTATTCTTCATCTGATCTGTCCCAGCTGACTGTGTACTGGCCGCAGAATTTTTGACCTTCTGTGCCCTATTCTGAATCGTCTCCGCATCAGAGGAAACAGCATCCGCACTTTTCTCCAGCCCGGAGAGTAGACTCTGCTGTTCCTCCCTGCTGAGTTTCTGAAACTCTGAAGAAGCCTTTAAATCTGCAATCTGCTGTTTTAGCTCATCTGCGTGTTCTGAGAGGTCCGAAGCCTTCTGTGACAATGTCTCCGCCGTTTTTTCTGTCTGTACGCTTACGGTCTTTGATGTCCCCTGAGGGTCCAGCTGATCGGCTGCCTGTTTCATCCCCGCGGCCAGCTGCTTTGTCTGCTGCTGTTTTTCGGGTGTCAGCGACTTTCCAAGTTCAGAGGACATGGCCTCTAATCCGGTGAGGACACTTCCGCTTCCTGACTCCAGTGCCTGAATTCCTCCGGATAGCGCCTGTACTCCTCCGTTTAATGAACTGCTGTTTTTCTCAAGCTCACTGCTGCCTGCATAGACAGCCCCGACTCCTTTCGTATAGTCTGCCACTCCTTTGTTCAGTGTTCCGGTTCCGCTTTTTAACTCATCAGCGCCGGACTTGAGAGCTTTTGCGCCTTTTGACAGCTGCCCCGCTCCCTGATCCAGCTTCTTTGCTCCCCGGTCCGCCTCAGCCACGCCGTCTGTGTAGCGTTTAAGCCCTATCTGGAGAGAATCTGCTCCGTCTTTAAATGTCAGAGAGCTGGAGACCAGTGAGTTTAAATTGTCTGTAATGGTTTGACTGCCTGCCGAAAGTTTCTTTGCTCCGCTGCCGATCTGCTCTGCGCCTTCGGCGGCCTGCCCAAATCCTGCTCCTGCGGACTTTATCTGCCGGAACATGGTTTTTGTATAAGTCTTCGTGACCTGTTCTGCCACCTGGGAGCGGATCGTATTGACGGCCGTCTCATCCATCTTAGACGCAATGTAGTTTGTTCCCGGGTTCGTCCGGTATTCAAGTTCCATCTTCTTCGGATGTTCATTTAATACTGTAGCAGCATTTTCTGAAAAGTTCTCGGGAATCGTTATGACCATATAGTATGTTCCGCTTCTCAGCTTTGAGTCCGCTTCCGCCTCATTGACAAAACGAAAATCCATCGCATCCGATTTCTTCAGATTGCTGATCAGTTCTTTTCCCACTTCCATTTTTGTGCCGTTATAAGAAACCGCTTTATCATTGTTGACCACTGCCACCGGCAGATGTTCCGTCTCACCGTACGGGTCCCACATAGACCCGAGAAAAATCGTCGTGTACAGGGTTGGGATCAGAATGATCGCCGTCAAAACCAGCATCATCCATTTACTGTTCCGTATGTTCTGCCATTCTTTTTTCAGCATCTTTCTTCCTTCTTTCTCAGCTTCATTTTTATGTCCTTCCCACACCTTTTGTTTACAAAAGAATACTTTGTAGATATAATATATCCATGGATATTCCTTATCTACGGATACAGAGTATTATATTCATCCGGTTTTTATTTGTCAACACATCTTGATAAAACGTCTCCATATCAAGTAAAATTGTGTTTAACAAGGAGGATTTATAAAAATGAAAATCAAAGGAAGCCTGGAGCAGGCCGTCTGTATTCTGCTGGTCATCGCCCATACCAAAGGCCATGCCCCTGTGAAAAGCTATACTCTCAGCGAACGTCTGGGGTTGTCAGACTCATACTTAAAGAAAATCATGCGCCAGCTGGTCGTGGCGGGCCTGGTCGATTCCGAAGCGGGAAAAAAGGGAGGATTTGTTTTAAAAAGGGCCCCGAAAAACATCAGTCTCCTGGATGTGTTCGAGGCCATTGAGAGTACCGCTCCATTTCTGTCCACTACAAATCTGGTAGATAAAGTATTCCCGAAGGAAAAAATGATTGCTCATGAAAAAGAACAGCAGATCATCTCTGTTTTTACCCGTGCAGAACAGGCTTACAGACAAAGTCTCTCACAATTTACACTGGATCATGTAGTCGCAGAGGATCTGCCTGACAGCTGATCCTCTCCCGCTCTTTATTATTTCTTTTTCCATTTTGCATAAAGTGTATAATTTGCACGCTTTCCTTTCGGTATGGTCTTGATTCTTTTCTTATATTTCTTAGATGTGTACCAGCCTTTAAACCGATACCCTTTCCGAGAGGGATTTTTCAACGGCACTTTTATATTGTAGTAACTGATCATATTCGCATTGTTGTTTTTGCCTTTATTGAGCCGGTATTTGACAGTATATCCTTTTGTTTTGCTGCTGTATGTTCCATACACTTTCCTGCCCGCAGAATCCCAACGGTAAGCTCTGATTCTGACATAATACACTGTATTTTTCTTAAGCCCTGTCAGTGTCTTTCCCCCGGCTGCAGTTTCCCATCGCTTCGTGGAACTTTTGCTGAAACCTGTATTCGGTGACACAGAAATCTCATAGCCCGCGGCACCGGGAACCTTAGAATAATCCACTGTCATCGTCGGTCCCAACGGATTCTTCATAGAGGTCAGCTTCGGTGCCGAAAGAGCGATCTTCTGCCATTTGGCATACAGTCTGCACTCCCTTTTCTGTGTAACAGATTCTACTCTCGATCGAAACCCTGCGTCTGCATACCAGCCTGCAAATAAATATCCATCCCTTGCCGGAGCTTTCAGACGCACCGGCGTATTCGAAAACTCAGAAGGATTATCTCTGTGGTTTCGGCCGCCGTTTAAGACATATTCAATAGAATAAGATCTGACAGATACTATAATGTTACAGCTGGCCTTTATGCCACTTCCGTCATTGGCTTTGGCAGTCACCACTGCCCGGCCCTGAGATAATGCAGTAACCTTTCCCGCGCTGTTTACTGAGGCAACCTTTGGATCTGAGCTGCTCCATTTTACCGTCTTATCCGCTGCATCCTGAGGCTGTACCTCTGCCCCTAAAGTAAATTTTTCTCCTGTATACAGTGTCTTCTCTGTCTGACTCAGCACAATCCTTTCCACCGGTTTTGGCTTTACTGTAACCTGACAGGATGAAGCGGCTTCGCTTCCGTCGTCGGCTTTTGCTGTGATACTTGCCGTACCCGGTGATACTGCCGTTACATTTCCATTATCGTCTACATCTGCCACAGAAATATCGGAGGAAGTCCACTGATATCCGCAGTCTGCATCGAATGGCAGAGCCCGGGCCTTCAGCTGAAAAGTTTCTCCAACAATCAGTTCTTTCGCATTTGGACTCAAAATTATGCTTGAAGCCTTTACATGATAGGACAGCAGGTCACTGTATGATATATCACTGTCTGAATACTCGCCAGTGTCAGAAACCGCCTGGACAGCAGCCTTGTACCCGCCTTTTCCATATCTGCTCAAATCTTTGGAACAATCCAGGCTCTCTGTACTGCTCTCTTCGTCTGTAAGAATCTCTTCGTCTCCTTTGAAAACTGTGACCAGATACCTGGATGCCCCGGGAACTTTTTCCCACGTAAGTTCACCGAATCCTTTTTCATCCCAAGTAATCTTTCTGGGCGCATCCAGCTGCGGGGCTTCCTTCAATGTTCCGATATATTTTTCGCCGCTTTTTTGTACAGGCAGCACATACCCCTTGGTATTTTTTAGCCTGACCCTGGAAATCTCAGTATTTCCAACAAAAGAATCTGCCGTCACATAAATACCCTCGGATATCATTCCCTGTTTTGGAAGAACTGTGATTGAAACCTGAGGATCAAAATCTTTAACAGTAATCTGGCTTCCGCTGGTGATCTGAAGATTTGCCTCCTGTCCGTCTGTCTCCAGTGATCCTGCCTTAATATCTCCATCTACGGTGAAAGATTGTGTTCCTCCTAATATGGTCAGCCAGCCGCTGCTCTCAATGCCTCCTCCTACAAATACAGCATCATTGTTCCACTCTTCCGGTGCCGCATTAATATAGCCCCAGCCGCTGATTTTCCCCTGGATAGATCCGTTATGCAGGATAAGGAATGCCTCCTCATTTTCTCCGTTTATATTCCCGTAAGTGCCGCTGAATATATCTACCTGCTGTCCCGCATCTCCAGATTTTATATATCTGATATCAGGCGGAGTCCCCTCCATCGTAAGATTATCTTCAAATACAGCCATATCTGTGTCGATCACAATGCCGTCCTGTCCGGCGCGCCCCGTAAAGTCCATGGTCAAAAAGCTGAATTCCGTGTATTCTCTGATTGTCAGAGGCTTGCTGACCGTAAGCTTAGCGGGAGCAGATCCGATACCGGAAATTGAAAACGTATGTCCCGGCAGGGAAAGTTCCAGCGGCTCATCGACTGTCGTGTCTCCCGAGATAATCAAGGATATGTTTTGTTTCCCGGATTTGGCGGCCTCCAGAGCCTTTTGTACAGATGCAAATGCCTGGTCTGCCGACTCCCCGGTATTCCCGTCGTTCCCCGATGTTCCGTCAATAAAATACACACTCTCCTTATTTTTTGGCGCGGCAAACCATCGTTTCCCTGATGACGTCTCCTCTGTGCGCATCTCCCATGCATTCACATCGTTTGAAAACGACAGACGTCCGTCTGAATCTTTTCTCTCCGAAACTACCTGTCCCCTAAACCATGGAGTGATCGTTCCCGAGCCATTTACCGTCCCCTTGACATAAAGATCAGAGCTGATGTCCAGATTGGCGTCTCCCTTCATATTCAGGTTCCCTTCCAGCGTGGTTCCGCCGTTAGTGCCCATCGTCAGAATAGAGCTAAGAGTCACATTTTTAACCTGAAACAGGTTATATGTGTTAAGAGGCGCGGCAATATTCAGCAGGTCAATATTCCGTGCTGCCTCCCTGAGATTCTGTTTTGTATAGATATTTACAACGGATGCCGTGTCCAGCCGGTCGGTCAGGGCATTGTCCCTGATCGTAACCTCTGTTCCTTCCAAAACTTTTGCCCCGTTTTTCCCATAACCGTATATTCCGGCAAAGTTTCCGCCGCCCACATCAATCCTTGCCCTCCGCCCTGAGACTTCTGTGGTGTCCGGACTTCCCGCATAAATATAGGCTTTCTGATTGTCATTTTCATTCACAAAACACTGGACCGTATCGGTCAGGGTCAACGAATATCCATTGACATAAAAACGCCTGGCCTCCTCATCAACAGAAGTAGTCTCAAGTTTGATCCTGTCAAACTTCAGATCACTCCCCAGAGTTATCCCATAACGGAGAGTCAGAGATACGCTCGGATGTTCTCCCCGGATTGTAAGTTTTTTCTCCTCAGGCGTTGTAATCCCCTTTTGATCCACATAGGAATCAATAATGACAATCGTTCCTCCGTCTGCTGCAGCCCGAAATGCCGCATTGATATCATGCAGCGGCTGCTCCTTTGTACTGCCGTCTCCAGACGGATATCCGTCTGATCCAGTCAGAAAGACCGTCTTAAGGCCTGATGATTTGACGGTGCTTCCCGCCGCAGATATTTTCACTGTCTGAAACAGCATTGAAAATACCATGACTGCGGCAAGGAAACAAGCTGTGATCCTTCTAAATCCTGTTAAGTTCAACTTAGTCCCCTCCTCAATATATTTGTGAATGTCCCCATATAATCATTAAATAAAAAATGCATTGCTGTCCTAAAAACGCAATGCATAAAAACTGCAGCTGGCTGTCATAATCAATAAAATCTTAGACCCTTTAGCTTTGCGCCGCAGGCTTTCACCTGTTTTGCCCAATATGTAATATTCCTTTCTTCTAATATACTTCATCCCAGAAACTGTTACAATGAAAAAGCCGTATGAATACAACATTCATATGGCTTTTTCCGAAAAACATGCTGCCTACTGTTTATTCACTGCAGCAATTCCTCCGCATACAAGAAGAATGGATGCGATATTAACCGCAGTAAAGACGTTTTCTTTTAAAAGCAGGCCGGAAAGCAGTGTTCCGAACACCGGAATCAGCAGATTATAGATGGAAATGGAACTGACCTGATAATGGGATAAAAGCCAGGTCCAGACGCTGAATGCAACAGCAGAAAGGACAGCCATGTAAAGAAGCAGGATCAGTCCGCTTGTTTGGAATGTCAAAGTTCCGTTTCCCGCATATCCAAAAATCAAAAGCAGGCTTCCTCCAAGCAGAAGCTGATATCCGGCGATCAGCATCACATTCATCGTCTGTGCCAGTTTCTTGCTGTAAATGGATGCGAGACTCTGTGACAGTGCTGCCAGTACAATGAATCCTTCTCCATTCCAGGCAAATCCGCCGAGACTCCCTCCTTTCAGATTGATCAGGACGATGCCGGAAAGTCCGACGGCACATCCTATGATTTTCTTCGCCGTCAGCCGGTCGCTCTTAAAGAAGAACGGAGCCAAAACTACCGGAAAGAATGCTGTAAATGAGTTGATAATCGACCCCTTGGCTCCCGTGGTATGCGCAAGTCCCACATAAAAGAAATAATACTGGATTGTCGTCTGAAGAATTCCAAGAGTCAAGAGATGTTTAAATGCCCCTTTTTTCGGCAGTGGCCTCTGTCTTGTCTGAACTCCCAAAACTGCAAGCACCATGAGTCCTGCCGCCGCGAAACGAATGCCTGCAAACAGCAGCTTGCTTCCGATATCGTCTCCCTGTATCTTGAAAATCTCGTAGCCCAATTTTACGCTGGGAAAGGCACTTCCCCATAAAAAAGTGGCAAGCACCGCGAGGGCTGCCATCAATGATTTATTCTTTATTTTCATAAATTCCTCCGCTCCTGATGATTCTTCTATTCTACCATGTTTTACAGACACATTAAGAATGATTTTCATCTGTATTTATTTTTATACAAACCGATTTTTTATTGACAAATGAGTCTTCTGGAGTATAATGGGAACCATTCAAGAACAAAGGCGTTCCGATCAAGAGATTGGAATGCCTTTTTTTCTTAAAATAAAAAAGAGGAGGAATTATATTATGATGAAGAAAGTTGTAGTTGTCATCAAACCCGAGAAGCTCACAGATGTAAAGCATATCCTGGAAGCTCACAAGGTATCCGGACTCATGATCTCCAATATCATGGGCTATGGAAATCAGAAAGGATTTACACAGAAATACAGAGGGAATGAATTGAATTCCAATCTGCTGCCTAAGATCAAAGTAGAATCTGTAATGCCGGAGGAAGTTGTTGAAAAGGTGACAAAAGATATCGTGAACACCGTCCGCACCGGCGAATTCGGAGACGGCAAGATCTTTATCTCACCCGTGGAAGAAGCAATCAGAATCCGTACCGGTGAAACCGGAAAAGACGCTTTATAATCTAATCGGCAGAAATATGAAAACAATAACATACTTACATCATTATCAAAGGGGATAATGCAGCCAGGCCATAAACGGCAGGCACGCATTGTCCCCTTTTTGTCTTAAAGGAGGATATTAATATGGACGTACAGCAGTTATTAAATATTGTATGGACTTGCATCGCAGCTTTCCTTGTCTTCTTCATGCAGGCAGGCTTCGCAATGGTCGAGACAGGTTTTACAAGAGCGAAAAACTCAAGCAACATCATTATGAAAAACTTGATGGACTTTGTCCTCGGTACTCTTTGTTTCTTTGTCATCGGATTTGCTCTGATGTTCGGAGGCAGCAATCCCATCGTCGGCACCACAGGCTTTTTTGATCCGACATCCATTGACCTGCAGCAATTTAAAGATCTTACACCCGGTGTCTTTATGATCTTCCAGACTGTATTCTGTGCCACAGCCGCCACCATCGTTTCCGGCGCCATGGCAGAGCGCACAAAATTTTCTTCCTATCTGATTTACAGTGCGCTGATCAGTCTGATCATTTACCCGATCACCGGACACTGGATTTGGGGCGGCGGATGGCTGGCTGAGTTAGGGTTTCATGATTTTGCAGGTTCCACTGCAGTCCATTCTGTCGGCGGATGGCTGGCACTGGTCGGTGCTGCGACAGTCGGTCCCCGTATCGGAAAATACAAAGCCGACGGAACTCCAAGAGCGATCCCGGCTCATAATATTGCGCTCGGCGCATTAGGAGTCTTTATTTTATGGTTCTGCTGGTTCGGATTTAACTGCGGTTCCACGACTGCTGCCACCGATACTCTCGGTTCCATCGCCATGACCACGAACCTGGCCGCCGCCGCATCCACGTTAGTGGCGCTGGTTATCACCTGGATGCGTTATGGTAAACCCGATGTTTCCATGACTCTGAACGGTTCCCTTGCCGGCCTCGTAGGTATCACAGCCGGATGTGATGTCGTATCCAACTACGGCGCAATCGCCATCGGTGCCATCTGCGGAGTCGTTGTAGTCGCAGTCATTGAACTGCTTGACAAAAAAATAAAAATTGATGACCCGGTCGGAGCCTGTGGTGTGCATCTGGCCTGCGGTGTGGCAGGAACCCTCCTGACAGCCTTCTTCGCAACCGGAGATTCCTTAAAGCTTATGGATATCACAAGAGGTGCATTCATCAAAGCACAGTTCATCGGTGTCGCTGCCGTTGCAGCTTACTGTATTGTCGGCGGGCTCATCATCTTCCAGGGACTGAAGCATACCATCGGACTTCGGGCTTCCGAGGAAGAAGAAATTGCAGGTATGGATATATCAGAGCATGGTATTTCCGGTTATGCAGATTTCCCACTGAAAAGCGATCATTAATATTAGTGATATAACCGGGGTCCTCTCCCCCGCTTATATAAAAAGCTGGAATTCGACTAGTTTTTACTAACATGACGACTAATCTCTGACAAACTTAAGACATTTCAATTTAACTCTAATATAATACTTCAAGATTGTTTTGCTGAAAAACCCCTGAGGATGTGCTCAGGGGTTTTCTCTCGTTTCATAGGAAAGTTCTGCGGCCTTCCCTATTAAATAAAAACGCTCCGCGGGCTGTACACAGATGCGTATTGAGGGGTTGGGGAGTTGAAGCGGCCTGCCCACTTTGTTCTATTTTATCACTTTGCTTTTTTCATGGTTAGGATCACAAATCCGGCCATGGATGCGGCCGTCAGCAGCAGCATTCCCTGCACCGGCCTTCTGTCTGAAGTCTTTGCCGCGTTTGTCTTTGATGCACTTCCGTTCCTCTTACTGTATTCCCAGTCCGGAGGGTTCTTCTTTTTTGTTTTCCCTCCACTGTCTTTTTTACTGTCTTCCCCCTGCTCTTTCTTTCCGTCTCCTGTCTGTGTCTGCTTCTCCGGTGTCTTCTCCCATTTTGCTCTCAGTGTCATGCCATCATGGACTGGTGTTTTGAAGTCCCATTCTTTTTCTGTCCCGTTCTCATCCGTGTAAAACCATCCCGCAAACTCATATCCGTCTTTCTTCGGCTCTTTGGGACGGACCAGGCGGTTCCCGCCTTCCACCGTCTGTACCTCCGGTGTGTAGTCTCCTCCGTTGGGATCAAAGACTACCTGATGTTTTCCGGTCAGCGTTACTTTCACCTGCACCTTTGTGCCGTCCTCCATCGAGAAGGTCATCCCAAACATTCCCGTCTTTCCTGCCTTTTTCGCCTCATTCAGCGCAGTCAGCTGGTTTTTGTCCGCTTTAAGGTCCAGAGTGTCTCCATTTTTGTTCTTTCCCCGGGCCTTACAGAGTTCTATGATCTCTTCTTCTGTAAACGCCTCTCCTCCGGTCTCATGCTCCGCATCGTCAGCCCCGATGGCTGCAGCCGGGTTCTCCGGATCATACGCTGTCCCGTCACTTCCCTCATCTGTAAGATACACAGTAACTGCCACTTCGGTTCCGCCCTCTGTCTTTATGGTCAGCGGAAACTCTCCTTTGGCCCCTGCTTTCTTTGCCTGATTGATCTTCTCCACCTGACTGCTGTCAGCCAGGCTGATCTGCCCCTCCGGAAGGGGGTTTCCGTCCTGGTCAAGCCCTGATGCCTTGGTCATGGCCAGCAGCTGCTCTTCTGAGAATGCAGCTCCCCCGGTTTTACTGATCACATCTTTTCCTTTCAGCGTTTCCCCGTTTTCTGGGTTCTCCGTGGTCTGGTCATATTTGACCAGGGTCACGCTGATCACGGCTTTCTCCCCGTCTGCGGTCTCGTAGGTCAGCGGAAAGACCCCGGCCTTCCCTGCCGTCTTTGCATCGTTGATCTTTTTATATTGTTCTGCATTTAAAAGATAGTCTACGTAGGAGATATTGTTCCCCTCCGGGTCCTTCCCCTTCAGCTCCCCAAGCTTCTTGATCTCCTCTTCTTCAAACGCCTCTCCCCCTGTTTCCTCTTCAAAGTCGTTCGCACCGATCATTGACGTCGGTTTCTCCGGATCGATCTGGGCCGCATCGGTCCCGTCCATTCGAAAGGATACGGTGACCGTAGCCTTAGTTCCATTTGCCGTTGTGAAAGTAAGAGGGAAATCCCCGATCTGCCCTTTCTTCTTTGCCTCGTTGATCGCTTCCAGCTGTGTTTCATCGGCGATGCTCAGCTCATCGGCCGGGAAATATTCACCGTTTTCCTGCTTTCCCGTTACCTTGGTCAGCTGTTTTAGCTGTTCCCCGGTAAACGGTTCTCCGCCGCTCTTGCTGATCAGGTGGTTGGCTCCGATCTGTTCTTTGCTGGTCTTGTCAATGTCATTGGCATCCCGGAACGGTCCGAAATAGACCTTTGTATAAAACCTTCCGACCTTGATATCCGTCGGTCCTGAAAAAGGCGTGCCGTCCATGAACGTATAGTCTGTCAATGAAGTACCGTCCTTGATATACCCCTGATAGCCGGTATCCGGAGATGCCTTGACGTTTTTCACCTTGCTGTTTCCTCCGCCGGACCCGATCCCCGGCATACTGGATCCTGAATCCCCGATCGCCGTGACCACCGTGTCTCTTCCGCTGATGACTACATTTTCTGTCTCTTGAGTTTGAAAAGAGGTAAAAGCATCTAAAGTACCAGACGCACCGATGCCCGGGGCATACTGTCCTCCCGTTGCCTTTACCGTTCCTCCCGTGGTCCTGATGCCGTCTACCTTTGTGCCCATCCCGGAACCGATACCGGAGCCATACTGGGTCCCCACAGCGGTTACGTTCCCGCCCGAGATCAGGATATCTTTTGTATAGCCGCCTCTTTCCTGTGCCCGGCAGGCCGCTCCGATCCCTGGACAGTGTGCTCCGGCAGACGCCTCGATGTTGCCTCCTTTGATCGTAAAGTTGACAAACCCGGTCTCGATGGGCTTTGTATCCGGATTGATGGCCACCCGGTAAGTACCCCCGATAGCTCCGGCATGGCTTTTGCTCGGATCTCCTTTTGCGGATAAGGAACCGCAGCTTTCATCACAGCGGTGTCCTTTTTTGTCTTCGTTCTCGCACTGAATCGTCAGGGAGCCATCCATCCCGTCTTTTGTGATCGCATTTCCGTTCTTATACTTGTCAGCCGTACCTCCGGCCTGACTGTACAGACGGTTTTTTCGTACCAGTGTGATGACCACATCGGCATGGGAGACATTGATACAGTCGAGCTTTGTGATATCCACGGTAATGTCCACGTTGTCCAGAGTGATTGCCGTGGTCACTCCAGGCTCTGCCACCAGATGATACTTTGTCGTGGTCCCGGTGATCCAGTATCCCTTTTCGTTCAGGGCATCGTCCACCGCAGTGCCGTTCAGAGTGGCTCCTTTAGAAGTGATGATGATATCTCCTTTGCTGATATCCAGCCTGGTCTGTCCGTTTTCGGCCTTCTTAACATCTAAGCGGGATGATTTCTTTTTTCTGGAAATACCCCCCCCCGATTTCCTGGGAGACTTTTGCTTCTTTCACCCCTTGCTTTTCTGTTATTTCCTGATTTTTCTCACTGGCTGCTGCCGATGCAGACTCTGGCTGTTCCTCTGTCTGTACTCCCGTCTCCTCCTGCAAAGCACTCTCATCAGCCTCAGCAGTTACTGCTTCTTCCGTTCTCTCTGCCGGTGCTGCTGAAACGATTCCTTGTCCCACAGTCAGCAGTGCTGCCAGAATGACAGCAAACCATTGTTTTTTCCTTTTCATCCTGTGATCCCTCCATGATAAATTTTTATGTACTTTCAGACATGTTGCTACGTATGTCAGGTAATGTGAAGAAATAAAAAAGTTAGTTCTATTATGACAAAAAAAGTGCCCCTCCCGGGACACTTTTTCAATAACATTATGATACAGATTCTACTCTTTTGCTTTCCTCTCCACAAGCCCCATCATCATCAGCTGATAGCTCACCAGATATCCGATCATGATCCATATAATTCCTGTGAAGAAAGAAATCCCCGCCGTAAGGCCGATGGTTCCGATCAGTTCACATGGTACCCTGGCATAGATAGACATTTGAAAAATCTTCCCGAATGCCATGGGCTGGTTTCTGGTTTTCATATTCAGAGACACCAGCCAGGAGATCAGCAGACAGTAAAACAAATACTGAAGGACGATTCCTGCATAGACAAAAAGCAGGGAGACAAAGATCAGGAAGTAGACCAATGGAAGCATATTCGCCATATCCTGATTCGTAAATGTGACATTTTTCATGGTGCTGAAATTCTTTGTTATGGTCTGTCCCATGACAGAAGTCTTGACCACCATATTATTCTTTGAAAAATGAACTTCATCGGAATATTTATCATCGAAGTCATCTGCCCCAACGGACTTTTTATTTGAATCTGCCGAGATATGAAGTGCACCCAGGTTGAAATCAACCGCGCGTTCCAGCTTTAATTGTCCGTCTTTCAGTTCAAAGGCTGGCAGCCGGTTCATGACAAAGTTTCTCGGGCCTCCCACACTCACAGCAAATCCTGCCAGATCCATCACCGGTCCAAGCAGAGTGATCACCAGACCCATCAGTAATGTAAATATAGCTACTTTCCATTTTTTCACGTTCAGCAGTTTCTTATACTGCCTCGGTTTGGTGCAGGCAATGTAGAACTGCTCCAAAATGCTTATTTTTTCTGTACTTTGCATTCTTATTTTTCCTCGTATATGATGCTTTCCAACAATTTCTCTTTGGCCTCTGTTCCAAGCAGAAGTTCCGCCAGTTTCCCCGCAAACGGAATGGCAGTTCCCATACCCCGGCTGGTAATCACCCTGCCGTCAACGACAACGGATTCCGTCACATATTCTGCTTCTCCAAGCCCATCCTCCTGACCGGGATAACAGGTCGCTTTCTTTCCGTCTAAAAATCCATACTTTCCAAGCACTGTCGGTGCGGCGCAGATCGCTGCCAGATATTTTCCATTATCATACGCCTTTTTCAAAAGCTTCGCAAGTCCTTCATGCTCTCTCAGCGCGATGGTGCCCGGCATTCCTCCCGGAAGCACGTACATGGCTCCTTCCGGCTCCAGCACTTCGTGGAACATGCAGTCTGCCTCCACTTCGATATGATGGGAGCCTGTGATCATCTTAGAAGGTCCCACAGAAACCATAATCACTTCAATTCCCGCCCGGCGCAGCATGTCTACAACGGTCAGCCCCTCGATCTCTTCAAATCCATCCGCTAAAAATACAAATACCTTATTCATAAGTTCATCGTCCTTTCTTAATCTGTTCAAAACGAAAACATTCTTTTACTACTACTTTATGTAAAACAAGCAGGCATATCAGGTTTGGTACTGCCATCAGCCCGTTCATTGTGTCCGAAAAATTCCATACAAGCTGGAGCGGCACGGTGGCCCCCACAAAGATTACAAACGAGTATACAACACGGTATAATTTAATATAAGAAGTCTTTTTCACCAGGTATTCCAGCGCTTTCTCTCCGTAATACTCCCATCCTATGATCGTGGAAAAGGCAAACATGACGATCCCCAGACCGACGCATATCTCTCCTGCCGGTCCAAGTGCCTTTTCAAATGCTTTCATCGTCAGCGCCGCTCCGGTGATCAGCTTGCCGTGGGAATCCACGCTTCCGAGCACCCCCGAGGAAGCCACGATGAGGCCTGTAACACTGCATACGACCAGCGTGTCAAAGAACGTCCCCGTCATGTTGATATATCCCTGCCTGGAGGGATGATCCGTCTTAGCCGCTGCCGCAACGATCGGCGCAGAGCCCAGACCTGCCTCGTTGGAAAAGATTCCTCTGGCGATTCCCCACCTCATGGAAGAAAATAATCCTGAGACAATCGTACCTCCGACTCCCCCTGCCACAGCCCTCGGAGAAAGGCCCATTTTGAAGATCATTGCGATCCCCTGCCCGAGATTGGCCCTGTTCATATAGATGACAGCAATGCCCATCACAAAATAAAACACCGCCATCTTCGGTACAAAAAATCCGCACACCCTGCCGATGCTTTTGATCCCTCCGATCAGGATGGACAATGCCAGCAGAGCGATCACAGCTCCGGTCAGCCAGTGGGGAGTCCCCCAAAGGCCTGCCATTGACTCGGCAATGGAATTGGCCTGGGTCATATTCCCGATGCCGAAAGATGCAAATACAGTAAATAAGGAAAAGAAAAATGCCAGCACGAGACCGATCCATTTGATTTTAAAACCATTCTTCATGGCATACATAGGTCCGCCGCACATCTCTCCGTTTTCATTGACTTCCCGGTACTTCACCGCCAGAACACTCTCCGCATATTTGGTGGAAAGCCCGAAGAGGGCACTGATCCACATCCACAGAAATGCCCCTGGACCGCCCATGACCATGGCGGTGCTGACGCCGACGATATTTCCGGTTCCTATGGTAGCTGCCAGAGCTGTCATCAATGACTGGAATCCGGAGATATCCCCGTCTTCTCCCCCGCTTTTATCCCTGACAAACACCATCTTTAAGGCATAGGGCAGATTCCTCCACGGAAGAAATTTAAGGCGTATGGTCAGAAAAATACCTGTCCCCATCAAGAGCACAAGCATGACAGGTCCCCATACAAAATCATTGATCGCTTTCATAAACTACCTCCCTGTATCTTTCCGGCCCGAGCACAGAAAGATCCTATTTAACTACTTTAATGAAAAAAAATGAAAAAGTCAACGCCGTGCAACTTTTTTCATTGACTTTTCATAAATGAATCGTTACAATAATAGATGTGTTTCACGGGTCTGTAGTTAAATGGATATAACAGCCCCCTCCTAAGGGGCCGTTGTGGGTTCGATTCCCGCCAGGCCTATTTTATAAAAAGTTCCGTTTTAACGGGACTTTTTTTGTTTCTCAGGAAAAACTTGTACATAAGAACATGACAAGCTTTTCCTGAGAAACAAAAAACGCTCCGCGAGGCTGTACACAAATGCGTAAGGAAATGATTTGACTGCGTCAAATCGCATTTGGCACACAAAACTGTCAGGCACTCTAAAAATTCAGAATCAAAAAATTGTGACAGCCTGCCAATTTTGTATTTTAAATTTCTCAGGAATATGTTGATAGATTAGTTTATGCTGTCAGGAGGTTATATTATGATAGACGCCATCTTAAACCGGCGCAGTATCCGGAAATTCAAAAAAACTGATGTTTCTCCTACTATTATAGAGGAGATCATTCAGGCCGGTATTCTGGCCCCGTCTTCAAAAACCAGGCAGCCATGGCGGTTTACCGTCGTCTCAGGCGCTGCAAAAGCCGGGATGCTCTCGGTTATGGAACAGGGTATTCTAAGAGAAGAAGTGAATCCACTTCTGCCGGACAGCAGCGCCCATCTGAACGGTGCGCGCTGTACCCTTGAAATTATGAGACAGGCTCCGGTTACGATCTTCATCACCAATGCTTTAGGCCTTGACCTGTCGCGCTCTCTGACAGAAGAAGACCGTATTTCTGAAATCTGCAATGCCCAGTCGATTGGAGCCGCAATCCAGAATATGACTCTTACCGCCTGTGAACTTGGGTTGGGAAGCCTGTGGATCTGTGATATTTTCTTTGCCCTTGAAGAGCTGACAACATGGCTTCACGCGGAAGGCCAGCTTTTTGCCGCACTGGCAGTCGGATATGCGGATGAATCCCCTGATCCCCGGCCGAGAAATGACATCAGCTGTATTACCAGATGGAAAACCGAATAGTTTGTTTCGTTCCATGAATAAGCCCCTTTACTTTCCCGAAAGAAAAAGTAAAGGGGCTTGATCAATTTGCATACTCATCATGAATCAATAAGCCTGTTTTCTCTATTATTCAGGAAAACCGCAAGAATGATGAAAACCCTTCTGCCCTGTGCAGTTATAATCAATTCCAGTGAAAGGAGAATGAAAAATGCATCACACAAAAATAGAACAGATCATATCGGTCATCGACTATATTGAATCTCATCTGTCCGAAAAACTGGACCTGGAAATCATCTCCGGAGCAATGCACTATTCAAAATATCACCTGCACCGGATGTTCACTGCTGCTGTGGGCCTGACCCTGCACGATTATATTCAGCGCCGGCGCCTGACTGAGGCCGCTAAACTGCTTGTCTTTTCAGAACAGCCGATTCTTGATATCGCTCTGAAGTCAGGATATGAAAGCCAGCAGGCCTTTTCAAATATTTTTACGGCAATGTATAAGACATCTCCGGGAAAATACAGAGATAATGAAAAATTCTATCCCCTTCAGCTTAAATTTGATTTTGGAGGTAACTATCCTATGTTAAACAGCAAAGAAGCTTCGAACTGGAATGTGACATTCGCGGCAGAAAATGACATCCCCTGCTGGATGGAACTGGTACGCCTTGTCATTGACGGGTTTCCACACCTGCATGCGGATGAATATGAAACAGTTCTGCGCCAAAAGATCAGAGCAAAGCAGGCATTGATCTTAAAAGACGGAAACAGCGCAGTGGGTGCCATGCTCTTTTCGTATCAAACCGGTGCGATTGATTTCATGGGTGTACATCCTCTGTATAGAAAAAAAGGCATACCAAAAGCCTTTCTTGAGAAAGTCATGACAGAATTGCTGAACGGAAAAGAAATCAGCATTACCACGTTCAGAGAGGGGGATAAGGCAGACACAGGGCACCGCAGAGAAATCCAGGACCTGGGATTTGCAGAGGCGGAACTGCTCATTGAATTCGGCTATCCCACGCAAAGGTTTGTTTTGAACAGGGAGGAGCAGAATCATGGAAAATAAAGAATTACAGTTCCCGGATGAATGGGAGCACCTTACCTTCATCCAGACCAGGCTTGACCAGGCGCTTGGCGAGGCGAAGGAATCTGTCAGCCGGCTGGACCGGCAGTACACAGATGCCAGACAATATATGTCCGATGCCCGGGGAGAGATCGATCCTCATGAAATGTTTCAAAATGAGCTGCTTTTAAAACAGACTGACCACACAGGCGCATTTGCAGCCGAAATGTATGAAAGGCTCTGCAAATTAAAGGATTCTCCCTATTTTGCCCGGATTGATTTTTGTGAAAAAGGAAGCTTAAAGCCGGAAACATATTATATCGGACGTTTTTCTTTCCGCCATGGATATGAACTTTTGATCCTTGACTGGCGGGCGCCAATCTCCGGTATGTTCTATGATTACGAGATCGGTCCGGCCGGATTTGATGCGCCGTCGGGCAGGATTGAGGGAAGCCTTACAAAGAAACGGCAGTTTGGCATCAAAAACGGGATCCTTACATATGCCCTTGAGACTTCTGCAAATATACAGGATGACGTCCTTCAGAAAGAACTGAGCCATACTTCCAGCGAAAAGATGAAGACGATCATTTCTACGATTCAAAAGGAGCAAAACCGGATCATACGGGATGAAGAAACCGAGACATTGATTATCCAGGGGGCTGCCGGTTCAGGAAAAACTTCCATAGCACTGCACCGCATCGCCTTTCTCCTCTACCGTCTGAAAGACCGTCTCAGTTCCAAAAACGTGACCATTCTTTCCCCAAATAAAGTGTTTGGAGATTATATTTCAAACGTCATCCCTGAACTCGGTGAGGAACCCATCTATGAATTGAGTTTCTCCGAACTTGCCGGAATCCAGCTGGAACATTACGTTGATTTTGAATCAGAAAAAGATCCTCTGGAATTTAACGATGGGTCCTATATACAGAGAGTCCGTTTTAAGTCATCGCTGGATTTTGTACGTCTCATGGATATTTATATAGAAGAAATGCCCCATCAGATCTTTGTTCCTGACGATGTGTCCTTTGGCCATTTTAAGGCGGAAAAAGAATGGATCACGAAACGGTTTGACGCATACAGAAAACACCCTGTTAAGCAGCGTCTGCAAATGACGGCAGACGATATCTGTGACCGGTTTCATTCCGAAAATACCATGCAGGAAGATCTGCCAAGTGCCAGTCAAATATTGAAAAAGCTGACTTCTATGCTTTCTGTGAAAAGTACTCTTGCACTATACAAAGATTTTTACAGAAAAGCGGGAGTACCGGAAATGCTGGTGCTGCCAGCAAAAAGCACTCTGGAATGGCCTGATGTATATCCTTTTCTGTACCTGAGCGCTGCCTTTGAAGGATTAAACGTAAGCAGGATCACAAAACACCTGGTGATCGATGAAATGCAGGATTACACTCCGATACAGTATGCTGTCATCAATCTTTTATTTCCATGTTCAAAAACTATTATTGGTGATTTCGGGCAGTCCGTACATCCATATCACCTTCACAGCCTGGAAGATATCAGGACTGTTTATAAAGCTGGAAAGTTTACGGAACTGAAGAAAAGCTACCGCTCTACGTATGAAATCATGACGTTTGCCAAATGTATTCTTGGTACTGACTCCTTAGAGCCGGTGGAGCGCCGCGGTGAACCGCCTGCCTTCTATGCCTGTGCCGATGAAGCGGACCATCTTGACAGACTTAAAACTGCTGTCAGACATTTTATAGAGGGACGCAGTTCTTCTCTTGGGATCATCACAAAAACAAATGCCGGGGCCTCTGCAGTTTTTAATCTGCTTACGAAAGAATTTGAAGTCCATCTCCTCACTCCCGAGAGTACCAGTTTTCAGAACGGCATCACGGTCACTTCCGTCAGGATGTCCAAAGGCCTGGAATTTGATGAAGTCATCCTCCCCGATGCAGACAGCAGAACTTACAAAGCCGAACATGATAAAAATCTGCTTTATATTGCCTGCACAAGAGCCATGCACCGGCTGACCCTCCTATATACCGGAGAAATCTCCCGCTTCGCGGAGCGTGCCCTGGAGAACGATATATGATATAATATGTCTATATTAAAATGAGCACGTGAAAAGGAGGAGGATTTCGTGGATACGTCTTACCGCACAAGCCTGGAACTGAACCAAAAGCAGCAGCTGTCCCAGTCACAGATCCAGTCTTTGAATATACTGGCACTGGATAATGGGGAGCTGTCTGAGTTCCTGCAAAATGAATATATTGAAAATCCAATCCTGGATTATTCACCGTCCCCCTCTTCCTATACCGTTTCTGAAGACCGGAGTTTTGACATCCCGGCCGAAAACACGGAGGAAGTCAAAACCTTTTTGCTGGATCAGCTGAACCAGAATGATTTCACACCGATGGAATGGCAGACCATGAAGTTCATGATCGACTGCCTGGACTCCGGCGGTTTCTTTAAGATTTCTGTTCATGAACTTTCTGTTCTTTTAACCATTCCGGAAGATGAGATCAGGAAGTGCTATGATGTGCTCTCCGATCTGGAACCGGCCGGAATCTTTTCTGAAAACCTGTCCCAGTGTCTGCTCAAACAGCTGGAGGTGAAAGGTAAAAAAACCGATATTTTGGAGACGATCATCCTGGATCATCTGGATGACATTGCCCTGGGACATATCAGCACTATTTCCAGGAAACTAAAGCTCAGCACGGCAGAAGTCCGAAAAAACATTGCCGTCATCCGAAACCTGAATTCCAAGCCGCTCCAGGGCTTTTCAACGGCGAGGACCGAATATATCACGCCGGATATCATTGTCACATACCAGGAGGACCAGTGGGATATCCGGCTGAATGACGACTGGGTAGGAAATTATTCTCTGAATGACTATTATGTAAAAATGCTCAGAGACGCAAAAGACCCGGAACTGAAAGACTATTTTCAAAAAAAATATGAGCGGTGCCGTTTTATCATCGCAAGCATTGAACAGCGCAGACAGACCATGTTAAAGATCACAGAAGCCGTTCTTGCACGACAGCCTGATTTCTTTTTAAACCATGGCTGTCTGAAGCCCATGACCATGAATGACGTCGCCGGGGATATTGACATGCACGTCTCCACGGTGAGCCGCGGCATCAAGGGCAAATATCTTCAGTTTCCGTGCGGCATCGTTTCCATGAGATCCCTGTTTTCCGGCGCTGCACCTGCCTCCGGCGCGTCTGTCAGCACGGGAGATATCAAGATGATCTTAAAAGAGCTGGTAGCCTCAGAAGACCCGAGAAAGCCGTACAGTGATCAAAAACTCTGCAATCTTTTAAAGGACAAAGGAATCTCCATCTCCAGAAGAACTGTGGCAAAATACCGGGAACAGATGGGGATCAAAGGCACCTACGACAGAAAAGAGACCTAGAGGGCAGGCTGAAAATGTCCCGGGCTGCACCGGCTTCTCAGTCTCTTTGCCGTTTTTAAAGAATGAAACCGATGCTCTCCCAGACTCTCCACAGGCATAACGCCCATAAGGGAATTGGTCAGAAACATTTCATCGTACATTTCTATGTCCTCCGGCCGGATGACCGTCTCTTCCGCCTGAAAAGACCGGCATATATATGCTCTCATGATACCGGGAAGCATCCCGCAGGAAACGGGCGGAGTATAAAGCTTCCCGCCCTTTACAAAAAACACATTGGATACGGTTCCCTCTGTGATCTCTCCTCTTCCGTTCAGAAAAACAGCTTCGCCGAATCCCTGCTGTGCCGCCTTCCTCTTTTCCATCAGATTTTCTGCGTAGTTTAGTGTCTTATAGTATGTGAGCGGCGATGTCTCGTTTCTTCGAATCCCGCTGTATGCTGTACGGATTTTTGTATCTGGCTCTTTTCCCGCATATGGGTTTGGGCGCACAGAGATCACAAAATTTTTCTCTGATACCGCAGTCTTCAGGGCATCATGCCCGGAAAGCTTTTCTTTGTTCCGGTCCAGATATTCCCACACCATTTTTTCTGCCGTTTTCCTTTCAAAAAATATTCCGAAATACTTAACAGCCTCCTCAAGCCTGTCCATATGCCGGTCAAAAAATACCGGTTCTCCGTCTTCCAGAGCCATTGTCTCAAACGCCCCGATTCCAAAATAATACCCTTCATCCATCTGCAGTCTCATTGCTCCTGTCTCCTCTCTCCTGCCGCGATAGCTTCCAGCACCGCTTTTGCTTTCTGCATCGTTTCCTCATGTTCAAACTCCGGGTCCGATTCCCATGTAATACCGCCGCCCACGCCCAGATGGTATGTTCCATCCTTATAAACTGCTGTGCGGATTACAATGTTGAAGTCGCAGTCCCCGTTCAGTGAAAAATACCCGATAGAGCCGGTATAGAGTCCCCTTCTGCTCCTCTCCAGCCGGTCAATGATCTCCATTGCCCGGATCTTCGGAGCCCCGGTTACCGATCCCCCCGGAAACATGGCTTTTATCAGCTGGTCAACAGACATCTGATCTTCCAGTTTCCCTGTCACGGTGCTGACCAAATGAAATACGGTCGCATACTCCTCCGGCACACAATGTTCCGGCACCCGGACACTTCCGGGCGTGCACACGCGGTTTAAGTCATTCCGTTCCAGATCCACGATCATCAGCAGTTCGCTTCGGTCTTTTTCCGACTCTGAAAGCTCTCTTTTCAGCAGTGCATCTTCCTTTGCGTTTTCACCCCTTCTTCTGGTTCCCTTAATCGGTCTTGTCACGGCGGCGCCGTCTTTTACGCTGAGAAAATGTTCCGGAGAGGCACAGATCACCTGAAATTCCCCATAGTTCATATAGGCTCCAAACGGAGACGGATTATAAGTGCGCAGATACCGGAACACCTCATAACACCTTCCGTTTCCCGGAATCGAAAGCTGCTGTGTCATGTTGGCAATATAAATATCTCCTTCTTCAATATGAGCAATCATCTGTTCCACCGCTTTCTCATACTCTTCCTTCCTGAAATCCGGAAAAAACTCTGCTCTCCCCTCCTGTTTCTGTAAAAAATCAGGAACCGTATTGTTTTGCAGTGTCTCCTCCATCTCCAGAAATGCTTTACCGGCGCCGGTAAGTTCCTCTCTTGACGCCAGATAAAGCTGTCTCTCTTCCTGGTCCGCTATGATGAGACGGTCATAAAAAGCGAATACGGCATCCGGAATCTTTAACGTGTCTGCATGTCTGGATGGGATCATCTCAAATTTTCTTCCGAAATCGTAAGACAAATACCCAAATGCCCCGGAAACCACAGGCAGTCCGGTGATATTTTCTTCTTTATATAAGTTCAGATAATGATCCAGAACTTTCTCAATAGGATCACGGGAAATGTTTTCGTTTATTTTGCACACTCCATTTTTCTCCTCCAGAATAAGATAAGGTTTCAGGGCAATGACAGAATATCTGCCCTGTTCATTCTTCATAGAAGAGTCAAGAAATACGGCATATTTTTCGTTCCTGTACGGATAAAAGGCCTCTTCCGGCTCCTTATAAAAATCCAGCTTTTTTATTTTTGTCTTCATGCTCTCCACCTCTCACACAGTCTCATATAATTTGCAAGCAGCTCCGGCCCGTACTCGGTAAGTACCGCTTCCGGGTGAAACTGGACGCCCCAGACCGGCTCTGATCTGTGGCTGACCGCCATCACCTCCCGGTCCGGGGAGACAGCGTCCACTCTGAGTGTCTCCGGAAGGCCCGCTTTGTCCGCAGTCAGAGAGTGATATCTGGTCACAAGAAAATCCTGAGGAAGCCCTGCGAACAATTCCTCCTGTCTGTGCCTTACCGGGGTCAGTTTCCCATGCATAGGTCTTGATCCTTTGATAATTCGGCCGCCGAAGGCATGACAGATAATCTGATGTCCTAAACATACTCCGAGAATTGGAACCCTGCCTGTAAACCTCCTCACCAACTCCACGGATTTTACACATTCCTCCGGACTGCCAGGACCCGGAGACAGAATCAGTCCCTGAAGTTCCTTCTGCCTGTCCAGCCGCTTCAGAGATTCAAAATCTATGCAGTCGCTCCTTACCGGTTTTACTTCTGCTCCCAAACTTTGAAAGTCCCTCACCAGATTATAAACATAGGAATCATAGTGATCCACCATCACATACATTTTAACGCCTCCTCAGAATCATTTTTATACTCATTTGTGTGCTGTCTGTACAAATATCTTTTTATTTCACCGGGGATTCCAATAAAACAGAAAGACTGCCAAAAGCAGACACAGCCCTCAGGCATATGTCCGCTTCCGGCAGTCTTCCGTCTTATTCTCTCCTGACCAGCAGGATTTCATCCGGGCACACCAGCATATTTTGTTTTCATTTCTTTCTGAATCTTACCACACATTCACTGAAACTTCAATCATCAGCGGAACAGACGACAGATCTCATTTTTTACATGCGTTTTACTCTTTCGGCGATCTCCCGGATACAGTCTTCCGCCTGGGGCAGTGAACCGATCCGGTCAAAAAACCCGTGGTCCAGGCCCTCATATAAGATCACCTCCGTATTTATCCCGGCCTCAGTGAGCCGCTTTACAAATTCGTCATTGCATATTTTAAAATAGTCAAATTCTGCCTCTATCATCAGAGTCTCAGGCATTTTTGATAAGTCTTCTGCATAAAGAGGCGATACATTTCCGTCCATTGTAGAATATCCATTCTGCACATACAGCTCTTCCATATAACCTGCCAGTTCTTTAAAGCGGAACAGCCGGTTCATAATATAATCCTTCTGCCCCTCATACATGTCATATAAAGAATAGTCCCAGTGATACGGCGTCTTCTCTGCCGGAGTCAGGTCGAGGGCTCCATAAATATAAACCGCCAGCTTAATTCTCTCTTTCTGATCCATAAGACAGCAGTTGGCAGCCAGGGTGCCGCCTGCACTCTCTCCCATAACTGCAATCTTATCCTCATCGATTTTCAGTTCCCCCGCATGTTCCGTCATCCAGTCTAAAGTTCCCAGCACATCATCTGCCGCTCCCGGAAACGGTGTCTCCGGGGCCAGACGGTATTCCGGCGAGATCACCACTGCCTCTGCCTGTTCCGCCAGATACCGGCATTGATTCCCCTTTGTCTTCACATCCCCGCCAAAAAATGCGCCTCCATGGATAAACAGCACCGCATTCTTTTTCTTTCCGGTGTCCTTTCCCCCGTATATATGGATATTGATCATATGATCTTTTACTTTAATAATCTTCGAGATCTCCCAGATTTCACTTGTCGTGATATCCTCACCTTCCCGTTTCATCTCCGTGCGCAGAAGGGCCAGGTCAAGATCCTCCGACGGGATCTGATTTTTCTGATAAAACATACCGACCCTCGGCTCCCCTTTTGCCATCTCCCTCTCCAGAACTTTCTTCTCAAATGCATGGGGCGTTATCTCTTCTAATTTTTCTTTCACACAAATCTTCATTTTTCTCCCTTTCTATATCAAAAGAAAAAATCCCAAAGAAGCTTGTTCTTTGGGATTTTTGTCTTTAAACAACCTGCTCCAGCAGACATTACGTCCATTTTCACCAGTTCGGAGGCCTTGCATTCGAAGAAATGTTAGTTTTTCTTCTTGAAGCAAAGTTTCGCAGGCGGTGCGCAAAGCGCAGTGAGGCTGTCTGAGCGTTAGCGAGTTCCGAACGGGCCGCCGGAGGAACTTTGCTGAAAGTTAGAAAATCTTACATTCCTGAGACAGCAAGCCGGAGAACTGGTGAAAATGTCATACTTTAGCCAGATATTCTGCTACATTGTCATTTGTGATCAGCACATTGATCAGCTGGCCTTTTAATACGCTTAAGATCGCATCTTTTTTCTCCATGCCATATGCCACGCCGACGCGGATCGGTATTTTTTTCAGGTCTTCCAGGCTTAAACTGATCAGTCTTCCTTCAAAGTCATCTTCGATCAGTTCTCCGTCCTTGTTGACCACATGGGAAAGGATTTCTCCTGTTCCGCCTTTTTCCTGCATCCGCTCAAACTCTTCCACTGGAATGAGTTTTGCATTGATGATAGCGGAGTTTTGATCCACGGTTCCGATTCCCATTACCGCCACATCTGCCGCTCTCGCCAGGTCCATGACTTCCTTCACACTGGCCTCGTTGAGGAAATGTTCTTTTATTTCCGAGGACGTCACATACTGCGGTGCCAGCAGCTGATAGCCGTTGCCGTTGATGATCTTTGCCACCTCATCGATCAGGTAATTAGAGTAAGCCAGACGAAATGATTTCTCTGCAGTAAGAGGAATGTTGGTCGTGGCCATCAGAGGCACCACCTTAACATCGTCCACCTTGAGGAATCTCAGCCTCACGTCCTTCGCCAGGCACTCCACCGTCTTCTGCAGGGTCACTCCTCTTGTCAAGGCAAGAGTCATATGGTTCTTCAGCGTTCTCAGTATATAGTCTGACGCATAAAAGGCAATTTCTTCACTGAGGTCTTCACCATCTTTTACACAGGCGATCACTGCCTCCTTTAAATGAAACTTTTCTTCCAGAATCGTCTCTGTACTTGTCATGGCCCCGTCAGGATAATTGATCTTGATCTGTACATACCCTTCTTTTCTGGCCTGAGCCAGGGTCCTTGATATGGTCGTCCTCGAAACGTTCAGTTTTTTCCCTATCTCCAGCTGTGACATCCCCTGTTTATAATGCATTTCTACCACTTTGATGATGAATCTTTCTTCTCTCAATTTGCCCACGCCTTTCTGTTTTCAATCTATACCCTTCGGGTAAACGTGCTTCGCACGATAAGGTATTTTTCTATTTCTAGTATACATAACTCCGGAAGGACACGTCAATCGAAAGAATCAGCTGAATTAAATAATAACTCCCAAGCATCCCAATACTAAAGAGACTATTGTAACTCCCAAAGTGGCCGCAAAATAGTTTCGTTTTACTTTTGAAAGATATCCCCATACACAGAGTACAACGATCAGCGGAAGCAGTCCCGGCACAATAGAGTCAAAAATGGACTGGAGTGTCGTCGTGTATGCGCTTGTGGCAAATTTTATTGGTGTGGATACTGTCACATAGGTAGAGGCAAGCCCTCCCATCATAAACAGTCCTAAAATACTTGCTCCTGCAATAATCTTGTTGACTAAGCCTGACTTCAGCATATTTTCTGCAAAAGAGTATCCAAATGTGTAGCATTTCTGTGTTAAGAAATATCCGATTCCAAAGCAGATCACAGTCAGCAGTACGATTGGCCCGATGCCGCCCAATGGATTTCCTTTCTTAGCAAGGGGAAGGAATAAACCGATTAAAAGGTACATCAGGGTTGACCATGAGATCGTGTCACCGATACCTGCCAGCGGTCCCATCAGACCGGTTTTGAGGTTCATGATAACCTCTCCCGGAATCGCTTCATAGTTGCGTGACTTCTTTTCTTCCAGTGCTAAGGTAAGTCCAAGAATCGGTCCTCCGCCCCAGTGTGCCTCTGTGTTAAAGAATGTCATATTTCTTTTCAATGCTTCAATATAACGCGGTTTATTTTCTTCTCCCGGATAAAACTTCTTCAGTGCCGGTACCAATGATGTACAAAAACTTGGCGCCTGCATTCTCTCGAAGCTGTGGCAGGTCTCTGCGCTGAACCACCAGATCACCCAGGATTTCAGGATATCTTTTTTACTCAGCAGTTTTTCTGCCGGTTCTTCTTCCTCATCTTCGTCGTCCTCATCCTCGTCTGTCTCTCCCTGGAACTCGTTGGATTTAAATGTGATGTAAAGGAATGTCAGGAATCCTCCCACCATCAGCAGCGGAATGGTTCCGATCTTCGTATACTGGATCAGGAAAAATCCTGCGAAGAAAAATGGAATATATTTTGGTTTTGAGATCAGGTTTGCAATAATGGCAAATCCTACTGCCGGAAGACAGGCTCCCATGGCAGATAAACCGTTTGTCACTGCTGCCGGTATATTATCCAGCACTCCCTGAAGGGCACCGCTTCCAAAATATAATGCGATGGCAACCGGGACACCAAAGCAGATAATTCTTGCGATGGCACAATATATCACCGACCATCTGGTCATTCCTGCCGCATTGCCCTTTTCTACGAATGTATCGCCTTTCTGGGCAAAAAATCCGGCCATTAAGTAAATCAGATTTGTAATCTGTGCTCCCAGCAGTCCAACCGGCACTGCCAAAGCAACTGCTGCTGTAGTGTTGAGTCCGGAAGCCATAGCAACCGGAATTGCTATATAAGCGGCCAGACAAGGATCTGACGGCTGATTTCCTCCCGCTGAGATGACTCCCAGGTAAATCAGCTGCAGTGACGCACCAATAATCATTGCCTGCGGCATGTCTCCGAGCACGGCTCCGACAACCACCGCGTTAAAGATGACGGTATTGAACATGAAAGCTCCGGCCGTATAAGGAACACAGCATTTTGCTATCCCGCAGAATAAGCCAAGCAGCACTGCCTGTAAAATTGTAATCGTCATAGTTTCTCTCCTCCTATGTAAATAAGTTAGTGCAGATCAGGAAATGTTTTCTTCATGATTTCCAGCGACTCTTTTTTGTCTGTGGGCTGCATCTGGAAGTATAACTTCACTCCGGTCTTTTCAATATCCATTAAAGTCTGTGCCTCACTCTCTGACAGACCAACCTGCTTATAAATCTGCTTTCTGTCGTTGATGATCGCCATTTGTCCGATGGTGATCTCCTCGAAGGACACCCCTTTTTCCTGGAGTTCGGCGATCTGTTTTACATCTCTGAAAAGTACGAACACATTTTTCGTCCCGAACTGGTTTTTCTCCCATGCTTCCACTGCTTTGTCCACAGAGAAAATACTTACTTTGATATCCGGCGGCGCTGCAAACTTTAACACGCTTTTCTGCATCTTATCTTTCGCCACATTGTTGTCTATGACCACGATGTGCTGCGCTTTAAAGACATTGACCCACTGTGTTACCACCTGTCCGTGAATTAACCTGTCATCCACTCTCACTGCTAATTTCTTTGCCATAAGCTCTCTCCTTTTATTTTGATGGTTATTTACTCATCATCATCGTTAAGAAATCCTTCCACATCGATTCTGAAAATTCCCTTTTTGCCATTTTCCACTGTGTCCATGCTGAATTCCTTTCCTATGAGTTCTTCCCTGGACATCACTGCATTGATCAGCATCGGTAAATTCATTCCTGCCGCAACTTCCAGTGTCTTTCCTGTCTCCTGAATGTATCTCATAACCTGGTTGCACGGCGTTCCGCCGAACAGGTCAACCATGATCAGGCTTCCCTCCGGAAATGCTTCGATCATTTCTGTAAAAGCTCCTCTGTACTTGTCAATATCATCTCCTGCTTCCAGAGAAAAGGCTGCGATGTTTTCACTGTCTCCGAAAATCATCTGTGCAGTTTTTACCAGAGAGACTGCAAACGGTCCGTGACTTAATAAAATGATCCCCGGCAGGTCTTTGTTCATTTTTTCCTGTCTGTAAACCTTCAAAATTCGATCCTCCTGTTCATACTTCCATATAAGTGTGATTATGTTCTCTATGGTGTTATTATATCCAGCTGTTTCCTCTTTGTCAATAGAAAATGCACATTTTTTCATTTTAGTGGTTAAAATCACAAAAGAGCTCCGGAAACAATTCCGGAGCTCTTCGTGCCAACAAATAATCTATCTTTTTTTCTAAAAATCCAGCATGGTCTTCCCCTCACCGCAGCAGCTCTCAAAATCACGGATAAAGTCTTTCACCGCGTTTTCTGCAATCCCGTTAAATGCAAGTGACTTTAACAGATCGGAACTGACTGTCACCGCACCGATGCCGCCTTTCCCCATATCAATGACCTGCTGTGCGTTTTTAAATGACGCTCCAAGGACTTCGGCCTTATAGCCTGCAGCTTTTACCATCATGTGGATATCCAGAGCAGTCTGTACACCGTTGTATCCCAGATTGTCCAGACGGTTTACATAAGGCGCCAGAAACTCTGCTCCCGCCTTGGCTGCCAGAAACGCTGACATCGTGCCGTAAATGGCCGTGGCTGTAACACGGATATTCTCACTGCTTAAAATAGAAATTGCTTTTAATCCATTTTCCGTGACGGGGACTTTGATAAAGGTATCTTTTCCCAACACAGATACCATATATTTCGCCTCTCTCACCATATCTTCCGTTTCCACAGATAATACCTGTGCGTGAAGCATGGCATCTGAAGGAATCAGGCTGCGGATTTGTTTCAGCTGGTCCATCGGATCAGGATTTCCTGTTTTGCTCAGAATGGTAGGATTTGTTGTCACCCCATCATATGGGTATTTGCTGTACAATTCCTCAATATTTCTTAAATCTGCATCATCAATTAACATTAACATCTGAATCTTCTCCTATATATGATAAAATTTTTTGTTTCCACTGTTCCTGTACTTCTTTGGAGGGCACAGAGAATTCTATGCTCTCACCTTTTCCTAATCTCTTTTCTTTTGCAATGCCCATCCGGTGGTAGGGCATGATTTCCCATCCTTTCAAATTCCTCAGTTCTTTTATGAGTCCCGCGATTCCTCTGAAATGTTCCTCTGTGTCGTTCACTCCCGGGATTACCGGGCACCTCAAAGTGATCACTGCACCCTTCTGGTAAAGAAATCTTAAATTTTCAAGAATCTTCTTGTTTTCCACTCCGGTCAATTCCCTGTGCTTTACATTGTCTGTCTCTTTATAGTCCCATAAAAACTCATCCGCATAGGGAAGAATCCGTTCATAATTCCTCTGGTCAGAATACCCGCTGGTCTCTATGGCTGTGGACAGTCCCATCTCCTTCGATTTCTTTAACAGCTCAAGAACAAAGTCTGCCTGTATCATCGGCTCCCCGCCCGAAAGAGTAATTCCACCTTTGCTTGTACGGAAAAATGCCTGGTCTATACAGACTTCTTCGAGAACTTCCTCTGCCGTCATTTCTTCTCCCACCAGTTCCAGTGCACCGTAAGGACAGCCTTTTGCATATGTTTCTTTTATGGACTGTGGCTCTTTGGATACGGTCTGCAGATTATGACAGATGCCGCCGCATTTGCCGCACTTCCGGCATTTGTTTTCAAAATACTGCAGTTCAGCGGCCGGTGCCAGCCCTTCAGGGTTGTGACACCACAGGCATCTGAGCGGACATCCCTTCATAAAAACATTGCTCCTGATTCCGTCACCGTCATGAATTGAAAAATGCTGGATACCAAAAATCAGCCCCTTCACTTCCTCTTCCATATCTCTATCCTTCCCCGTACATCGTTCTTGCAATAATTTCGTTCTGCAGCACTCTGTCGAGATTCACAAAAAACTCGCAGTAACCGCCTACGCGTACGATCAAATCCCTGTGCTTTTCAGGATGGACCTGGGCATCTTTTATATCGTCCAAATTTGTTGTATAAACCTGGATCTGCGGTCCTCTGTTTTCTATGTAGGTCTTAAGGAGGCTGATGGCAGCCTGCCTCCCTTTTTCCTCATTTAAAAATGCAGGATTCAGCTTATAATTCAAGGCATATCCGCCCGTTATATAGTCATCATTCAGCCGGATGACAGAATGGAGCAGCCTGGTAGGGCCCTTTACGTCTTTTCCCTGTCCCGGTCCCATGCTGTCACTGAACGGTTCTCCTTTATGCCTGCCGTTTGGTGTCGCACCGACAATTTCCCCGTGATAAATGTGGAAAAAGTAACCGAAGAGCGTCGACACATATTTATCCTTTTCTGAATTGTGATTCAGCTCAAAGACCGATTTGGAGAAATGAGTAAGGACTTTGTCCGCAATACTGTCCACTTCTTCTAATCCATTGCCGTAAGCAGGTGTCATGCGGTCCAGCATGGCGCGCAGTTCTTCATAACCTTCAAAGTCTGCCTCCAGCGCATCCTTCATCTGCTCCAGTGTCACCTTCTGATCATCAAAGACAAATTTTTTCACTGCACACAGGGAGTCAGCCGCAGTTCCGATGCCGTAGGCATAGACAGACCAGTGCACAGGACACTCGCTTCCGCCCTGCAGCATATCTTTTCCATGTTCCAGGCACCCATCGATCAAGACTGAAGAAAAGGGATCATAACACCGTTCTGTCATATTGGCTTTCTTCTGCAGTGCCTCCTGCCGGTCAGCTTCTATTGCTATATCCATCTCCTGTAAATATGCGTCCATGAACTCATCAAATGACCGGATCTTAATTTCCCCTGCTCCCCATTTTCTCATAACTTCTTCTATGAGGACCGGAAATGCGATGGCCTCTGTAACTCCCCAGTTGGGCTGTTTCCCGGGAATCATGATCTCCACGCATCCCATATTGTAATAATCATTGGCCTGGTCCTCCGGATATCCAAGCTTCTTCATATTTGTGATCCATATCTCGTCATTTAACAGCATCGGCTGCCCGCATCCGGCTTTGATCGTTTCCAGTGCCTCCTCATAAATCCAGTCAGGATTCAGACGGTTCACCCGGAGTCCCACATTTGGATAAGGCATCCCGGCGTCTTTTGCTGTCTGAAGACAGATCCGGGTCAGCTCATTGGCCGCATCTTTTCCATCCGGGGTAATCCCTCCCAATGTAACACTCTGTACAGTACGCATCTTCGGCTCATTCACCTTCAGCCACAGGCATCCCACCAGCTCTTTTGCCTCGCTGTATGTAATTCTGCCTTCCTCTGTGTCCTTCTTAAAATACGGATATAAATACTGATCCAGTCTTCCGAAAGATAATGCAGAACCGCCCTGGATATTGGCAATGATATGCAGCATCCAGGTCAGCTGGACGGCTTCATAAAATGATTTTGCAGGCTTCTCTGAAATCTTCCGGCAGATGTCTGCCATCCTTTTTAACTCTCTGCTTCTCTCCTCCGTCACGTTGGTATTCTGGCTGTGCAGATCCAGTTCATCCGCATACCGTTTGATAAATCGGATCACTGCGTCAACCGCAATACGGGCTGCCTCATAATATTCAGACTTTTCCGGGTCTGACGAACTGCCAAGCCGGCTGATGATCTCATCTTTCATTTGTAAAAGACCTTTCTGCAAAGCCCTCCCGTAATTGAGATTCAAATGATTTCCCACAAACCACGGGAGCTCATTGTACAGCTTTTTGTCCTCTGCCGCATATGGGATCTTGAATGCGCGTTCCAGCTCTCTTCCGATCTCATACGGTTCCAGATCTTTACATCCGGCGTACCGCTCTTCCATCAATGCAATCTGCTTCTGCAGATCTTTAAATTCGATGCTGGCGTCATGGTGGACTCTGGACATCAGCGACCAGCGGCTTTTTTTGCTGGTGAAATCGTCCTCAAAGCTTTTTGCATGGCCCTCTTCAAACACGATGGATCCGTCAAGATTCTTATTTTCTGCTTTTTCCTTCCGATAGTTCTCAATCGTCTGTACAGACTTCTTTTCCTGTTCTTCCTCTGTCATCCGTTCCTCATACACCGGGCACATGCCGAGCATACTCCCGGCAATCAATTCATACGGAAGGACTTCTAATTTTACTTCTTCCAGTATATTGGCAAAAGCTTTCGCCCTTCTGATCTGTACCGGTTCATTCTCTGTCGTCCTTAATGAATCCGCAATATATTTATAAAGATAAGTGGACCGCACTCCCATATCATTTCGCTGCTGTATCTGCTGTTTTAAAGCTTTTAATCTTTCCTCCATAGTTTCTCCTTTCTGTTATGTGCACATATTTTCACTAATGTGTGCATTTACACTTTCACTGTATAACAATCTGCGGTGATTGTCAAATACGTTTGCTGATTTTTCTACGCATCAAAAAAGGAATGCACCTAAATGCATTCCTTTTTTGCTCTTCTCAACAACAGGGACCTAATGAATCTCCCGCTTTTTCTTTAAGACCATATACACTGCTGCCGCGGACACAATCAAAAAGATCAATTCCATTTCACCCTTGTCTTCGTCTCCTGTTTCAGCTACGCCTTTTCTAAGAACCCGATTGGATCTTGTTTCTGAACTGCCTGCATGAAACTTACCGCTGTTATCATCTTTTTTCTTTTTCTTCTTGCTCTTTGACGGATCATCTGCGGTATTGCCGCTGTTTTTCTGTTCTTTCTGATACACAACTTCTACCGTATGATTTCCGCTCACATTCTTAAAGTCAATTTTTCCAGCATTTTTAAGATCTTTCCGTTCTACTCCGTCCACAATGACCTTCTGGACTTCATATCCCTTGGCAGGCTTCCATACAACCTGATAGCTTCCACCTTTTTCTACATCTCCGCCTGCTGTGATGCTTCCTTTTCCTTCCCTGGATGTCTTAATCTCTATAAAGTCAGGGTTTCCCTGTGTACTGTTGTCTTTCTTTTTATAAATAACTTCCATAAGAATGGTTCCGGTCTGCGCCACTGAATGATATCTTCCCTTTGTCTTCTTTTAAATCATCCCTGGTAACTCCGTCTATGATCACTGCAGAAACCTCATATCCTTCTTTTAGATTCCACTGTACTTCTTTGTTTGTTCCGGCCTCAACTTTGGAAGACGGGGAAATCGTTCCCTCTCCTCCTCCGATGGAAGTAGAAATATCAAACTGCTTTCCGGCTGTGCTTCCATCATGCTTTACAAACTCTATGTAAATCGTATGATCAGACGCCACCCCCTTAAACTGAATGCTTCCTGCGTCTTTCAGATCATCTCTCCCGACACCATCCACGACTACTTTGCCGACATAGTAACCGGGCTCCGGTTTGAAGTTCACGGTGTGGTCTTCCCCACTCTTTGCAGAAGAACTGTCGAACACCTGTCCCTTGTCGCTCTAGGAAGTATTGATCTGATGCTCTTTTCTTATGACTGAAAATATACCCCTTTTTAAACAGAAATTTCTCTTTTTATACAAACATGTATGATTATGATAGGTGTGTCAATTATAATGTCAAATAATTTCCGCTGGAAGTAAATAAGGACAGATGCCCGTTTTGTTCGGCATCTGTCCTTCCTTATCTCCAGCGAAGAATACAGTCTTCAATTTTTCTTATTGTCTTATCTTCTTCTTTGCCTGTAACTTCAAGGATGATCTCGTCCCCTTTACGTATCCTGGCATCGAGAAGTTCTATGATGCTTTTTCCGTCATAGGTGCGGTCCTTCCACATGATCTTTACGTCACACGGCATATTTTCACATAAATTTGCAAGCTCGGCCGCCGTGCGAATATGAATACCGCTGCTGTTTTGGATCTTTATCTTTCTTCTCATACTCATCCGATCTCAAGCCTCTTAATCTCGCTGTCGATCCTTGCTATCTCTTCCTCTGTAAGCTCCCAGTCAAAAGCACTGCAGTTTTCATCGGCTTGTGCCGGGGTATTCACACCTGTGAGCGCCGTACTCACAAAGCTTTTCTGTGTACTCCAGTTAATCGAAACCTGTGCCACCGGCTTTTCGTGTTCCTCTGCGATGGCATCCAGAGTCTTTAACAATTCCATGATCTTTGAAAATGTCGGCTCTTTAAAAAATGGGTAGAATACGAGCCGCATATCTTTCGGATCATACTCCGGACACTCCCTGATAGCCCCGGTTAAAATTCCTGCGCCGAGGGAACCATACGTCATGGTGCCGATGCCCTGAGTCTCCGCCCATTCCATCAGCTCTCTCTCCGTCTGATTTACCATAGAAAACGGCGGCTGAATCACATCGATCTTTGCATATTTCTGCGCTTCCATGATCAGCTCTTTCGGAGAGTTGGACATCCCGATAAACCGGATCTTGCCTTTTTCTTTCAGCATATTGACCGCTGCCATCGTCTCTTCGATCGGCGTATTTACATCCGGCCAGTGCATAACATAAAAGTCAATATAATCCGTTTGAAGGCGTTTTAAGGATTCGTCAATCTCCCTCTCCACGGTATTATATTTGCAGTCTCTCACAGACGTACCGGTAAAATGATTAATATAAGACCCAAACTTGGTCGTCAAATATACCTTATCCCTGATCCCTTTTAACGCCTGTCCAACGACCTCCTCTGAGTGTCCTTCCCCGTAAATCGGTGCGGTATCCACCATATTGACCCCATTTTCCACCATCCGGCGCACGGCTGCGATGGATTCCTTTGTATCCACGTCTCCCCAGCTGACTCCCGCTGAATTGGCTCCCGCAATTCCCCATGTTCCCACGGTCAGCGCTGATATATCTGCTCCTGCATTTTTAAAATGTTTATATCTCATGATTTCCTCCTGATCCTATCTCTGTTTCAATGCTTCTTGATACTGTGCTCCAATCAGATCTAAAAGCTCCCATTCATCCGGCAGCAGTCCACAGTATTTCATTATGGCCTCCCGGATTCCATGTTCCTTTACGTAATCCGTGATCTCGATGCTCTCTGGTTCTTCCTCATCCCGGTAGAGGAATCCATAGGCGATTCCTTTCGCCAGATAATACGGAAGGATATGATGTTTCATACACAGAAGCGCTGGTCCTGTAAAACGGTTCCCTCTTGAGAGTTTCCCTTTGGGCCCTGCGGCAACTCTGCGGATCTCGTCTTTTAAATTGCGGTTTTTCGGCGCATTCATAATAAAATCCACCCATTCTTTCCGCTCTTCTTCTGTAAATCCATACTCTCTGGAAACCGCTTCTTCCGCTTCATAAAAGGCGCCGGAAATAAAGTCATCGATCCACGGATCGTCATATGTATCTGCAATGTAAGTACATCCCTTTGCTTTCCCGAGAAATGCCGTCATACAGTGCTTCATATTCCCTGTATATACTTTCCGGTAAATCTGGGCTTTGGCTTTCACCGATTTCCCTACCTGTTCTGCCTCTGGAAATTCTCCCTTAAACGCTTCCGCGTCAATACCGATGTGTCCGTCCAGTTTGGTTGTGACGGCAAACGGGTCTTCTTCCATCAGCTCTTTGGAAGACGGCATAGCTGCCATGCCGACCATAACCTGACAGATTCCTGTCTTTTCTTTCAGATAAGCCAGCGCTTCCTCATCACCTTTCAACAATTCCCCAAGACGTTTTTCAAAGAAATCCGGAGCCCCAAGGGCGTTGACGCAGAGCAGGATGTTAAAGTTCCCTGCATTTTCCCTGCTTCTGACCTTTATGGCCTGAGCCAGATTCTGCGCGATGCTCTCAAATGCCCCCTCATAGACACAGCAGGCAATCAGATCCACCTGTTCCATGTGCAGGACCAGATCTTTTTCGTCTGAACAGTCCAGGACGTCAAATCCTTTTACAAGCACACGCCGTTTTTCTTCGGCGCCGACTCTCTCGATCAGATAGGTACCCTGTTTTTTCAGCTGTTCCATCCGCTCTGCCATGATGTCATATAAGTACAGATGATAACCGGATTCATAAAACAGCCCTCCGATGACGCCCCGTCCGATATTTCCTGCTCCGATGACCAGCAGTTCTTTTTTCTGTTTTTTCAATGTCAAGACCTCCTATGCGATGATGCCCAGTGCAAATAAGACGACTCCCACAACCATGGTGCCGATCAGGAGAGGCACGACTTTGACTCCTTTGCCGAGCAGCCAGTAGATTGTACCAACCAGGCCAAGGGAGAGAATTTTCGGCATGATGCTGTCCAATGTTGTTTGGAGTACCATTCCGCCGTTTTTCACATCCCCGATAGTGATTGGCGTAGACACGTTGACCGTAGCCACGATCATAGCGCCGATGGCCATGAGTCCGACCACAGAGCAGGCATAGGAAACTTTGTCCATGATTCCGGACTTCTCGGATTTCAGCAGGAATTCTGTTCCCATACTGTACCCGTATTTTAAGCTGTACCAGCGGGCCAGCACATTCGGAATGTTGTACATCAGCAGGAATAAGACCGGAGCAAACACATTTCCCGCGGCAGCCATGCCGATGACTAAGGATGTGGCAAGGATTCTCAGCGTAGAAGGAAATAAAGTATCTCCGATGGCTGACAGCGGGCCCATGAGACCTGTTTTTACCGCATTGATACTCGTGGCGTCGAAGTCTGGATTTTTTTCATTTTCCTCCTCCATTGCCGCAGAAATCCCCAGGGCAAATCCCGCAATATTCGGAGTAATATTGAAGTATTCCATATGGCGTTTCTTTGCCTCTATCCTGTCTTCTTTCTTGTCATAAATCTTATCAATGGCCGGCATCAGGCTGAAAGTGTAGCCATTGTGCATCTGTCCCGGATAATCGTTCATGGCATTCAGCGCAAGATACCGGATAAAAATCTGTTTTAAATCTTTCTTGTTTAACTTAGAACTCATTTTCGTCACCTCCATAGGCCTCTGCCGTCTCCGGCGTATTTTTCTGGTTGGATAAGATGATCAGTACCATCATGACTGCAAACAATGTCACCGCAATGGTCGGCAGTTTTAGATAAGCCGCCAGCATAAATCCCACAAAGAAGTACGGTGCCATTTTCTTGCTGATGATCATTTTAAGAAGCAGGGCAAAACCAATGGCCGGGAGCAGGTTGGCCGCAGAGGCAAGCCCGTTGATGACCACCTTAGGGATGGCATTGACGGCTGCCTGCACCGCAGTGCTTCCCGCATAGATGGACAGGAAGCCATACAAAAAGTAAACAACAAAACTAGTGAAAAATGCACCAAAGAGATAAATTCTTCCTGCAGCCCTTGTATTGTCCTTCTCGATCTTCTTCATCATGACCTGTCCGAATGCCGCGTTCATCAGTTTACACCCGATAAAGATAAAGCCTCCGAGCAGGGCGATCGGCACTGCAAGAGTAGTAGCCACGGCCTTTCCTCCGGTTGTTATAATGGCAAATGCCGTACAGATAGCTCCCGCAGAGCCATAGTCGGGACTCACTGCCGCTCCGATAGGAAAAGACCCGATAAACATTAGTTCCAATACGCTTCCAAGAATCACACCCTGCACCGGATCTCCAAGAACCAGTCCAGTCAGCGTGGAAATGACAATCGGTCGGCAAATCATGCAGTACCCAAAAAAATATTCCATTTTGCAGAGGCCTAAAATCAGCCCCACAAGCAGCGCTTTTGTTAACATATCCCTCTCTCCCTTCTAACTCTCCAACAGTTTTTCCGTAACTTTTACAGCGGTTTCTGTGGGTACCTGCTGTATTTCCATGCGGATACCCTTAGAAAGCAGGTGTTTCAGAGTTTCTGTGTCGTCTGCGGTCACGTTGATTGCCTTACTCAGTGCCCTGCTTCCCTCCACTGCCGGAAGTACTCCCAGGTTTACATCGTTGATCTCCGGAACGGCATCTGTCAGCCTTTCCACGTCCTTTACGTTGTTGACCACAATAAACAATTTATACTTGTCAGTGACGCCTGACTTGATGGCCTTAATGGAATCCTCCATAGATTTGATGACCAGCTTAATTCCCTGGGGTTTGGAAATACGCAGCATAGACTGGCGCATCTCATCTTTTGCCACCTCATCATTTGCCACCAGGATGCAATCCACTCCCAGCGCCCTGGACCAGGAGATCGCCACCTGTCCGTGTACCAGACGATAATCGACTCTTAATTTCTTAATCATAGGTAATCCCTCCTCATTCTTTTCTTAAAATACTACGCTGACCCTGTAAGCTCCGGGGACAACAGCGGCCTCGAAGGCTTCCTGCACCTGATCCAGCGGATATTTTGCCTCCACAAGTTTAGACAGGTCAATTTTCTTTTCGCTGATCAGCTCCGCGGCTTTTTTAAAGTCACAGAGATCCGCTGAAAATGTTCCGATCAGCTCCATTTTTCTGTAATGAATCAGGTTGGAATCCACATGCAGTTCCGGAGCCGGATATCCTGCGGCAAATAATAGAATTCTTCCGTGAAGATGTTTCACCATCTCAAGGGCCTGATCATTGGCCGCCGTGACACCTACCGCCAGGATGACCGCATCGGCGCCGCGTCCGTCCGTCCATTCTTTTACTTTTTCCACCGGATCTTCCTTAGATACATCCACTGCGTGAAGTCCCAGATTTCTTGCTACTTTAAGTTTTTTCTCCATCATTTCCGTGATGAGCACATCGCATCCTTCTGCCTTTAACGCCAGTGCATTCAGAATCCCCATGGTTCCGGCTCCGATGACGACCACTTTTTCTCCCGCGGACACTCTTAATTTGCGCAGTCCCTGGCAGACCGTGCCAACCGGTTCCACAAATGCCGCCTCGGAAGGATCGATGGACGGGTCCATCTTAAACAGAGAGCGGTACGGCTTGACCACATACTCAGAGCAGCCGAAGCCTCCGTGGTAACCGTCCGGTGAAAGTTTATTCCTTCCTTCTCCCAGAGTCACACACTCACTTGTGAGGCCCTTTTTGCAGAACTCACATTTCCCGCAGTTGTCATAGCCGATGCCAACCGGCTCTCCTATTTCAAATCCTTTTACCTCCGATCCCATATCAACGATCGTCCCGCTGAATTCATGCCCGAATGCCATAGGAAACTTCAGATTCTTTCTGGCCCCGGTCCACTGTCCGTAATCTGTCGTACAAATGTTGCAGGCTCCGTTTTTGATCAGCACCTCATCGGCTTTCAGTTCCGGAATCTTCCGCTCATGTACTTTCACCACCCGTTCCTGTTCGATCACTGCAAATCTTGTCGTCTCTGTTTTTGCCATTTCGCTTACCTCTTTCTCTATCTCCTGATATATGGTTTCAATCTTTTCATCGTATCCTCATAGACTGCCGCCGGGTCTTCAAAATATCTGCTGTCTGTATACTCCAGCACCAGCGGCCCTCTGTAATCGTTTTGATCCAGTAATTTCAGTGTCCCTTCCAGGTCACAAGTTCCGTCTCCCCATTTGAGATGGGAAAAGGCGCCGTCTCTGTAATCCATAAAGTGTACCAAATTCAGCCGTTTTCCAAATGCATCAAACCAGTCCTGGAGGGATTCTCCGGCATTGTGGATCGTATGGATGTCTGCGGTCACGGCAAACTGTCCGGAGTTGACCGCTTCCATCATCCGTTTTACATCTTCAAGCCGGTTGCACAGCCTGGTGCTCTTCTTCGATAAGGTCTCCATAGTCAGATATACGCCGTAATCCTCTGAAAATCTGCAGAGTTCCCCGACCATTTCCTCACTCCTTTTCCAGGCTTCTTCCCTGTCTTCGGAAAAGAACTGCCAGCCGGATGTGATCAGCACTCTGTCACAGTCAAGTTCTGACGCCGCCCGGATCATATGCTGAAAATAGCGTTTCGCCTTTTTTCTGATCTCCGGTCTTTTTGCGGCCATGTGAAATGGCTTCGGACAGGACTGCTCCGGCGTCATGCTCACCGCTTTCAGCCCATAGTCTCCAAGCATCCTTTTGAGGCTTTTTGTTTCCTCATGAGTATGGGCATCCACAAAATAGTGGGCTCCGCATGTCCAAAGGTCAATGCTCTCATAGCCGCTTTCTGCTGCCGCCCTCAGATAGTCCTTAAACTCATAAAAGCGGAAGATATGATTCATGGGAGCGGGCTGTTTCCTGTCGATCAGATCCATAGGTTTACCACCGGTTCTGTGAATCAAACAGCCTCATGTAGTGTTCCAGCACTTCCTGAAATCCCTCGGTTCCCGCTGCGATGGTCTGCTGCATGTTCATTTTCTTCGGTGCAAACTCTCCTGCGGCCTTAACATCTTTTCTTGGCGCGCTGCTCTCAAGGGCTTTCCTCAGTGCATTCTTTCCTGCCTCGCTTAAATCTGTGTTTAAATTGACTTTCTGTATTCCGGTCTTCACTGCTTTGGCAAGATTGTCATCTCCTGTGCCGGAACCTCCGTGGAGTACAAGAGGAATCTTGATTTCTTTTGATAAAGTGGAGAGAAGTTCAAATTCCAGATGAGGAGTTCCTTTATACACTCCATGCGACGTTCCCACGGCCACAGCCAGGCAGTCAATTCCGGTTTCTTCCACATAGGACTGTGCTTCTTCCAATTTGGTCAGTCCCGCATCTCTTGTCTCCTCATATTCGTCGCCCTGACCCACATGACCAAGCTCTGCTTCTACGGAAACGCCGACCGCATGAGCCACTTTTACGATTTCCTTTACTTCTCTTACGTTTTCCTCATACAGAAGTGTGGAACGGTCGATCATGACAGAACTGAATCCGGCGTGGATCGCCTGTATGATATCCTCAAAGGCGCCGCCGTGGTCCAGATTCACCGCCACGGGTACTTCCGGATATCTGGCTGCATAAAACCTCGCCAGGTCTGCACACTCGTAAATGCCGTGGACAGAAGCCACATCAAGGATCACCGGCGCTTTTAGTTTTCCTGCGGCCAGAAAAGATGCCTCGATCGTCTCTCTGTTGAATACATTTGGGGCCGCCACCCCGTATCCTTCTTTCTTTGCCTTGCCAAGCATTTCTCCCATTGAAATAATCATTGTATGTAGTTCTCCTTCCCAGATCATATAAATGTGATGTTTTTTGCTTTCTGTCCATTTATACAACAAAAAGCGTGCCAACTTAGTGTCACGCTTTTGTCTCTGGCTCCGCAAACCGCTGATTATCTTATATTCCATTTATAATGTCATAAATATATCCGATTTCAGACAGTGGGATTTTGACACTGTAAGTGTTTTCTATCCCACTAAAGGCACTCCGTATTTTTGCAATCTCTTCTGTCCGTTCTGCCTCAAATGCATCGATATCAGGATAGTCTTCGATCGGGCTCCTCCTGATCAGGCGCTCCGCAAGACATCCCACATGAATGAAAAGATTGATCTTTGTACTGTTTGAAAGTGCTTTCCCGTCCGTGACCTCATATTGTTTCAGACAGTCCTCGATGTGGTTCATGATCTTGTCCGTATCCAGGATCGTCAGGGAACCGATCAGCTGCCGGACAGAAAAGTTTCTCACGAGATGGTCATTGATCTCCTGTATGCGCTCATGAGAGATAACCGGGGACAGGATCTTTTCCATCTTCCTCTCCGCCTCCCCTGACACAACCTCCTCAAGAGGTATGAACTCGATGCCGGAAAGCTTTGGATTTACAGTCCCTATGACTCCCAGGATGTCGTAGCCGTCCAACAGGGCATCGGCCGTTGACTGATTGTTCAGCTGGTCATAGTCGTAGGAGACCACCGTAATATCAATGTCCGAAGGAATACTGTCGTCGATCAGGCCCCGGATCTGCTCTGCGGTCCCGGTCCCGGTAAGACAGCAGGTCAGGATCACTTTCTGCTTGTCTATCTTCGGATAGATCATCTGGTATTCGGTCTGATTGTATTTCTTCAGCCTTAAGAGAATGTCCTCCAGACGGTACTTCTGTTTCACCATCTGTCCGGCGTTCACCGCCATCTGCGTGGAAATGTTGTTTACGATGGCTACGGGCACTCTGAGCATATCGCTGAGTTCCTCATAAATGTCCATCAGGGAGCCTGTGTCCACCAGAAACAGAAGGCCGCTGCTCAGATCATGAAGCTCAATATATTCTTTGATCCATAGGACAATATCTTCCATCTTTTTATCTATGGGCATATCCACCGCCTCAAATATTGTTTCTTCCAAAAGCCGGTTGGCCACATTGGCAATACTGCTTGCCGTGGCATATCCGTGGGCTAAAATGATGGCTTTAGTCCTGCCGTCCTGTGACTTCACATTCAGGCTCTTAAAATAGAGCACGAGAGGGAGCAGGTCCGCCTCCGTTACATTTAAATCCATCTTCGCGGAAAGCAGATCCATCATCCTCTTAACGAGCTGCGTTTCCTGTCTGTAATGTTCCTCCGCAAACGAAAGAAACTGCCCCGATACTTTTCCCCCGGACTCATATTCCGCAGGATGACCGTTCAGATAGAAGAAATAGGCTGCCGCAGCGTGGAGGACATTGCCCCCGAATCGAACATTGCAGCTGTATTCCACATACCGGAAAGCCTCGTGGACACTGCCGATCACATAGCGCATGAGCATAGTTTCCGACTCCTTACTCTGCTGATAGATGAGGCGGTCCAGCATGTCGCTGACCGCATGGAAGCACCGTTTCTCAAATTGGTCCAGAGCATATCCCTGGCTTTGGAATTCTTCATAGATGGAATTGAGTTTTTCAAACAGTTCCCTGTAATGTATAGATTCTTCCGTGTCCGCACCTGCAGCCGTCTCAGGCCTGGACTCCGGCGTGATCAGCACTTCCTGGCTCTTCTTAATCTTCATTCCGTCGTTCTGGGCGATCTCCGAAATGATCTCGTCCGGCAGATCCCCCAGACGGAGTGCGATCTTTTCCTTTTCTTTATTTTTTGCGTAAGTTGTGGCACAGAGATATTTGATGGTATTCTGGAGTTCGCCCACATTCCCCTTAAAGTTATGTCCTGCCAGCGCGTCCAGCACATTTCCCGAAACTGAAAATGTTCTCTCCAGCACCTTGCTCTCCTGAATAAAAAAGCGGTAAATAAACTGCATCCGCTCCTGGTATCCCCGCTCCATGAGATCAGGGATTTCCACCACAATAGGCACCCTGCGCAGAAATGTGTCCAGAAAATTGGAAGCGAGATCTTCTGTGGTAGCCATAACGATCCTGACTTTTGCCTTATGCCACCCTTCACTTTCTCCCATCCGGCGGAAGATTCCCTGGTCCAAAAAAATGAACAGTTTTTCCTGACTTTCATTGTTCAGGCGGTGCACTTCATCCAAAAACAGCATCCCTCCGTCTGCTGCCTCCAAAAGTCCCTTGGATGTACCGTATGCCCCTGTAAACGCTCCTTTTACATATCCGAACAGATTGCTGGACAACAACTCCACATTGTTGGCGTACTGGGCACAATTCAGCGTGATGAACGGCGCCCCTTCCGGAAGTACCCCATGACAGACAGAAAACTCATAAATCTGCCGGGCCATGTAACTCTTTCCGGCCCCGGTATCCCCGTGGAGAAATACCGGCAGGCTTGTATTCGGATAAAATACGGAAGTCTTGATCTGCTCGATAGCCTTTTTAAGACTTCCCCGGGCCCCAATCATACTTTCCAGCGGATCGTCAGCCTCCCGGGACTTTCTCTCTGCCTCTGTATGTTCCATAAAAAGTTCCTCGAGACTTGCATAGACCGGTTTCTCAGGTTTAAAAAACCGCTCTTCAAACACTTTGGCATCAAAAAACAAAACAGGCCTTGTATTGACCTTAAATAAAGATTTCCCCACTTCTTTGTTTAGATAGTGACTGACTGTATTCCGTTTCACCGTAAAGATCCCCGACATCTCATCCGCCGTGCAGGACTTATCCACATGATCAAAATCAGCCTGTTTTGTTTGTTCTTTTATATATGACAATAACTTTTCCTTCAGCATATCCCTCTACCTCATCTCATTTGTACTGCATAATTTATTTTCATTATGCCAGCTTCCTGCCATTTGTCAATCAAGGCATTCCGCAAGATGATTTCTCAGATTCAAATTTCTTTTGACACTAGTTCTTGGCACGGAATTTGCTCTATATACAGTTGTAAATCAGTGTTATGCCCAGGCAAATATACTATCATTCAACGAGGTGAAAGAAACATGAAAAAAAGATTATTGATCGCAACCCACAGCACATTTGCTGACGGAATTAGAAATGCAATGGAACTGGTGACCGGAAGGCAGGACTCTGTTTCCACACTCTGTGCCTATACAGACGATATGTCAGAAGTGGAAACTCCGGTCAGGGAGATCATAGACGGACTGGGTCCGGACGAAGAACTGATTATTGCCACCGATATTTTCGGCGGCAGTGTCAACAATGAGTTTATGAAATATCTGTCACAGAAAAATATCCACCTGATCGCAGGAGTCAATCTTCCGCTGCTCTTTGAACTGGTCTCCTGTCTGAATGCCCCAGACACAAAAAAGGCGTTGGAAACAGCCGTGGACAATTCCAGGGAGCAGATCTGCTACTGCAATCTGCTCTTAGATCAGGCGTGCCCTGCCTGTGACACATTTTAAGTTCCTCACGGATCAAACCGCAGGAAAGGAGGAGATTTTTTGGCCCCGTCTTACCGCTCCGCTTTAGAGCTTCACCAGAAACAGCAGATGTCTCAGTCTCAGATCCAGTCGCTGCATATTCTGTCACTGGATAACGGAGAGCTTTCTGAATTTCTGCAGAATGAATACATAGAAAACCCGATTCTCGACCATACACCTTCCGGTTCTTCTTTCACTGTATCAGAAACACAGGATTTTGATATTCCGGAAGAAGCCACCGACATGGTTAAGACATATCTTTTGGATCAGCTGAACCAAAATGATTACACAGAAAGTGAATGGCGGACAATGAACTTTATGATTGACTGCCTGGACTCCGGCGGATTTTTCAGGATTTCTTTTGAAGAAGTCTCGGCCCTTCTGGCAATTCCTTTGGAAGAGATAAAAACGTGCTATGAAACTTTGTCCGGCCTGGAGCCCGTGGGCATTTTTTCCCGCAGCCTTCCGGAGTGCCTCTTACGGCAGCTTGATTTCCTCGGAAAAAGAACGCCGGTCATGGAAAAGATTATACAAAATCACCTGGACGATATCGCCCTCGGACACATCAGCACCGTCTCCAGAAGCCTTCATATCAGCACAGCAGAGGTCCGAAAGCATATCGCCGTGATCCGGAACCTGAATTCCAAGCCTCTTCAGGGATTTTCCACAGAAAAAATCGAATACATCACCCCGGACATCATCGTGACCTGTCAGGGGAATCAGTGGGATATCCGGCTCAATGACGACTGGGTGGGGAATTATTCTCTGAATGATTATTATGTCCGTATGCTCAGAGGCACAAAAGACCCCCAGCTGAAAGAATATTTCCAGCAGAAATATGAGCGATGCCGTTTTATCATCGCAAGCATTGAACAGCGCAGAAATACGATGATCAGGATCACCGAATCCATTCTCTCAAGACAGCCGGAGTTTTTAAAAAATCACGGCTTTCTGAGACCTATGACAATGAACGAAGTGGCAGAGGATATTGGAATGCATGTTTCCACGGTGAGCAGGGGTGTCAAAGGAAAATACCTGCAGTTTCCCTGCGGCATCATCTCTATGAAATCATTATTTTCCGGCTCCTCCCCTGCTGCTGGTGCCCAGGTCAGTGCGGTAGATATCAAAGGGATATTAAAAGAAATGGTGTCCCGGGAAGATCCGAAGAAGCCATTCAGTGATCAGAAACTATCGCTGCTTCTGAAAGAAAAGGGATTTTCTATTTCACGGAGGACCGTGGCTAAATACAGGGAACAGATGGGGATTAAAGGGACTTATGACCGAAAAATAGACAGCCGAATTTAATATCCCGGCTGTCTAATCATCGTCCTTATAATCTGTTCACTTTAAAAAATTTCATGATCTCCGGCAGATATGTGGCGGTAAACAGTGCCGTCACTGTAAAGGCCGCCGCTTTGTGCAGCTTCTTCGGAAGTGCCAGTCCCCACATGACTCCGGCAGCGCAGGCACAGAGCTTAATCATTACGAGATCCTTCCAGTCTGCATGTCTCATGAAACGGTTTGTATATCGGATTAATTTCTTCACAGCAGTCACCCCATCTCTCTGTTTGATGTTCCGATTGTTCTGCTTTTATTTTACCACTCTTTGTAAGCGATGTCACCGTGTCTTTGCATATCCTGCTCATCCCACCGAAAGATTCAATTTGCCTTTACTTCTGCCTCCATATATCTGTTAAAGAAATCTTTGACCGATATTGGTTTTGAAAAATAATATCCCTGTCCGAAGTCACAGCCCAGATTTTTCAGTATATTGATCTACCCTTCAGTTTCGATTCCCTCCGCGATCGGAATCATCTGGTTCAAGGTCCGGCACATCTGAATCACATACCGGACGAGCACCTGCGACTTTTCATTCTTCTCCAAACCGTCAATCAGGCTCTTGTCCAGCTTAATCTCATTAAAATCAATGGCAGACAGTATGGCCAGATTTGAATATTTGGTTCCGTAATCGTCCAGGGAAATCTTAAATCCCGCTCCAATAAATTCTTCTGCCTTCCGGCTCAGCTCTTCCAGCCGGATCTTGGACGAGCTCTCTGTGATCTCTATACATATTTGGGAAGGGTCCACGTCATACTTCCGGCAGACATTCAGAATTCTGTTTGCGACATCTTTCTCCATTAAAGTAACCCGCGAGAGGTTAACGGAAATGGTAAGGGAGTCAGAACCCGTCTGCTCCCACTGTCTGAGAATCCTGCAGACTTCCTCCAGTACATATAAATCAACGTGGCAGATGACATTTTCCAATTCATAGATCGGAATAAATGCATCCGGCATAATCAGACTGCCGTCCTTTTGTATTTTTCTCACAAGAGCCTCTGCACCTATGATCCTTCCTGTCTCAATTTCAACCTTAGGCTGAAGATGTACAACAAACCTTCCCTGTTCAATGTCTCTTAAGAGTTTCTTGGCAACTGCCGATCTGCGGTTGTATTCTGCGTTCAAGGTTTTTTTGTAGTATGACTGCTTTTCGATGTACATTAAGTCTTCTGCATAGCTGACCTGCTCTTTGACTCCCCGTCTTCCCGCATCCCAGACTGCTCCGATGGAAATATTCAGTTCCTCGTTGTGCTCGGTTTCCCTCCTCAGCGCTGACACCCTGCTGTGGAATTCCTCCCTGGATATTTCAGGGCAGAGCACAACATACTCAGCCCCACCGGTTCTTACAACACGGATTTTTCTTTCTTCTTTTACCTCTCTGTACTTCCATTTCTGCGGTATTTTCTTTTTTCTCTCTGTTTTTATTTTCTTCTTTTCCGCCGGCTTCTTTTCTTCTGATGAGGGTTCTTTTGGCACCGGATCCCATTTCGCTGTCAGTCTCATATTACCGTTCACCGGTTTATTAAAATCCCACTCTGTTTCTTTTCCGTTTTCATCAATATAATACCATCCGCCGAAGGTGTAGCCGGCCCTTTTTGGTGCTCCCGGTTCTTCGGCCTTCTCACCTCCATTTATCATCTGGTATTTCGGCTGAGTCTTATCCGCATAGGTCAGATTATCATAAGGAAAGTCTGAATCATTCTCCTGCTTGCCTGTCACTATGGAAAGCCCTTTTAACTGTTTTTCTGTAAAAGCCTCATCCCCCCCCCCGGTTTTCCAGCCATTTCCTGTTCCCATGACTGTGATCAGAGAAACTGCAGCCAGACATCTCATCCATTGCTTTTTCATTGTTCTATCCGTCCTTTTTTGCCCTCAAGTGCACTCTTTCTTGGGTGATTTTTTGACTTTATAAGAAACTTCTATTCTGAAAAAGGTTAGAAAAAAAGGCCTTTAAAAGCCTCTTTTACTCCCTGTTAAATTCAAATATTCTTTGATCTCCTGCCTTGTCCATCAAATATAATTTAAAGTCCTCTGTCTTAGGCGGTACATAGAAGATCTCCCGGCTCGTGTCACAGGTGAGTCCTGCGACTTTCTTTCCGGATTTTCCGAGGGCATAAGTCTTCACGTAATCCACATCCCCGTCCACATAGATCGCCAAACGTCCGCCCTTCTTTTCCACCTTTGCCTGGAGTATAGAAGCCGGGGTAATCTTTTTTGGTTCAGGCTTCGGTTTGGGCTTTTGGGGAATCTTGATCCCTTCCAGATTTTTTGTCTCCATCTGCACCTGAGGAGTCTCGAAGCCTCCGAAATCAACTGCCGGAAGAGGATCTTCATGAAGCATCACAAAACCGGCTGTACCGGCTCCGACCGCAATTGCTGCTCCGAGGGCCGCCTTTTTCATGGCCACCACTCCTTTTCCCGTATTGCTTCCCGCAGTATACAAAGACCCCCTGAGAATCGGATATAAAGCAAAGAAACCAAATCCCCTGATTTTCAAAGCCTCTCTGTCTGCTTTCGGAAGGCTTTCGATCTGTTTTTTCAGATTTTTCCGTCCATGGAACAAAAAGTTTTTCACCGCGTTTACATTACAGTCCATGATCTGGGCGATCTCTTTCATCTTCAGCTGTTCCAGAGCACTCAGGATAATCGCGGCTCTCTGCTTCTCCGGAAGATTCTTTATGCACTCATGGAGGATTCTTGTCTTCTCATCCTCCAAAATAAACTTCTGAGGTTCCGGCTCCTTAGAAGACATACTCTGGATAAAATCCACCACTTCGTTTCCAAGTATGTCGGTCTGACTGTTCTTTTTGGCATTCCTAAGACAGCACCGGTATGCAATCTGCCGCTGCCATGCACAAAACGCCATATTATCTTTCAGAGCAGGAAGATTCCTGTAAATCTCGATAAAAACATCCTGTAAAATATCCTCTGCCTCAGTGGCATTTCCGCAGAAATTCAATACAAACAGTCTGGCCTGGTCGTATGTCTGCCGATACAGATATTCATATGCTCTCTCATCTCCCTGCTTTGCCCTCTTCACATACGGACAAAGATTTTTATAGAAGTTCCCGTCCCTCATCTCTCCTTATCCTTTCTCCTTCGTTCATTCTCACTATAAAATAGATTTTTCATAAATACAAAAGGAATTCATTGTAACAGCAAGTTTTTTGTACATTGCGGCAGTAACTTTTCTATGGTAAACTCTAAGTAAAATAATCTTCCGTACATAATCGCGGAGAATGGAATATAACAAGGAGGATCTCATGAAAGCCTTATTTATCATCAATCCCTCTTCGGGGAAACAAAATATTGAAGCCACACTGCAGGAAATCATGTCGACTTTGATTTTAAAACAAATCACTCCGCACATTGATGTTTTTTATACAAAGAAAAAAGATGATGCAAAACACCGGGCGGCAGCCTTAAAGCCCGGAGAATACGACTATGTTGTCTCTGTAGGCGGCGACGGTACTTTAAACGAAGTGTCCAACGGACTTGTAGTCAGCCAGAGTAATATCCCCCTGGCTATCATCTCCGCAGGAACTGTCAATGACTTTGCCACTTATATGAACCTGCCTCAAACAGCCAGGGAATTCTGCAGCATGATAAAGAATTTCCAGACGAAGAAAGTAGATATCGGAAAGGTCAATGATGAATATTTTATCAATGTCCTTGCCGGCGGCCTGCTCACCGATATTGCTTATAAAGTTCCGAAAGACAAGAAGGCAGTCCTCGGGAAGATGGCGTATTATCTGGAAGGCATCAAAGAACTTCCAAAGCAGTTTTCCAAAAACATGGTATTAAAGTATACCAGCAGTGAATTTTCAGAGACCACGGAAACCATGGTCTTTTTAGTGGCCAATTCAAAAAGTGTTGGAGGTTTCCCGACTGCCGCACCGCTGGCTTCTGTGTCAGACGGCTATCTGGACGTCCTGATCCTTAAAAAGATCGAGTTTTTAACAACTCCGGATCTGATCGTCAAATGGCTCCAGGGCAGCCACCAAAATCACCCGTCCATCGAGTATTTTCAGACGAAAGAAATCTTTATCGAACAGGCATCCACAGACAACGAGATCGCCATTGACTACGACGGTGAGATTTTGAGCGAAGGGCTCCCTGTAAGGATTTCTATCGTTCCGGAAGCGTTAAATATCCTTGTGCAGAGACAGGATCCACAGTGATCTCAGATATAAAAACCAGACAGCTTCATAAACCGGTTCCCAAACACCAGATCAAAAATCTGACGGTTGGGATACCGGTTTTTTTACTATCTTATATTACTTGACAAAGTCAATCTTTTGAATTATATTTGACTTAGTCAAATAAATGGAGGAAATCATGAATGACAGAATCATTTGCTTTTTATGTGTCAGTTCTCCGTAAGTGTTTTACGCAGTATTGTACGGAAAAACTCGCAGAGATCAATGTAACTTACGGACAGCTGTTTATTCTTATTTTTGTCGGCAAGAAAGAAACATGTTCGCCCAAAGAAATATCCCTTGCCTTAAAGCTGGATGCGGGCCATCTGAACAGAACACTTTCAAAACTCATAGAAAACGGCCTGCTCAAGCAAAAGAAAAGTACCAAAGACAAACGGGCCAATATCATAAGTCTGACTCCGAAAGGCCGGGAAGCCTTTGAAATGAGCCATAATTTATTCTGGGAGTGGGACAGCGTTATCTTAAATCCTCTCTCGGACAATGAAAAACAAAATTTAATGGAACTGATGAAGAAAATAGCATTTTCGGAAGATGGGAGGTTCTGACATGGAACAGTTAAACAAATTTATCAGCCTTTTAACGGGCAGATTTCATAACTCTGAACAATATGAAACTATGAAAAAGAATGGAATTGAATTTCCTTTTGCTGAACACGTAAATACGGTCTGCAATGATAAAATCAGGAATCTGCCTCCAGCTTTCAAAGGAGTCTTCATGCTTGAAGAAACTTACTATACATCGGACGGAAAAACGCACGCATCACCCCACCTGTTTTTATTTACCGAGAGAGCTGACGGAGTGAAACTGACTTCTTATGAGACTCCCGATGGATATAAAAAAGACACATTTACCTATGAAAATTTAACCCCTGTTGATTTCAAGGATCTGAAACCATCAGAAAAATTCACACCGGCACTGTATACGGAAAAGGACAATATATGGGAAGGCGGCAGCACAAGCATGTTTTCCCCTGTGCTGAAATTCACCTTATTTGAACGCTTTTCTGAAGAGTATTTAGAAGTTTCTGAAATAATGGAAGTAAACGGAAAGAAAACTTTTGGATATGACAATCCGATTATTTACAAAAGAGCTGAACATTCTTAAAATAATGCCGGAAAAATCTTTAGAAAAGACTTTTCCGGCATTAGATATTTTTTAATAACTGATCTTGGTTGATCCCAGATCTTCATCCCCATAAGAGGCATAGATTTTATTGTTCTCGGTGTATACTTTCAGCTCGGCAGAGTCCTGATCCTTGGTCAGCAGAACAGAAAAGTCACTTAAGCTGCCGCCCAGCGGAAGCTGGTACGGAGAGAGTTTGCATGCCATCTGAGTGACCGGATTTTCCTGATTTTCAGAGAGGTCGCAGTTTAATCCCGCAAAAGGCGCCACGGATTTATAATTCTTAAAGCCATAGTCAAACAGTTTAATCGTATCCCTGTACAATTCATATCCGTTTCCCCGCAGGATCACAGAGATCAGCTCCGTTTCCCCGCGCTTTGCAAAAGTTACGAGAGTACCGCCGGCTCTGGTCGTATATCCGGTCTTTCCGCCCTCCACGCCTTTGTATAAAAACATCGTCTGTTTTACCATCTTGTGGTGGTTCCATAATTCTCTGCCCTTTTTCTCCTTGTTGGTTCCTGACATAAAATAATGGGAAGAACATGCGATCTTGCGGAACATTGGATTTTGAAGAGCCGCTTTCGTGATCAGCGCCATATCCCTGGCAGTGACATAGTGCTTATCATTGTGAAGGCCGTTGGGATTCATAAAATGAGACCCCTTGCAGCCGATCTCTTTCGCTTTCTTATTCATCAGGTCTGCAAATTTTTCGATACTGCCGCTTGTATGCTCCGCTACACCATTGCAGGCTTCATTTGCGGATTCCAGCATGATACCGTACAGAACGTCCATGAGCGGGATCTCCTCGCCGGCCTTGATGCCGATGTGAGTGCTTCCAGGCTCAATGCTGTTTACGGCATGTCTGGAGAATTTGACCGTGGAGTACAGATCATCGTTATTTTCTATCGCCACCAGGGTCGTAAGAATCTTAGTGATGCTGGCCGGATAGCTTTTCTTGTCAATGTTTTTTGCATATAGGATCTTTCCGGTCTTGGCATCCATCAGTATTCCGCAGACTCCGTTGATCGACGGCTTATCGGCGTTTGTGTCTTCCTTTGTCGCAAGTCCTCTCTCTGCCGCCTTCGCCGGCACGGTCCCTGCTGTCACCAGTACAGCTGCAGTGAGCATCACCAGTAATCGTTTTACAAATTTTTTCATATGTTTTTCCTCATGATTCTTATTTGAAATTAAATGTCATAATGTATAGCTGGCGGTCCGTATAGTAAGTCACTTCCATCTTTTTTGCCCCGAAACCGGGCACTCTTTTCAGCAGATCAAAAATCTTTCTGTCGGCGATCAGCTGCCGGTGTGCCTTCTCATATTCCGTCCGGCTGCCCATCTGAAAACTGATCTGCCCCTGATTTTTCTGTTCACAGAGCTGGTTATAGATCTTCCCCAATTCAAACTGCCTGTAGTAATGATTCTGTCTCACATAATAATTGTTCTTCTTTGAACTGCATTTGGGCACCTTGAGTCCCTGATCCAGCGTGTGCCCCCGAAGAAGTTCCTCCTCTGTCATCCCAAAAAACCCTTTGGACATCTTCTGATTATTGCTTCCCCAGGTAGGGTCTACATAACAGTCAGCACCTTCGATCTGTACCAGATTCCACGCATGATTCTGTCCATTGGCCCTTCCGTACACCATCCGGCACGGGATGCCCATCTTCTGATAAATATACTGAAGACTCTTGGCATATCCTGTACAGACGGTCTCTTCATTGACCATGCCGCTGATCAGGTTTTGATTATATTTGCTGCCCTCCCGGTAGGAGATCCTCCTGGTCAGATGCTCATAAACCGTATAGGCCTTCTCATATTCCGTCTCTTTTTTGTCTGCATAGGAAAGATACAATGCAAGATTTTTCTTCAGTTTCTTATCGTACTGTTTGGTCTGCTCTTTTGTAAAAATATAATGGGGCAGGAACACGACGTTTTTCTTCGTTCCCGATGTCTTCCATTTGATATTTCCGGTAAAGTCGAACCAGAACAGTTCAGGACAGTCGGATTCCATCTGTTTTAAAATGTCCTCCATCCGCTTTGTGGTAACCTGTTCAATCTCGATCTCTTTTTTTCTGTTGAAAATCCCGTAGTACATGAGGCTGTAAACCCTTTTGCCCTCTTTTGAGAGGCTCTGATAACCGTACTTGGTCTCAAACAGGTCTTTGTGGGTCTTTTTTACCTCTGTGACAATCTTCTTTTGTTCCTTCTGGTGAATGCGGCTCTGGATCGATGACACCATATTGGGCAGCGTAAAGACCAGTACCAGCAGAAGGACAGATGCAAATGCTTTCAGGACTTTTTTCATAGGCAGCTCCTACCCGATCAGCCCCAGGCGTTTCAGTCCCAGCGCCAGGCCATCCCGGTCCGCAGGCTCCGTTTTGTATTTGGCCTGCTCAAGCAGTTCAGGGACTGCATTTCCCATGGCAACCCCGTATTGAACATAATTTAACATCTCAATGTCATTGGCGCTGTCTCCAAATGCGTAGCTGTCTTTCCGGTCGATTCCAAAGTGATCCAGCACCATTTTAATACCGGTGGCTTTATTAATTCCTGAAGGAATAAACTCTACGGAGTTTACCTCTTTATGTATGATCCCGGTCATGACTCCCCCGGTCATCTCCTCTACAAAGTCCTTCTGTGCGAAATCCATGTGGTGATATGTCCATTTGTTGACTTCCTCTGCCTGTGATAACGGATAGACATAAGGGGTCGTAGTCTCTCTCAGCCTCTCTACCACCTTCAGATATAAATCATCCTGATTATCCGGGTCATAGTAACTTCCTTTGACGCCTTCCAAAATAATCCCGATCCTGCTGTTTTGTCCGTAATCAATGACCTTTTGGAGATTCTCACCGGAAACCTTCTGATTGCACAATTCCCTGCCTTCACAGATCACATGGGCTCCTGCCGCAGCGATCATTCCGTGAAAGCCCTGTTCCATATAGGATTCCGGCACCATGCCGTAAGCCCTTCCGGTACAGAGCACTACTTTGCAGCCTTTGTCCATCAGCTCAGCCACGGCTCTCTGAGCGGACTCCGGAATACCAATCCCGTCACAGTACAGAGTGCCGTCGATGTCTAAAAATACAATTTTATTCATGCTTCACTCCTATATATTCTCGATCTGCCAGTCCACCGGTTCAATGCCGTGCTCTTTCAGAAATTCATTGGTTCTGCTGAAATGACGGCATCCGAAAAACCCTCTGGACGCAGAAAAAGGACTCGGGTGAGGCGCTTCAAGTACCAGATGCTTCGGATTGGTAAGCATCCATTTTTTATTCTGGGCATTCCGTCCCCACAGAAGATAGACGATCGGACGGTCCTGCTCATTTAATATGCGGATCGCGGCGTCCGTAAACTCTTCCCATCCGATATCCTTGTGGGAATTGGCCTTGTGCGCCTGGACGGTCAGTACTGTATTTAACAGCAGAACTCCCTGTTCGGCCCATTTGGTCAGATATCCGTTGTTTGGTATGTAGCAGCCCAGATCCTCGTGCAGTTCCTGGTAAATGTTGACCAGGGACGGCGGCGTCTGTACTCCCGGCTTTACGGAAAAAGAAAGCCCGTGGGCCTGTCCTACATTGTGGTATGGGTCCTGGCCTAAGATGACCACCTTTACCCTGCTCAAAGGCGTCAGGTGGAACGCGTTAAAAATATCATCCGCCGGCGGAAAGATGTTCTTCTGTGCGTACTCAGCCGTCACTGTCTGATACAGCTTTTTATAATACGGCTTTTTGTATTCTTCTTTCAGATGCTCAGCCCAGTCATTTGTAATCGGTGGCATACTCTGTTCTCCAATCTGTTCCTTAAATTTCTTTATAATATACGTGTGTATTATAAACTATCAGGCCCTGTTTTGCAAACCCAAGAAATGCGCAGATTCCTTTTTCTTTGGCACATCTTGTGATAAGATAAATATGACAAAGGAGGATTGTCGCATATGAAAACTTCAAAAATGGAAAATCCCCACTCTCTGTCCATCTCGATTGTATTCGACGGACTCCTGGTGGGGATATTTGCCGGCTGTATTGCCGTCATCTACCGTATTTTATTAAATCACGCGGAGTCTCTTTTATTCCGCATCATAGACTTTACAAAGGGAAACGCCTTCTATATTGCAGGCTGGTTTGCCGTTCTGATTATCCTGGGTCTGATCGTAGGAAGACTGGTCAAATGGGATGAAATGTGCTCCGGAAGCGGTATCCCCCAGGTACAGGGGGAGATGAAAGGATACATAAGTCAAAACTGGGTCAGCGTACTGATCACAAAGATCACAGGCGGCACTCTCTCGATCCTCGGCGGTCTGTCCCTTGGACGCGAGGGCCCCTCTGTCCAGCTGGGCGCTATGGCCGCCAAAGGACTTGCAAAGATCACAGGAAAGAGCAAGACAAAAGAAAGGATCATGGAAGTCTGCGGTTCCGGCGCGGGTCTGGCCGCTGCTTTTAACGCGCCTCTGGCAGGCATTATGTTTGCTCTGGAAGAAATTCAGAAGAACTTTAACAGTTCCATGCTGGTCTGTGTCACCGCCGGTGCCCTGACCTCGGATTTTATCTCTAAAAATGTATTCGGATTGTCTCCGGTGTTTGAGTTTCAGCTGAAATCTGCCCTTCCGCTTAAATACTACGGCCTTTTGATCCTGCTCGGGATCATCCTCGGCGCTGCCGGGGCCTTATACAACTGTGTCATGCTGAAGGGTCAGGATATTTACAAAAAACTTTCCTTCCTGAAACCGGAGTACAGGACCGTAATCCCGTTCCTAGTATCGGGTGTGCTGTGCTACTGCCTTCCTTCCGTACTCGCAGGAGGCCATGCCATGATTACACGCCTGGAGAGCGGCCATCTCCTGATCGGGTCTATGGTGCTTCTTCTCCTTGGAAAGTTTCTGTTTTCGGCAGTCAGCTTTGGCTCCGGAGCACCGGGAGGCATCTTCTTCCCTCTCCTGATCCTTGGTGCCTACATTGGTTCCATCTATGGAACCTCCGTCACAGGACTTACAGGCATCAGTCAGGATTACATCATCAACTTTATTATCCTTGCTATGGCCGGATTTTTCACTGCCATCGTCAGGGCCCCGATCACCGGCGTCATTCTGATTGCGGAAATGACAGGGACATTTGAACACTTTCTTTCCCTGGCCGTTGTGTCACTGACTGCCTATGTGATTGCCCATCTTCTGAAAAGCGAGCCGATCTACGAGAGTCTTCTGGGCCGCATTCTCGCAAAAAAGGGATTAAAAACAACGGATGCCGCAGAGGGTAAAGTACTCTCAAGTTTTGTTGTCGGAACAACCTGCCTTGCTGTAGGGAAAAAAATCAAAGATGTGGCCTGGCCGGAACACTGCCTGATCGTCACCATCAGCCGGGGCAAGGAAGAGATCATCGCCAAAGGAAGCACCGTGGTACACTCCGGCGATACGCTAGTTGTCCTGGTGGAGGAAGACTACCTGGGAATGGTGACGGAAAGCTTCCAGCTTATCTGCGGAGAGATTACGGCGGGATAGACATTTTTATAATCAAGAATTTCGTTAAATAGTGAATATGAAAGCGAAGAATCGCCAGTTCCGACATCTGCCGGAACTGGCGATTCTTAATTAAGGGCTTATTTTACAGCCCCTTATAGAAATATTTTGCAAGAGTTAAACACAAATATAATAAGCAGTCATGATTCTGCTAAGCATACATCAGTTTCCCCTGAGGCTCCGGAATTTCCCTGCCCATTTCTTTTGCCGTTTCAATCCATTCTTTGATCACGATCTGGGCATTGTACAGTGCATCCTCCTGTGTTTTTCCATCAGCCATACATCCGGGAAGTTCCGGCACTTCGGCTATATAACAATCATCATCTTTACTCCAGTATATAATAATTTCATATTTAAACATTAGCTATACCTCCAACTTATATTTCAGAATCAAGTTTCTAATTTGCTTTACTTGGTAAGGTTTTGCCTTATTTCCTTTTGGCTGTATATTAATAATTTCATTAATTCCGTCTTTATAATATATAAAGTGGTCTCCTTTTATTCTACATCTAAAACCCATAACGTCAAGCACCCTTTGCAAATCTCTAAACTTAATATTGCTGTTTTTTTCAGCACATATTATATCACTAATTATTTTTTCTACTGATGGCATTGTAATACCTCCTTTATTTGATATTACAAAAATAATATATCTGCTGACCTATATATCCGCACATCTATTTTTACCATATTTTTACTATTCTTGTATATACAAAAGAGGAATAACTTACAGATAATACCATAAGTTATCCCCTTCTATAATTTTACTTTCTCTTCCGCCTCCGGCTGCTCTTCCAGAATAAAATACCAGCTGCACCGGCTATACATCCGGACAGCCACAGCACTCTGTTCTCATCCCCGGTCTTTGCCGATGATGCCGTTTCTGTGCCGTTCTTAGTGAGCTCTTTATAATTCCAGCTTTCATCCTTTTTGTTTTTCGTTTTTTTGTCTCCTGATGTTTCCCCCATCTCCTGTACATTTGATTGTTCCGCTGCTTTTTTCCACCTGGCCTTCAATGTCATATCCTGATGTACCGGTGTGCTGAAATCCCATACAGTCTCAATTCCATTTTCATCTGTATAAAACCAGCCCTCAAAAGTATATCCTCTTTTCTTCGGATCTTTGGGTTTGGCTGCCTGCTTTCCTCCTTCTATCTTCTGGACATCCGGGGTATAGCTTCCTCCGTTTGAATCAAAAGATACCTTATGTTCCCCTGTCAGGGTTACCTTAACTGTTACCCCTGTACCATCCGGCATAGAAAAAGTCAGATCAAAACTTCCCGTTTTTCCCTCTGCTTTCACTCCATTGATCACATCCAGCTGTTCTTTATTGACAGTGATCCGGGCATCGACCCCATCTTTATCCTTTCCCTTTGCACCGCACAGGTTTATGATCTCATCCTCGGTAAAAGCTTTGCCTCCGGTCGGCTGGACCGTGTCATTTGCTCCGATGGATGCCGAAGGAGCTTCCAGACGGTATTCGGCATTATCACTGCCCTCTTTTCTCAGATATACCGTAACGGTAATCTCTGTCCCCTGGGGTGTCTGAAAAGACAATGGGTAGTCTCCGGTCTTGCCTGATGTCTTAGCTTTATTGATCTTTTCCAACTGTTTAGCATCAGAAAAACTCAGTTCATCTATCGTGTACGGCGTACCGTCATCTTTGCTTCCTGCCAGGTCAGTGAGAACCTTTATCTGGGCTTCTGTAAAACCTTTTCCCCCTGTACTGCTGATCACATGATTCGCCATGATCTTATCCCCGCTCTCTGTCACGTTTGTCACGTCGCGCCCTCCGGTCAAAGTGACTGTGATTTCTGCCTTTTTGCCATCCGGAGTTTCAAAGGTAAGTGTAAATGACCCGTTTTTATTGGCTGTCTTGGCATCATTGATCTGATCCAGCTGCTCCTTGGAAAGTTTTATGTCATCAAAAGGTATATTGTTTCCGTCCTTATCTTTCCCTTTCAGCTTACCGAGTTCTTTGACCTCCTGCTCTGTAAAAGCCGGTCCTCCGGATTCTGACTGGAAACTGTTTGCACCGATCACAGAAGACGGATTCTGCACATCCAATTCTGCTGAATCTGTCCCCTCGCTCCGGAGATAAATGGTAACCGTCACTTTCGTGCCGTTTTCTGTGGAAAATGTCAGCGGGTATTCCCCAGTCTTTCCCGCCTTTTTTGCCTGATTGATTGTTTCCAGCTGGCTTGGATCATCAAAGAGTATCTCACTGCCAGGGATCGTAGAACCATCTGCATGTTTCCCCGTCACCTTGGTCAATGCTTTTATCTGTTCCTGGGTAAATCCATCGCCTCCCGATTTGCTGATCACATGATTGGCTCCCAGCTGCTCTTTTGTATCCTGATCGATTCCATTGGAATCCCGGTAAGGACCAAAATATACCATTGTGAAAAACTTTTTAACTTTAATCTCTGATTTTTCTGAAAATGGAGTATCATTTGAAAATAAGTAATTATCTTCTGACTCTCCATCCTGAATATAACCCTGAGACCCTTCTTTTGGAATAACCTTTGCATTCTTTACGTAATCCAGTCCCAATGCAGCTCCAATTCCGGGCATATCCGTAGACTGGTCACCGACCGCTGTTACCACTGTATCTCCACCGCTGATCTCAAGATCCACAGTCTCTGCGGATTGGGTGTAAATGCCACAATCTGATGCCCCAATTCCCGGAGCCCGATAACCTCCCCTGGCCATAACAGTTCCCCCGGTAATATAAACTCTCTCAACCTTGCTTCCATAGCCAGAACCAATGCCTGAACCATAAGCAGTACCTGTGGCAGTAACATTTCCTCCGGATATTCTGATATTCTTTGTATATCCATAGCCGCTGCTGTAATATTCACTGACACAGGCACAGCCGATGCCCGGACAGTGATCTCCGCCGGAGGCCTCTATGTTTCCTCCTTTGATCGTAAAGTTTGCAAACCCCATCTCTTCTTTGGTTGTACCAGAACGATATGTATTTCGTACGGTACTTCCGATAGATCCCGCATGCTTAATACTGGAATTTCCTTTGGCTGACAATGAACCGCAGGACAAATCACACTTATGCCCTTTTCTGTCTGCCAATTCACACTGTATGGTCAGGCTTCCGTCCATGCCGTCTTTTGCCAGCGCGCAGCCCTCTAAACCATTTCCGTTTCCGCCGGAATTACACAAAAGCTGATTTTTCCCTCTGAGTGTTATCGTGACATTCGCATGGGAAACGTTGATGCAGTCCATTTTTTTGGTATCACAAGAGATGTCAACATTGTCTAAAGTAAGATCAACAGTGACATCCTTTTCCACTATTACATTATATTGAGTCGTTGTTCCCGTAATCCAGTATCCCTTCGGGTTCAGGGCTGTCTCATTTTCCGGCAGTCCTCCGCCCTCGGCTCCGTGTTCCGTGATCCGGATATCTCCCTGTCCTACATCGAGAAGGGTCTGTCCGTTCTGAGCAAGCTTCTTTTTCTGTACCGCTTTTTTGACTGGATTTTTCACCGAAACAGTTTCTTTCTCTGTCTCCGTGCTGTCTGTCTCTTCCTTTACTGCTGGCTGTTCTTCCGTATTCTCCGTACTTCCCGGCTGTGTCTGTTCTGGGGTCTCTGTGGTTCCAGAAGTTTCCCCTCCTGTATCTTGTGTTTCACTTTCCGGGGCTATTTCCTGTATTTCACAAATACCCCCCCCCCGGTTTTTCTAGATATTTCCTCTTCATATGCTCTGAGCAGTGTTCCTGCCCCTGTTTCTAAAGCTAAAGTCAAAGAAACAGCCGCCAATCGTTTCATCCATGGTTTCTTCATTCTCTCTCCGTCCTTTCTCATGCCCTTTGCGCGCTTTCCAGGCATATTTTATTTGTTTAACCTTTATAAGAAAATCATATCTCACAGATGGTTAGACAAAGATTTAAAAAGGCAGAACTAAAAACTGCTCTGCCCCTTTTCCACTATATTTATGATAAACCTGCTTTTTTCTTTTTCCACCCAAAGATACAACTGCCTGCTGTACAACCAAGGAGCCAAATCAGTTTCCCGTCCTCTCCTGTCTTTGCTGTATCCGCACCTCTGTTTTTGTCTGTCTCTTTATTTCCCTTAACTTCGCCGTACTTCCACTTGTCCTTATCATGATTCTCTGATCCTGTCCTGTCTTGACTTGCTGTGGAATCCTTTTCCTCCCCTGAAGCAGCTTCGGGAATCTTTTTCCATCTGGCCTTCAGGGTCATACTGCTGTTCACCGGATCTGCAAAATCCCATCTCTTCTGCCCGCCGTCTTCATCCGTATAATACCAGCCTTCAAACACATACCCTTCTTTTTTCGGCTCTCTCGGTTCTGCCGCAGGACTGCCGCCTGCAACAATCTGGTCGTCCGGGTGATAATCTCCTCCGTTTGAATCAAATATTACTGTGTGATTTCCCGTCAAAGTAACGGTTACCTCCGCTTTCGTACCGTCCTCCAGAGAAAAGGTAAGTGGAAAGTCTCCGGTCTTTCCTGCTTTCTTGATCTCATTAATTGTTCCCAGCTGTCCTTTATCCACGATCACTGCTGCATTATTACCGTATTTATTTTTCCCTTTGGCTTTGCAAAGTTTTGTAATTTCCTCCTCACTGAAGCCAATTCCTCCGGTAAGCTGTGCAGTATCATTAGCGCCGAGACTTCCTCGCTGCTCTCCATTTTTTGTCTCATCCGTTCCGCTGTCTCTCAGATACACCCGGATCGTAATTCCTGTCCCGCCCGGCGTCTCTATGGTCAGCGGAAAATCTCCGGTTTTCCCATTAGTCTTGGCTCCATTGATTGCTTTGACCTGTTTCTCATCCGGAATTACTAATTCTGTTCCTGCAATGGCAGAACCGTCTCCATTTAGGGCCGTGGCATCCGAAAGCTTTATCAGCTGTTCTTTTGTAAAGGCTTTTCCCCCGGTCTTTCCAATGATATCCAGTCCTTTGATCTGCTCTCCGGTCGTCTCATTAACTGTGATCTCATCATAAGTTTTCAATACTACTTCCACAGTGGCTTTTTTTCCATCCGGAGAAGTAAAGGTCAGTTCAAAACTTCCGCTTTCTCCTGCTGTCTTGGCATGATTGATCAATTCTAATTGACCGGCATCTGCTGTAAACTCGTCCAACGGATAGGTCGTTCCATCAGAGTTCTTTCCCTGCACCGATGCAAGCTTCCTGACATCCTCCTCACTGAGTGCTTCTCCGCCGGTATCCTGACAAAAATCGTCTGCCCCGATCGTTGGCTCAGGCTGTTCCGGGTCCATCAAAGCGGAATCAGTCCCGTCCGCTTTCAGATATATCGTGACCGTCGTCTCTGTCCCATTTGGTGTTGCAAAGGTCAGAGGAAACTCTCCGGTTTTTCCTGAAGTCTTTGCCGCATTGATCGCCTGGATCTGATCTTCTCTGGTAAAGGTTAAATCTGATGTATTAAAATCGATTCCATTTTCATTTTTCCCTGTTACCTTCGTCAATCCTTTTAACTGTTCTTTCGTAAAACCTTTTCCCCCGGTTTTACTGATCACGTGGTTAGCTCCAATCTGATCCTTCGTATTCTTTTCTATTTCATTGGTATCACGGAACGGTCCGAAATAGACCATCGTGTAAAATTGTCCTACCCGGATATCCGTCTTTTCTTTAAATGGAGTTCCGTCCGCAAATGTATATTCTGTCTCGGAAATACCATCCTGGATATAACCCTGATATCCAAAGTCCGGAGCTGCTGTCACATTGGAGACATAATCATTTCCGCTTGCGGCTCCGATGCCCGGCATCCCGGTTTCTTTGTCACCCACCGCAATGACGACTGTATCCCCTCCGCTGATCTCAATATTTTTTGTTTCTCTGCTTCTTCCATCATTTGACGCTCCAATTCCAGGAGCATGTCCTCCTCCGTAAACTTCTACTCTTCCGCCTGAAATATAGACTCCGCTCGAATTCTCGGAAAGACATGCAGAACCGATGCCTGGAGAATGGATACCTGCCAAGGCTTCAATATTGCCTCCCCGAATTGTGAAATTGGCAAATCCGCTCTCTTTTGCTTTCTGCATATTCCGCAGTGTACTTCCGATTGCTCCCACATGCCATAATTCAGGATTCCCTTTAGCAAGCAGAGAACCGCATGACTTGTCACATTTATGTCCTTTTTCATTTGCGTGTTCACACTGGAGTGTCAGACTACCGTCCATCCCATCCTTTGTCAGAGCATTTCCGGTATTTACAAAGAACCCGGTTACAGATGAACCCGTATTGCATATTAGCTTGTTATCCCCGATCAAGGTCAACGTTATGTCTGCATGAGATACATTGATACAGTCTCTTTTCGTTGTTGTTGTATCTGCCTTACCTATGGTAATACTTACATCCTCCAGAGTAATATCTGTTTTTACCCCTTCTGATACTTCAATGTTATTGGAGGTCGTAGTCCCGGTGATCCAGTATCCCTTCGGATTCAAGCTTGATTCACTTTGCTGAAGTCCGCCTCCCGTCGCTCCACTTAATGTAATACGGACATCTCCCTTGCTCACATCAAGGAAGGTCTGTCCGTTATCTGCCAGCTGCTTTTTAAGATTCCCTTTGGTTTTCTTTTTAGCCGCGGCAGTTTTACCGGAAGCTTGGATTTCCTTCGGTTTTTCCTCTTCTGTACTGCTTTGCTCTGTGGCTGTACCGGCCTCGCTTCCCACTTGCTCTTCCGGGGTCAGCTCCTCAATTCTGGAAATACCCCCCCCCGGATTTTCCAGCCATTTCCTCTCCATGGGCTTTCAGAACAGTTCCTGCTCCGGTCCCTATGGTCACGATCAGAGAAACTGCGGCCAGACATCTTATCCATTGCTTTTTCATTGTTCTCTCCGTCCTTTCTTTTTACGTCCTCAAGTGTACTTTCTTTTGGACATTTCATTTTTCTTTGACTTTATAAGAAATCCGGACATGATAAAAAGTTAGATAGTCTCCTTTCCATCAAACAATTACATTCCTTTTTGCGTAAAAAATATCATATACAATAAATTATAAGAAAAGAGCCGCCGCCCACAAAGTGGAAGCCTTTAGGGTTTTTTACGTCCTATAAAAGGACGCGCCAATCCCGTTTGCCGACAGGGTAGGTATTTTTTATTTATAGAGAAAATTAAAAATCCTCTCTATAAATAAAAAACACTTTGCGAAATGCACACAGATGCATAAGGATACAATTTGCCTTCGGCAAATTGTATGTGGCGCGCAAAGCGGGCAGGCCAACTTTGATTTTTCGCTTTTTATTCCTATCAATGTAGGTCAGCATGCGATCAGGAACGTACCGCCTAAAAATAAAAGGCTTAAAACTTGGTATGTATCCATTTCCATCATCTCCCTTCTCTTTCTTCAATAGAAATTAATTTCTATTCTCCAGTTCCCCAAATCCCACTTAAGCATAATTTCAACAAAATCACTTGTTCTAAAGATTGTGAGATAATAAAATACAATTATAAAGTAATTCAAAAACTTCCGGAAGATGGATTACCTGAAACTATAACATCAAAGTATATAGAAAAGAGGTATGAAATTATGAAGTGGAATGCAGTCATAACAGAAACAGGTTCAGAAGTAATGGGATTATTAAGGGCTTCAAATCAGGTTGATTTCAGACCGAACGATAGACCCACTGATTTAGCAGATTATTCTGTGTCATATGAAGGCCGTCCGTCAGAAGATCTAAAAAAGGGTGACAGGATAGAAATTGGCAGCAGTTCATTCCGTATCGTAGGTCTCGGTGCAAATGTAAACGAAAAATTACAGACACGCGGTACCTGCACGATGAATTTTTCAGAAAAACACACACCGGCAACACCGGATTCTATCATGCTTTCAGGTATTGGATATCCCGAGACATGTATTAAAAACGGAGCAAAAATCAGCGTCAAATAATCAAACTCATTTGTTTGCAGAAATACCCAACGCCTCAGATTCTGATTTCTAAAAAAATTCTATGATAACCTGCGGAGAAAGGAAAGATAGTGAAAGATTATAAAGGAATTGTATTTTTTGATTACGACGGAACATTGATTGATGAAGTGGACGGTATTTTTCAGATGCCCGATTCCACAAAAGAAGCTTTAACAAAGCTGAGAGAAAACGGATACGCTGTCTGTATCTGTACAGGCAGAACAAAGCAATTTTCCGAAGATGTAAAAGAATACTTCAATGGTTATGTAACCGGAGTGGGTGCCTATGTAGAGATTGACGGAGAGGTCATTCAGAGCATAGAGATCACAGAATCTGAAATCGAGAATCTGAGGCAGATTTGTGCACCGAGAAATATCGTGCTTCTGATGGATGGAGAAACACAATCCTATTGCGACGGCATGGAGCAGGAAAGCTATCAGTTTTTTAAATATGTGTTTGATGTCAAAGACCATTGGGTGCTGCCGTGGGATACCAAAGAGAAATGCCGGATTAATAAACTGACCTTTTTTTATGATCATGATGAAGACTATGATTTCCTGAAAGCACACCTTTCCTCCCGGTTTGAATTGGCAAAACATATCCGGTATCATTTTACAGATGCCACACCGGTCGGGGTCGATAAAGGTTCCGGCATCCGTACCATGATGGATGCTTTAGGAATTCCAATTCAATCAACTTACGCATTCGGAGACGGTGATAACGATGTCTCCATGATAAAAACTGTGGGAACGGGAATTGTCATGGGACGTCACTACAAAGGATTGGATCCTTATGCGGCATTTACAACGGATACTGTTGCGGAAAATGGAATCTATAACGGCTGCAAAAAACTCGGTCTTATTTAGCTTTGCGGGGTTCAATCATGAGAAAAATCATAGACGATGAAAGATTAATCTACCAGTGCTGCAGTCTTTACTACGAAGAACATATGGGACAAAGTCAGATTGCAAAACACCTGGGAATTTCAAAATCCTCTGTCTCAAGAATGCTTCAAACCGGACGCGAACTTGAAATAGTGGAAATAAAAGTACGCCATCTGGCACAATATATGTATGAGGATCTGGAAGAAGAATTAAAAAAGAAATATCACTTAAAAGATGTTGTCGTAGCAGAAAGCAGCCCTCTGGATTCCAAGACAGAGCGTATCTCAAAACTGAACGAACGGGCAGCTGACTATCTGAACCGTCTGTTAAAAGACGGCGATTATGTCGGAGTATCTGTGGGATCCAGTATTAGGAATCTGGCAAAAACGAGCCATGAAGCGTTTCATAGAAACTGCACCTTTGTTCCTCTGGTCGGAGGCATCAGCCAGCATACTACCGGGATGGAAGAGGTACAGTCCAATCAGGTGGCGGAAGCTTTGGCCGAAAAATATGGCGGAAACTATGTGTCTTTCTTTTCTCCCGCAGTCTTCTCTAATGAAAATCTGATGAACGAATTTTTAAAAGGGGAAGCGGTACGCTTTATCTTTGATTACTTTGAAAAATTAGATATTGTCATTTCCGGTATGAATATTGCCAGTTCCATGTATGAGACTGTGAAAAAGCTGGGATATGTCTCCGATGATCAGCTGGACAGATTCAAGAAAAACGGTGCCGTCTGCAATCTTATCCTTCGATTCCTTGACCAAAATGGAAATACAGAGCCTTTTGATGAATATAACCGCAAGATTGCAGGAATCTCGGCAGAAGCCTATAAAAATGTAGAACATAAGCTGCTGATCACAGGCGGGGCGGGAAACGCCGCTGCGGTAAAAAGCTGTATCAGGGGAAATTTTGCAAATATCCTGATTATGGATGTGGATTGTGCAAAGGCATTGCTTGTTGATTAAGTTTTATAACATAAAAATACAGGCATTCTTAATCAAAAGAACACCTATATTTTTATCTGCTACAATCTATTCTTCATTCAATAAAACACTGACTCTGTACATTCCCGGAACAGATGCATGTTCATATGCCTTCTGTATATCATCCAGAAGAAACTTCTCCGGTTCCACCAGCTTGGATACATCCACAGCTCCGGTATTTAAAAGTTCGGCCGCCTTGAAAAAGTCTTTCATGTCCGCTCCAAAGGTGCCGATCAATTCCATTCTGCGGTAATGGATCACATTGGAATCCAGTTCGATCTCCGGAGCGGGATAGCCTGCGGCAAACATGAGAATCCGTCCGTCCAGCTCCTTCACAAGCTCTGCTGCCTGGGTGTTTGCCTTTGTGTTTCCCACGGCCACGATCACAGCGTCCGCTCCCTTTTGATCCGTCAGTTCTTTTACCTTTTCCACCGGGTCTTCTTTGCTCACATCGATGACTTCAAATCCCATATCTCTGGCTGCCTGAAGCTTCTTTTCCATCAGTTCCGTCACAATGACCCTGCAATTTTTGGCCTTGGCAGCCTGCGCATTGACGAGCCCCATAGTCCCCGCTCCGATGACAACTACCGTCTCCTGAGGTTCCAGCCGCAGTTTGGAGATTCCTTTGCACACGGTTGCCAGTGGTTCCAGAAAAGCTGCTTCTGAGGGAGGAAGTTCCGGGTTCATTTTCACAAGATTTCTGGCGCTCCTCACATTGTAATCTGCAAATCCGAAATTTCCCCTGTATCCGTCTTCCGTCAGGTTTTTGTAATCCGCGCTGGTACACTGGCCCTCATGGCCCCTCCGGCAGGCCTCGCATTTCCCGCATGAGTTATATGCGACAGCCACATGATCTCCCGGTTTTAAATCCTTCACACCGCTTCCAACCGCCTCGACGATACCGGAGCCTTCATGGCCCCCGGCCATTGGATAGCCCTGATGTTCCCTGAGTCCCAGCCATTGCCCGTAGTCTGTGGTACAAATGTTGCAGACCAGCTGTTTTACGAGCACATCATCAGGACCCATATCCGGGATCTTCCTCACTCCTGTCAGGGCGCATCCTTTTTCTTTTAAATACGCAAACTTCATCTGTTCTATACTCATTGATATCCTCCTTTACAGCCGGTCCGTTCCTCCGAATAATTCTACATAATGTTTCAGCGCCGTCTTCCAGCCCTTTGTCCCTTCCACGATGGCATCGTACAGGTTAGCATTCAAATTTCCAAACTCTCCCTTTTCAGCATCCTTCGGTATGTGGTCAAAGTTCACTCCGAGATAAGATTTCAGGGAAACGACTCCCTCCGCACTCAAATCTGTAAACAGATTGACTTTCTGGATTCCTGTCTCTACTGCTTTTTTCAAATTCTCATCTCCGGTGCCGGAACCGCCGTGAAGCACTAATGGAATCTCAATGCTCTCACTCAGCTCTTTCAAGAGCTCAAATTCCAGATGCGGAGTCCCTTTATATACTCCATGAGAAGTCCCCACAGCCACAGCCAGGCAGTCAACTCCTGTCTCTTCAATAAAACTTAATGCTTCTTTTTTGTCTGTAAGCCCGGAGTCTCTGGTTGATTCATATTCAAATCCCTGTCCCACATGCCCAAGTTCCGCTTCCACAGAGACACCCACCGCATGGGCTGCCTTGACGATTTCTTTTACTTCCCGTACATTCTCATCGTAAGGAAGTTCGGAGCGGTCTACCATAACGGAACTAAATCCGCTTCGGATGGCGAGCATGATCTCCTCATACGCCCCGCCGTGGTCCAGATTCAGCGCCACGCACGCCTCCGGGTATCTTCTCTCATAAAATCTGCTGATATAAGCCAGTTCCTCAATCCCATGGCATCCGGCGCCGTCTAGAATAACCGGCGCTTTGAATTCTGCGGAAGTCTGAAATGCAGCTTCTATTGTCTTATCGTTAAATACATTGGGCGCAGCCACGCCGTAATGTTCCTGTTTTGCTTTCTTTAAAATATCCGCCATTGAAATGATCATGTTTTATCTCCTCCTAATTTAAAATAATCCGATTGCTGAACCAAGCAGACACAATCCAAGAAGAGCAAATACCACTCTTCCGAATTTCTGTCCTTTTTTCCTAAAGAATATGTAGATCCCTACGATTAAAAGCAGCGGAAGCAGTCCCGGCAGAATACTGTCTAAAATGGCCTGTACCGTGGTCGTGGAACCTCCCATGGCAAACTTGATCGGAATTTCCAATTTTACTGTACTGGCTGACAACGCTCCCATCATAAACAGTCCGAGAATACTGGAACCTGTGATCAGCTGTTTGATCCATCCGGACTCCAGCAGCATGGATACCGCGTTTCTTCCGAGTTTATATCCAAGGTTGGTCAGGTAAAATCCTTCCATAAACGGGATGACTGCAAACATGAAACATATGAAAAATCCTGCAATTCCTCCTTTTGCACTGAAGCCTGCTGCCAGGGAAAAGATCAGCGGCTTCCATGTTCCCCAGTCAATGGTATCGCCGATGCCGGCCAAAGGCCCCATCAGCCCTGTCTTGATACCTGTGATGGCCTCGTCTGCCACTTCGCTGCCCTTTGCCTTCTGCTCCTCCATAGCAATGGAGATTCCCAGCAGCGGAGAACCCCAGATACCCTGGGTATTAAAGAAGTTCAGGTGCCGCTGAAGAGCTTTCACATAATCTTCTTTTTTGTCATAGAGTTTCTTTAAGATTCCTGAGATTGAATAGCAGAACGCCACGGTCTGCATACGTTCATAGGAATTGGACACTTCCACAGTATTGTACCAGCGCAGATACGCTTTCCTTATATCCTTTTTGGTGATTTCTTTGTTTTCCATAGGTACCTCCTCCCTATTCGTCATCGTCGTCACAGATCTGAAGTTTCTTCACCCGCTGCATGATCTCTTCCTGTCCGTCGTTCTTCATAAATAAAATAACCAGCGCAATACAGATTCCAAAAACCGCGGCTGCCATCGTGTTGATCTTTAAATACTGAACTGCAAAGTATCCCATGAAGTAGAACGGAAGCAGGGATCTCTGCCCGATGACGAACAAAATGATCGCAAAACCAAGGGCAGGCAGCACGCCTCCTGTTACTGAGATACCGTGGATGATCCACTGAGGCATGGCATTCAGGAATTTCTCCACAACGTCCGCTCCGAAATAGTTGGCGATGAACACTGGCGGGAATCTCATCAGGAATCCCACTGCCATCGGATAAATAACAGCACACCGGAACAGTCCTTTTTCATCCCCTGCCAGGGCATATTTATCGGCGACATGGGCCCACCGTGCATTGACGGTTCTTCTTAACTGGTCCAGGAAAACTCCCAGAACCCCAAACGGCACGGCCAATACTACCGCAGTAGCCGGATCAGCGCCGATTTTCATGGCGATGGGTATAGCGATCACACCCGCCAGACATTCATCCGCCGGAACATTTGCTCCCGGGGAGATGATTCCTACATATACAAGTTCAATGGCGGCACCGATCATCATGGCCTGAGGCACATCTCCCATCAGCAGGCCGATAGGAAGTGCCATAACCAAAGGCTGTTTCAGCACATAATGAAAGGTATAGCCCGGTGCTCCTCCCGCAAACCAAAACCATATACCCACAAAAACGGCAATTACAAAATTCATATCTTTCCCTCCTAACTTTCTCTGTATTTTTTCTCAATCTCGGCAAACGGCATTTTCACTTCCTCCGGCACGATATGGACCGCAACTTCCACCCCGCTCTGATCAAATTCCCGGAGCAGAGAGATATCTTCTTCTCCCAGCGAAACCGCTCTCAGGATCACCTTTTTATCCGATGCCTTGGGCAGTCCGCCCAGCTGGACATATTCCATCGGCACACCCTGTTTGTACAGTTCCAGACATGTTTTAATGTCCTTAAACAGAAGCATCACTTCTCCATCTTTATACTGGTTCTTTTCCCAGAGCCTTACGGCTTTCGGGATGTCATAGATTTTTACTTTTACATCTTTAGGCGCGGACGCCTCATAGATGTGGATCATAAAATCATCTTTTGCCAGTTCATTGTCTACGATAATAATTTTTGTCACCTTATGTATCTTGCGCCATTTGGTGATTACTTGTCCGTGGATCAGTCTGCTGTCAATCCTTACCAATGATATCTTCGCCATATGCTATCCCTCCTATTTTGATTTTTCATAGATTGCCATGCAGTCCTCTTTCCTAAGTGTTACAAAGCCTCCCACCGGACCGTATTTCGTGCAGTTCTCTGCCATTTCTTCGATTCTGTCACCGTCGATTCCTGCTTCTTCCAATGTTACCGGCATACCCACAGACCGGAAAAAATCCCGTGTCCTTCTGATGCCTTCCAGAGCCGTCTTTTCAGGATGATCCATGTTGTTTTCCACGTTCCAGACATTCACCGCATATTTCACAAAACGGGTCACATCTGTCTTGTACACATACTCCATCCAGTTCGGGATGATGATGGATAAGGTAGCTCCGTGTGTCAGACCATAGAAAGCCGTAATTTCGTGTCCAAGCATATGGCTGCCCCAGTCCTCGCTTCTTCCCACTCCCAAAATCCCGTTGTGGGCAATGGTCCCGGTCCACATGATTTCTGCCCGGCCCGCATATTCCTGAGGGTGGCTAAGCACTTCCGGGAGACAGCCGATCACTGTCTTCATCGTGGCCTCGCAAAGCCTGTCTGTGAAACCGCAGTCCGGCTCCAGTGTAAAGTACCGCTCTGCCACGTGTGAGAAAATATCCACCCCTCCTGCCGCTGTCTGGTAAGCCGGCAGAGAATAGGTAAGTTCCGGATTCATGATGGCAAACACCGGTTTAATGTTGTCTCCGGATGCGGCCCTCTTGGAATGTCCTCCCTCAGAGTTCGTGACAACCGTTGTATTGCTGGCCTCGCTTCCTGTCGCTGGGATCGTGAGGATCACTCCGACAGGCAGTGCCTCTTCAATCTGTGCTTTTCCCACAAAGAAATCCCACACGTCCCCCGGATAAGAAACTCCCATGGCAATGGCCTTTGCGGAATCAATAACGCTCCCTCCGCCTGCCGCCAGGATAAAGTCCAGTTTCTCTTCCCTGCAAAGCCTGATGCCCTCTCTCACCATTTCCACATCCGGATTGGCTTTCACGCCGCCCAGTTCCACGTATTCAATCTCATTTGCCTTCAAAGAACGGATGATCCTGTCATACAGGCCATTTTTTTTGATATGTCCTCCTCCATAGTGAAGCAGGATCCTTTTGCCGTACTTTTTAATTTCTTCCCCCACGCTGTTCTCTGTGTCTTTTCCGAAGATAAAATCCGTCGGACAGATAAATCTGAAGTTCTGCATGATATTCTTTTCTTCCTCCTTATTCCTCTAAGTCTCTGTTCTTTTCCCTGCCCCAGGAAAGCACCTCTTTTGCAAGTTTCTTCCCGCTCAGTTCTTCCCTGAGTTCTTCGGCCGCTATGAGCATTTCCATTCCCAGACCGCAGAGGGCATGTACATTTTCATAGGTCTTGCTGAAAACAGCCGCCACGTTAGAAGTTGTTCCCCCATTTAAGTCCGAGATCAGCAGGATATCCTGCCCTTTGCTCTTTTCAATCACCACCCTGATCTTTTCCATGTAGTCAGCCAGCGCATCCTCCGGTTCCAGGGCAAATGCCTCTGCATCGCGGATCTCTCCCACGACCAGTTCCGCCGACTTTATCAATTCTTCACCCCAGCACCCGTGGGTCAAAAGCAATAGTTTTGTCATACTTCACCTCGAATCATCTCTCTTGTCAGACTGACAGGTTCACTGTCCGGGACCATCTGAACAAATATTTTCGTTCCCTGGTCCAGCAGCCGCATCATCTCTTCCCCCTCCTTTTCTCCGATAAAAACATTGTCACAAATTTTTTTCTTCCCCCTCATATAAGGGAGCCGGCCAATGTTGACGGATTCTGTCAAAATTCCCGCATCGGCCAGTCTGCACACTGTCTCCAGTTCTTTGATCAGTATAAAAATGTCTTCTGTATCCTCTCTGATCTTCGTCCGTCCTTCAATTACCGTCAAAAATTCCGCTTTCACATTCCCCGGCACCGACATCTTCAGCACACTTTGGATCACAGGATCTGCTGCCACCTGGTTGTCCACGATAAAAAGCCTCTCACATCCTGTCTTCTTTAGCCATTTCAGCAGAACCTGCCCATGGATCAGCCTCTCATCCACCCGAAAATATTTCATATCGATCACAGCTTCCTTTCTATCATCCGATGAGCTGTTTCACATTGACAATACCTGTCTTACCAGCTTCCATAGCTACTTTTGGCATGCTGCGGAGGGTGCCGTCTTCCCGTTCTTCCAGGACTGAGATAAGCATAGGAAGATTTAATCCTGTGACACACTCAAGGCCTTCCTGCTTCAAACAGGACGCCGTCACGTTACACGGACTGCCTCCGAGCAAGTCCACCAATACAAGGACTCCTTCGCCGTCGTCCAGCTCTTTTGCTCTTTCTTTCACCTGTCGCGTCAATTCCTCCACATCATCCCCATGATTCAGCGTGAGCGCTTCAAGCTTTTCCTGCCTGCCAAAGACAAGCTCCATGCTCTTGATAATCGCCTCGCTGAAGTTTCCATGGGTTACCAATAGTACTCCAATCATAAGTTCACCTCCGTTTCGTGTTTGTCATTTATATATAGAGCAAAAACCATGCCAACTTAGTGTGTTATGACATTTTCACCAGTTCTGCGGCTTGCATTCGAACTGATGAAAATGGACGTAATATCTGCCAGGGAGGGTGTTCTTTATTTTTATTTGTGGTCTTTTTAATAAAAATAAATTCTCTAATTATACGACAAAGGACCGGAACACTGCTGCATGTTCCGGCCCTTTGTTCTGCCTGTCTTCTTTTCTTATTTAAATATCTTGATGGCCTCATGGATTTTTGTAAAATCTATCTCACAGAGTCCCTGAAAGATCCCCATCGGAACTGTTTCATCAAATCCATAGATGCTCAGGTCTGCGTCCTGTTTTAAATCGTAAACCAGTATCCTTTTTTTATCCGGATCTATGATCCAATACTCTCTCACTCCGGCCTCTGTGTATTTTCCTAACTTGATCGTCAGATCCTTCTTTTTTGTTGACTCCGACAATATCTCGGCGACGAAGTCCGGTGCTCCTAAAATTCTGCCCTCTCTGAACTTATCGCGGCTGCATACGATCATAATGTCCGGCTGTACGACTGTCTTGTCATCACAATCCAGCTGTACGTCAAGGGGTGCCTGGAGGGGGATACAGTCTCCTCCCTGCCTGTCAATAAAATCATATATTCTGCGGTACAGCTGTCCGGCGATCATCTGGTGGACATAGGTCGGAGCTCCCATGTCGTAGATAATCCCGTCAATCAGTTCGATCCTTCTGTCCGCAGAAATAGCATCATAATCTGAAATGGTGCAGTTTTCCGCAGTACTGCCCGAAATATAATCTGCCGATTCTCCCAGTTCTGCTTCGGATTCCCTGTTAAGGACTTTTTCCAGCGCTCTCAGTGTCTCATATCTGGGAGATTTTGTGACTCCCCCGAAGATTTTCTGCACTGTGCCTACAGGTACTCCCGACAATACTGAAATCTGCTCGTAAGAATACCCTAATTCTATTTTCCTTTGTTTCATTTCTTCCATCGTCATAGAACCCCTCCTTCAATGCCGCATACACCACACTTAAATTATAACCGCTTTATATCCGTAAAACAACCGCTTTTTCTCCATATTTATGCCATTAAAAAGTCTGATTATTCTTGTTTTTATCTGTCATTAGGAGTAAAATATAGTTATCAACTCATATTAAGAACGGACTATAAAGACATTGGAAAGGAGGATTTTGTCGATCGTATCCATACAATTTTATACCCCAAAAAGGAGGGACTGCGATGGAACTTCAGAAACTGCATTATGATGTGGCAGACGGAATTGCGACTATAACAATGGACTATCCGAAAAACTTAAATGCCATCGACGAACAGATGGCAGATGAACTGATTTATGCCGTAGAAAAGGCTGAGTCAGATCCGGATGCCAGGGTTGTGGTATTAAAGGGCGCACCGAAAGCATTTTCGGCCGGCGGTGATATCGGCTATTTTTATGACCTGATCAAAAGCGGCGGCGACATCAATATGGACGGACTCATCGGCAAAGTTGGAAAGGTTACAAATGGCCTGAAATCCATGAGTAAGATGGTCATTGTAGCAGTCAGCGGCGCTGCGGCAGGTGCAGGTTTCAGTCTTGCTCTTTCCGGCGATTTCATCATTGCGGCAGACAACGCAAAGTTTATTATGGCATTTGTAAACATCGGGCTCGTTCCGGATACCGGCGGTGCTTATCTTCTTGCAAAAGAGATCGGCGAAAAAAAGACGATGGAACTGTGTGCCACCGGACGTCCTGTAGATGCCCAGGAGGCCAAAGACCTTGGTTTTGTTTATAAAGTCACTGCAAAAGAAGATCTGGATGCGGAAGTTTACAAATTTGCCAAAAGATTAGCATCCGGACCACAGGTATCCTATAAAAATATCAAGAAACAGATCTATGCTGCGGCATTCTCTGATTACGAACGCTATCTGGATGATGTGGAAATCCCAACGCAGCATGAGTGTTCCAATACAGAAGACTTCAAAGAAGGCTGTTCTGCATTCATGGAAAAACGGAAACCTGAGTTCCAGGGAAAATAGGCAGCACACTGAAAGGAGGTAACGATATTGATCTCAAAAGTAGTGTCTAAAGAAGAAGCAATCGCAAAATTCCATGACGGCCAGACGATCATGTTTGGCGACTGGCATGGAGAGCACTCTGCAGAAGAGCTGATTACCGGAATGCTGGAAAAAGGGGTAAAAGACATTTCCGCTATCGCTGTATCCGGCGGTATGCCTGACCAGGGACTCGGAAGGCTGATCCACGAAAAGCTGGTAAAGGATCTGATTACAACCCACATCGGTCTGAATCCGGAAGCCCGTGATCAAATGTTTGCGGGTGAGTTAAATGTAGAATTTGTTCCACAGGGTACTTTTGCAGAACGCATCCGCTGCGGCGGAGCAGGTCTGGGCGGCTGCCTTACTCCCACAGGCGTGGGAACAGATATCGAGAAAGGAAAACAGAAACTGACCATTGATGGGAAAGAATATCTCCTGGAGCTTCCGCTCCACGCAGATGTTGCTCTGATCAAGGCATGGAAAGCCGATACGATCGGAAATATCGCTTTCCGATACACCGGAAGAGCCACTAACAGCTACATGGCTTTTGCAGCAGATATCGTCATTGTCGAGGTTGAAGAATTGGTTGAAGTAGGAGAATTAGGTCCTGATGATATTGATGTGCCTGCTCCAATCATCGATATGGTTTACGTAAGAACCGGCGAAAAGAAACCTTTCTGTCCGATGTGGCAGCGTGCGAGAGCAAAAGCAGAAGGAGGTGGAAAGTAATGGCAGGACTTACTGGACGTGCACTGATCGCATCCCGTTGTGCGAGATTTTTTAAAGACGGAGATTTTGTTAATTTAGGAATCGGGGTTCCCATGATGTGTGTCAACTATCTGCCGGAGGGTGTAGAACTTTGGCTGGAGGCCGAGATCGGCATTGTCGGCTGCGGTTCCACACCAAAGTGGGAGGATGCAGATCCGGATATTATTGATGCGGGAGGCCAGCCTGCTTCCATCATCAAAGGAGGCAGTATTTGTGACCACACGACTTCTTTTGCTTTCATCCGCGGCGGCCATGTTGACGCAACCGTACTCGGAACGCTGCAGGTAGATCAGGAAGGAAATATAGCCAACTGGACCATTCCCGGCAAACTTGCCCCGGGCATGGGCGGCGCAATGGATCTCTGCGCCGGTGTAAAAAAGATTATTGTTGCTACTGATCACTGTGAAAAGAGCGGCGCTTCTAAGATCCTAAAAAAGTGCACTCTTCCTCTGACCGGAGCTAAATGTGTCACTGACATCGTAACCGAACGGTGTTATTTTGAGGTGACGGACGAGGGGCTGGTCCTCAGAGAATTAGCTCCCGGCTATACGGTGGAAGACATTCTCGCCTGCACAGAGGCTGATGTGATCGTGCCTGATGAAGTGGGAGTTATGGAATAATGGCAATTTCTACATAATTTCCGTTCGGCACTTATAATGCCTCACTCCAATCATGCAGAAAATGGACGTAATATCTGCTGGATAAGCACCTATCAAACAAATGCGCGGCATAAACGGCAGTAATAAATTTTTATTTTGGAAACAGGCAGCAAAATTCTAAAAATTTGCTGCCTGTTATTTATAATTCTATTCCCTGCTTCTCTTTATTACCTGAATGCCCACCAATGAAATTCCAAGAATCAGAATCAAGAATTGTATATCTGCCGAATCTCCGGTCTTTGCCATAGGCTCTGTCTTCTTTCTTACTCTTTTTTGATACTCCCATTTAGGTGCCTGTTTCTTTACTGTCCTGTCTTCGTTTTCTTCTGTCTCAAACCCATTCTCCGCAGTTGTCCCAGATTCCTCCGATGTTGATTCTGTTCTCTTAGGCTCTTCTTTCCATTTTGCTTTCAGCGTCATATTTTCATACACCGGATCTCCAAAGTTCCATTCTGTTTCGTTTCCATCCTTGTCTGTATAATACCAGCCTTCTAATACATAACCCGCTTTTACCGGATCTTCAGGTTTTTGTACCTTCTTTCCGCTGTCCGCGGTCTGCATTTGGGGCGGTTCGCTGCCTCCATCTGTGTCAAAGGATACTTCCACTGTTCCAGTAAGCAAGATTTCCACTGTCACTTTTTCCCCTTCCGGTGTCTCATAGGTCAATAGAAATTTCCCTGTATTCTTTGATGTTTTTGCCTGGTTGATGGCTTTCAGCTGTTCTTCGTCTATCTTAAAATCTTCCAGCTTTAAATTATTCCCATCCTTGTCTTTGCCCTTTACACCGCACAGCTCTTTTATTTCTTCTACTCCGAAACCTTCTCCTCCGGTCTCTTTTTCCACATTATTAGCCCCTACCATGCCGGATGCAGTTCCGCTGTCCGGAGCCGTCACATCCGTTCCATTTCCTCTCAAAGAGACTGTAATGACTACCTGAGTGCCCTGTTCTGTTGCGATTGTCAGAGGATAGTCACCAATCTCTCCGTTTTTCTTGGCCTCATTGATGACATTGATCTGATCCCTGTCGGGCAGTGTAAAATCTTCCAGATCAAATGGAATGCCGTCCTTGTCTTTCCCGTTTGCTTTCGTCAGTTCTTTGATTTGTTCGTCAGTAAACCCTTCACCGCCGGTTTTGCTGATCACATGGTTCGCACCCAGCTGTTCTCTGCTGTCCAGATCAATTTTATTTTCATCCCGGAATGGACCAAAGTAAACCATCGTAAAATATTTATCTACCTTAATATCCTGCTGCTCCTGAAATGGGGATTCCTCTGTAAAATCATACTCTGTTCTCAGAAGTCCCGTCCTGGATGTAGCCCTGATAGCCAGAGTCCGGGACTGCGCATATGTTTGTCGCAGTACCTGGTGTCTTCGTACCGTATTTACCGCATCCGATTCCCGGCATAGATGTATTCTTGTCACCGACAGCTTTGACCAGCGTGCTGCCTCCGCTGATAACGATGTTGGAAACATTGAAGCCCTCCGGTGTTTTCTCCCATTCTGACTCCGTCGTCTCAGCACCACCGGACCCGATACCGGGAGAATATTTCCCTCCGGACGCATAAACTGTTCCTCCCGTAATATAGATTCCGTCTACCGGAGTTACCTTTCCTCCTCCGATGCCTGCGCAGAGGGTTCCCCCTTTCGCAGTGATGATACCTCCCTCTATGCGAATATTTTCTGCATATTGTTTTGTATCGGTTCCCCCATTGGCATAACTTCCGCAGGCTGCGCCGATGGCACAGTTATGTTCTCCTGCCTGTGCATTAACAATACCGCCTTTGATGGTCAGATTGGAAAATCCGGATTCTTCCTTTACTGTTCTGTTTGCAATGATATTTCCGATGGCCGTTGTATGCATTTTGGTTCCTTTTGCCTCCAAAGAACCACAGGTGTCTTTATCGCACTGATGCCCCTTCTCTCCTGCATGTTCACACTGAATGATAAGCTCAGTTTTATCCATGCCTTCTTTCACTAAGGCTCCATAGTTCTGTACACCACAAGAAAGCATGTTGTTCCCCACCAATGTAATTGTCACATTGGCATGTGAAACGTCCATGCAGTTTTTGCTTCCGCTGTTGCTGGTGACACTGACATTGTCCAATGTAATATCTGTCGTGACTCCTGCTTCGACTTTTATATAATATGAAGTGGTTTTTCCGATAATCCGGTAGCCCAGAGGGTTTAAAGATGTCTCACTGCTTGTACCCCCCCCCCCGGTCGCTCCGGTACTTTTAATAATAGCACTTCCTTTGCTTACATCCAATAATGTCTGGCCGTCAGCCGTTTTTTTACAGGCTTCTCTATCTGACTGATTCTGCTCCTTTTAATCTCATGTTCTTCCTGCTGTTCATTCGGAATCTGCTCTTTTACAGTTTTCATAAGTACTACTGTATCCAACCTCTGATCAGCTTCTGTTGTTTCTGTTATGCCTTCCACTGAACTCTCTACATCCTGAGTTCCTGCAAAAACAGTTCCCTGAACTGCAGCCATGACCAATGCCACAGCGAATATCCAGATTTGTCTTTTCTTTTTCATCTTTTCTTTATCCCCCTGTTTTAAAATTTTCCCACTTCGAGTTTTTATATCAGGTACTCACTCTTTATAAAAAAGTTAGTTTGCAAGAGGAAAAGAAAACCAGGCAGCAAAAATAAATTTTCGCTGCCTGATGCTGTATACCCACAGGGTACACCGTGTTTTATATCCTTCGGGTGAACGCGCTTTGCGCGATATTTTCGAAAAATGGCACCTTCTGTTTAGCCACTATTCTTATCCAGCAGACACTACGTCCATTTTCTACACGATTGTAGTGAGGCATTCTAAGAGCCGAACGGAAATCGTGTGGAAAATGTCATCAGTTTTTTTCTTTTCGCACCGGCCGGATATATTTAAAATGTTTTTCCGGATTGAAATAAAAATAAATGATTCTGCCGGGAGTCAGGTCATAGCGATATCCGGTTCCTTCAAAATCAAATTCTGCCATTGCCTTTTCAATCTTTTCCTCCACACTTCGGTTTTCCTGCTCATAATCGAACGGACCGTGCTCGAATACTACATACTCGGCTTCGGGAACATCCATCAGCTGCATCTGAGGCGGTACCTCGCCGGTGTAATCCGCCGGAAGACGCACACCATGAGACTCCGTGCGCAGAAAACCCCAGTCACAGAGTCTGCCGTCCGGATCATTGATATATGCCATAATCTGGCCGCTGCCGCTGTTAGGCTCACTCCCGCCATCGTCATCCAGTTTTCCCTTGATGCTGTCAAGCAGACCGCAGATTGTCTCATAGTCCTGCCCGGGAATGAGATTTTGTTTCTGCCAAAAATCCCAATACCCATTGCTCTCATAATTCTTAATATGCAAATATTTGTGTGCGGGAATCGTTACAAAATAAATTTTAATATCATCTTCAGATTTCTTCATGCCGATTTCTCCTAATCCAAAAAAGTAGCGGTCAAACGGAGTGATTTTTGTACGAAGAACGACTGGCTTCGGCCTTTTCCGGTATTCACTCGGAGTCACGCCGTATGTTCTCTTAAAGGCTCTCGTAAAAGCTTCATGTGACGAAAATCCATAATCAAACGCAATATCCAAAATGCTTTTCCCACTGTCCCGCACTTCTTTCAGCGCAAAGGCCAATTTTCTGAGCCGCAGATAATCCCTGAACGGAATCCCCGATATTTCTTTAAACTTTCTTGTTGTATAAAACTCTGAATAACCCAGCCTTCGGGAAAGAAAGCACAGTGTCAGCGCTTCATCATTGTAGTTTTTAATACATCTGTCGATCTCATCAACGATCGTCTGGATCTGCCTCTGCCACTCATACATTCGTCTGTTCACCTCGTTTCAACCACCCTAAATTTATTATAAAGAAATAGACTGGCTTCGGCTTGATTTCACTTGCTGTTATATATCTTATCTTTTATTGTGGACATCTGTCAAAAAACCGGAACACTATTCTGAATAGCGTTCCGGTATGTGTTTTATCTTATCTTCTTGTTTAATAAAATTCCTGCTCCTGCCAATGAACCTCCAAAGAGAATCAGGAAAAACAGACTTCCCTTTTCGTCTCCGGTTTTGACTGTTTTCTCCTCAGATTGCTCTGTCTTTTTTCTTTTGCTGTACTCCCAGTTCGGCACCGGCTGTTCGGTTTTAACTGGCTGTTCTGAATTTACCGGTGTTTCTGTGGTAACCTGATTTTGCTCTGTGACTTCTGGCTTCGGTTCTTCTTTCCATCTGGCTTTCAAAGTCATGTTTTCATAAACAGGTTCTTCAAAATCCCACGGGACTTCATTCCCTTCTCTATCTGTATAATACCATCCTTCAAAAACATATCCCTCTCTTGCCGGGTCCGTTGGTTTTTCCACTGTTTGGCCGCTGTCTATGCTCTGCATCTCCGGAGCCTTCGTTCCTCCTCCAGTGTCAAATGAACTCTCCACTGTTCCGGTGAGCAGTACTTCCACCGTTACCATCTCTCCCTCCGACGTCTCGTAGGTCAGCGGAAACTTTCCGGTCTTCTTTGAAGTCTTTGCCTCATTGATTGCATGAAACTGATCTTCATTAATCTTAAAATCTTCCAGTTTCAGATTATTTCCATCTTTATCTTTTCCTTTGATCCCGCACAGTTCCTTAATCTCTTGTATCTCAAAGCCTTTTCCTCCGGTCTCTTTTTCTACATCATTGGCTCCTATCATTCCGGAATCTGTATCACTCCCTGGCACTGCAGCATCTGTACCGTTTCCTCTTAAAGATACCGTGACCGTTACCTGAGTTCCGTTTTCTGTGGCAATGGTCAGCTGATAATCTCCAACTTCTCCTTTTTCTTTGGCCTTATTGATGGCATTCATCTGATCCTTGTCCGGCAGGGTAAAATCATTAGTATCAAATGGATTTCCGTCCTTGTCCTTGCCGTTTGCCTTCACCAGCTCTTTGATCTGCTGCTCGGAAAAGCCTTTTCCTCCGGTCTTGCTGATCAGATGATTGGCCCCCAGCTGTTCTTTTGTCTCTGAGTTTATTTTATTTTCATCCCGGAACGGGCCGAAATAAACCATGGTAAAATATTTATCCACCTTAATATCCTGCTTTGTCTGGAACGGAGATTCTGCTGTAAAATTATACTCTGTCTCAGAAATGCCGTCCTGAATATATCCCTGATATCCTGCATCCGGTTCTGCAGTAATATTCACTGCCGTACCTCTCACTTTATTGTCATACTTCCGGCCGCAGCCAATTCCCGGCATAGCGGTATCTTTATCACCGACGGCTATGACGAGGGTATTTCCTCCTGTGATCTCAATATTTGACGCATTCATCGACTCAGGATCATTCATGTCAGCACCGCCTGCGTCTGAACTGATCCCTCCTGAACCGATCCCCGGAGAATGGGCACCTCCGGATGCATACACCGTCCCTCCCGTAATATAAATGCCGTCCACCGGAGTGGCTCTGCCGCCTCCAAGCCCGGCACAGTCTTTCCCTCCTCTGGCTGTTACGACTCCTCCTTCGATCCTGATATTTTTGGCATATTTATTCTGATCCGTTGCAGAATTGTGTGTATAACTTCCGCAGGCTGCTCCAATCGCACAGTTGTGGCCTCCTGCCTGTGCTTCCACAATACCGCCTCTGATGGTCAGATTAGAAAATCCCGCTTCTGAGCCAATGGTCCGGTTTGAAGTAATATTTCCGATTGCCGTTGCATGTTCACACTGAATGATTAATCTGGAATCGTCCATTCCGTCCTTGACCAAAGCGCCATAAGCTGTCGCTCCGCAGGACAAAAGGTTATTCCCCACCAGTGTAATCGTTACATTGGCATGGGACACGTCCATGCAATTTTTAGTTCCGCTGCTGGTTACACTGACATTATCCAGAGTAATGTCCGTCGTAACGTTCGGTTCTACTTTTATAATATTCGAAGTGGTTGTACCTGTAATCCGGTAGCCTTTGGGGTTCAAAGATGTCTCACTGCTTGTACCCCCCCCCCCGGTCGCTCCGGCGCTTGTAATGCTGATGTTTCCTTTGCTTACATCCAATAAGGTCTGCCCGTCTGCCGCCTTTTTTATGGGCTTCTGCATCTGCATGATTTGTTTCTTCCCAGTCTTTTTGATCTTGGGCTGCTCCTGCTTTTCATCTGAAATCTGCTCTCTGGCAGTTTCCATGAGCACTTCCGTCTTCAGAAGTTTGTCAGCCTCTGTTGTTGTTTCTGTCACAGCTTCTGCTGTACTACCGGACTCCTGGTCCTCTGCAAAAACAGTTCCCTGTACTGCCGCCACAGCTAACACTGCGGCCAATATCCAAATGCGTCTTTTCTTCTTCATCTCTGTATTCCCCCTGATTTTTTACCACTTCGAGTTTTTATATCAGGTGAGACGGTTCCAAAAAAAAGTTAGTCCAATCAGCAGGATTCCTTCTCTTCCAAAAGCATCTCTACAAGATAAGCGGTCTCAGAATCCGGTATCTTCATATGCAGACAGTCCTCCAGAGGCCGAAGGCTCCTTTTTACCGTTTCAAATATATGTTTATATTTCTCCTTTAAAATTTCCGTTTCCTGGTGAGGCAGAACTTCCTCCTGGATCAGGCGCTCCAGCATACAGCACAGATGAATCACATACCGCACAGCCAGTTCTCTTGTCACTTCCATATGTAATGCCCTGACAGATTCCTTTAAGCATTCCATGGCCTGGCCTGCCATTTTTTTAGGATTCAGAAAATATAAAAGCTGTTCCAGAGTTCCGGTCAAAAGCTTTTCATCCATGACTGCTTCATCTTTTGTCTCACAGACAGTTTCAGCCTGTCCCTGTATCATCTCGCTGAGCCTTGCCATTCCGTCTCCTACAACGAACTCGTCCACGGAGATAAACGGGACATTGGGAAGTTTCAAATCAACCGTACCGACCACTGCATCTGCCCCGGACAGATCTTCCTGCCCTTCTGCTTCCTTTACCGCATCCATCCCTTCAAAATCCATACAGCGGATCTTAAACCGGCTCTGCTGCTCTGCCGGGATCATATCCCTGATAATTTCGGAAAGCTTCAATGCCGTTCCCTGCCCTGTAAAACATGTGACCAGGATTGTATGGATACTTTGTTCTCCATGCTTTTGGTCAAACACCTTTCCGATCTGTCTCATCTCCTTCGCAAGCCGGTCGATGTCCGCACCCCTGAGCATCGCTTTTCTTACCGCCTCAATGACCATGATGGTGGACACCATGGGAACTGTTTTCACAGGGATTCCGGTCCGTTTCTCGATCATTTCCGGGAACATGAGAAGGGAGCCCATATCTGCAAGCACAAGCACTCCTCTGCCTTCATCTGTTTCTTTTGCCAACACCACCGCCTTTTCCAGTGCCTCCTCCGCAGGCACATCCAGAGGCATGTCGATGGCATGGCAGTGTCCAGTCTTTAAAAGCTTATTTGCTACCTCTGCCATACTGCTGGCTGTGCTCTCCCCATGGGCCATGACGATGACCGCTATTTTCGGATAGATCGCCTCCTCATCCATGGCACACAGAAACATGGTAAAATATCCGATCTCCTGCTTTGGAACCTGTATCCCGAGTTCTTCTTCCAGGAGCCTTAACATGACCTTTGCTGTCTGAAATTCCTGGGGATGATTCAGGACAATGTCATTTAATTCTTTTTCCTTAAGCATGATCCCTTTGGAAATCCTCTCGGTCATGGCATTGACATGCATGGCAATTCCGACCTTGATCCGCTCCGGCATCTTCCTTCCAAGTTTTATCTCCGCAAACTGCAGGATGTCCTCCACCGCGTAATACACTTTTGCGTCAATAATCTTGAGAAGATTTTTCTTTTCATAGTGTTCCTTCTTCATATCATACTTTTTGAGCAGCGCATTCATATACTGCTCCAGATCATCCTCGATGATATCGCTGATCTCACCGCCGGATCTTCCCTGCTCCAGGAATTTTTCGTACTTTTTGGAAATCTCCATGTATAGATTCTCGGTTCCCGGCTCACCGTCAGCCTCGCTGTCCAGAAACATATGATAATCTTCGGAGTACTGCAAAAATTCGATCAGATCGCTCTTTTTCTTTGAAGATTCCAGGCGTCCGTTCTGTATATAGGACGGCAGGATTTCAAAGTTGATCTCCACCACTTCCTTCTGTTCTACCTTGAATTCCAGAAATGCTCTGGCGCATAAGAGCTGGATATCGGCAGAAAGCTGCCCGATGTTCCCCGGACAGGAATACAAAAGAAGGGCAATGACCACATCTTTATATACCTGGATGGGCGCCCCGATCTTTTTCTGTTCTGCCGAAAAAAACTCCTCAATCAGCCGAAGCCGCTCGATGAGCGGCCGCTTTTCCAGCGATGGCAGATGAATGACCACCGGCATTCTCCGAAGGAAGGTCTTAAGGAGGGTCGTATTCAGATTTTCCGTCGTAGCGCCGATGATCAGGACACTCGCCTTTCTCACTTCCTCTGTCTCGCCGAGCCTCCGGTAGCATCCCTTATCCATGAGGAGAAACAGCATTTCCTGTCCATAGGGAGGCAGGCGGTGGATCTCATCCAGAAACAAAATGCCTCCGTCTGCCTTTTCCACCAGTCCGGGTTTGTCCTTTTCAGCTCCGGTAAAAGCGCCTTTTTTGTGGCCAAACAGCTGGGAAAGAATCAGTTCCTGATTCTGGGCATACTCCGCGCAGTTAAAGACAATAAATCCGGCATCTTCCTTCATCACCTTCATGGCTTTGGCATACTGGTACAGTTTCTCCGCAAATGTAGTCTTACCTGTTCCAGTCGGACCTGCCAGCAGCGTGTGCAGACCATTGGGCGGATACAGCACCGCAGACTTCCCCTGTTGAATCTGCGTTTTCAGCGATCCGTCCTCCCCGATCATAAAAGCAAATTCTTTCGATTCCCTCTTCTCAGGCTCCGGTTTCCGGTAAAATTCTGCGGGAACAAATTTGACCGGTCTTCCGTCCAGCTTCACTGTCAATCCCTCCCGCGCAAGTTCGTTCAGATCTCTGCTCACATTGCTCCGGTCGAGTCCCAGCCTTTCTGCAATATAGCCTGAGTCCGCCTCCGGCTCAAAGCCGCTGTCTGTCTGTATTCTTGCATATTCTGATAAATACTGAAATATTTTCTCCTTCCGGTTCATACGCTCTCTCCCTGCTCTCTCTTTGGCGTCCTGGTTTTCTTATGACTATTGTACCGAATGAAGTACATAAACTCAAGAAAGGGCTTCTTCCATTATCTTCCGTCAGTCAAATACTATAATTCCTTTTACATATTCTTCAGGATTATTTTCAAGCAGTTCAAATCCCCGGGAAATCTCCTCAAACGGAATTCTGTGGGTGATCAGCCGGTCCGTGGGGAAGATTCCTTTTTTGTAGGCACTCACTGCTTTTTCCAGTGTGTCCATATAGTCTTCGCAGTACCACGGATGTACCACATGGAGGATCGGAGAGCGATACATCATATGATAGGCCATTTTCTGCGTAAACACTTCATTCCTCGTATACATAGACGGGAGAAGGATCTTTCCTCTTCCGCTGATCCTGGAAATAGACAGGGCAGAAGCCAGTCCTCTTAGACTTCCTGTGATTTCCACGATGACGTCAAATCCCTTTCCTCTTGTAATCTTCATCATGGTTTCCTCTAAAGACTCTTTTGCCGGATTCACCGTATGGTCCGCTCCATATTCTCCTGCCACAGCCAGCCGTCCGTCCATCAGATCAACAGCCGTTAGACTTCCCAGACGGTCATTCTTCAGTCCGGCGATGGTCAAAAGGCCCATGAACCCGCATCCGATCACCGCCACATGGTCACCGAATGCCGGTTTGGCAGCCTGAACGATATTTGCCACACACATCATCGGCTCTCCAAGACAACATTCAAAAGGTTTATCCATTTCCGGCACTCTGATGATTCTCTCCTCCTCCCTGATGATCTTGTGTGTCGCCATACACTCTGATGTCACTCCAGTCACCTGGTCGCCCGGTTTGAATTTTGTCACAGCATTTCCCACGGCTTCCACCACAGCGGTCGGTTCGTGGCCGATTCCTATAGGATAATGAGGTTTAACCACATCTTCATATCCAAGAGGATTTCTTCCCATGGCGCTGGTGCCCATATACGCTGGAATGTCAGAATGACAAAGTCCCGCGCTGACCATTTTGAGCAGTATTTCGTCTGATTTCAGCTCCGGCAGGTCTTCTTCAAAAAACTCAAATGTTTTTGGTCCGGTCAGCTTTGCAATCCTGCGTTTCATCTCTCCACCCGCTTTCTCTCTATGGCTTTTCTAACTTTCTGAGCGATATCATCTGCCGTGAGGCCAAACCGTTTTTTCAGATACTCCATATCTCCCACTTCACCGAACTCATCTTTTATTCCCACGGCCTCCACCGGGACAGGATTTGTCTTTGCCAGCACCTCACAAACTGCACCATACAGTCCTCCGTGGATATTATGGTTTTCCGCCGTCACGACAGCCTTCGTCTCCTGTGCACAGCGCACTGTCAGTCCACAGTCCAGCGGTTTAATCGTAAACATATCCACGACTCTTATGGAAATACCCTCCTTCTCTAATATGTGGGCTGCTTTCAGCGCTTCTGCCACCATGATGCCGCTGGCGATTACAGATGCATCCGTTCCGTCTTTCACGATATTTCCTTTTCCTATTTCAAACTCGGAACCTTGTTCATAAATCCTGGGTACATTTTTTCTCGCACAGCGTATGTAGCACATTCCTTTCTTCTCTGCCAGCTGCTTTACCAGATCTTTTAACATCACATGATCCGTCGGCTCAACAATGGTCATCCCGGGAAATGCCCTTAAAACTGCCACATCTTCAAAAGGCATGTGAGTTCCGCCATTGTATGCTGCCATGATCCCCGGATCAGATCCCACAAGTTTTACATTGGCACCCGCATAACATCCGGAAATAAAAATCTGATCATTGGCCCTCCTGGAAATAAACGGCGCAAAAGAATGGGCAAACGGGATTTTCCCGGCAAAAGACAGGCCGCAGGCAACCCCTGTCATGTTTGCCTCCTGAATTCCGCAGTCAATGATCTGTCCCGGAACTTCCTCTGCCAGTTCATTCATCTGGTTTCCCATCAGGCAGAATCCCAGGTCCGCCTCCAGCTCCACAATGTCCCGGTTTTCTTTCATCTGTTCCATCATGGTCTCTGAGTAGACCTCCGCCATGGATCTCTCTCCGTTTTCATGTGTATTGGATATTACTACGCTCATATTCTCCCTCCTTACGCCATTAAGGCTTCGATCGCTTCTTTGGCCTGCTCTCCGGTCACATTGATATGATGATTCCATATAGTTTCCGCAAACTTACATCCTTTTCCTTTCAGTGTATCAAGAATCACCGCTGTGGGCCGCTCCTGTTCCTGTATAGCCTGGCCAACCGCATCGTCTATGGCTCTGCAGTCATGTCCGTTTACCCGGACTGTATGCCAGCCGAAACTTTTGAATTTCTCTTCAAAATCCTCCATGTCACAGATTTTTTCTGTGTCATTGTCCAGCTGTTTTTTATTGTTATCCACAAACAGAGTCAGGTTCCCCAGACGGTTCTGTGCCGCAAACATTGCAGCCTCCCAGTTCTGTCCTTCCTGGCTCTCGCCGTCGCCGATGATACAGTAGACCCGTTCTTTCCTTTCGTCCAGTTTCTTTGCCAAAGCCACGCCGCAGGCTGCTGAGAGCCCCTGTCCCAGAGAACCGGTCGTCACATCGATCCCCGGTGTCTTTCCCGCGTCGCAGTGGCTCGGCAGCCTTGTGCCCGGCTGGTTCAGCGTACACAGCCACTCCTTCGGGAAGAATCCCTTTAATGCCAGTGCCGCATACACCGCCGGCCCTGCATGTCCTTTGGAACATACCAGCCAGTCCCTCTCTTCAAAGGAAGGGTCCTCAGGACAAACCTTCATCCGTTTCCCGTATAACACACTCAGCAGATCGCAGATACTCATAGCCCCTCCCATGTGTCCGAACCCTCTCTCTGCCATCTGCCGTATTGTCCAGATCCTGATTTCCTGCGCAAAATCAGTAAGTTCTCTTAACTCCTGCTCTGTTACCATACACGTACCTCCTTTTTGTTCCGTTGATATGACAAAATAGAAAGCAAAAACCATGCCAACATAGTGTGTTAATGGGAAAATCTCTCTGTAAGTGGTATCATTATAAAAATTGAGCAAAAAACAACTTAACTCCCATTACATAAGTTGTTTTTTGCTCAATTTTTTAACTTCTATTCCTATGAATAAAGGTGCTTTAAAGCCTTATTTTATCAGGTTTTTTTCAAAATTATTTGCTGCAGGAAAAATGCTCTTGTTCAGCATCATATGGAATACCGCTTTATAATGTTCTTTTTGTATCGCTGTTATAATCTGTATATCTTGAAAATTCTCAGGAATCTCTTCGACAATCCTATCAATTTCTCTTACATCCAAATGCTTTACAAACCTTAATAATGCAGCTGTACAGTCAGGATTTTCAGCGCTTTCGATATACTGAAATGGATGAATATTTTTATCGTTTTTATCTGTAAAATAAGAAACACCGGTACCAAGGGCATCCTGATAGATATCTCTTTCATTTGCAATTCTCCTTTCTGCCACAGAAGGATTGCATTTATTAAACAGACAATTTCCATTGTCATAAACAGGTGCCAATTTTCCTGTTCCGTCTGCATTAATAAAAATGCCCCAGTTTCCGTTATCGCGGTCATTATTCCGAATAAAGGCATCTGCAATAAACATATCCCAAAATCTTTCTTTCACCCCAGGAGTCTTTTGAAAAACCGGCGCTGTGGAAATAACATTCAGTACATCCATCAAAGCTTCTCTCTGCTGGCCTGATGAACTATGCACCGATTCTATCTCTGTGTCTGTCAATGAGTTTTTTATCTGTCCATATTCTACCAGCCTGTGTAAAGGATCAAAATCTTTACATGCCACAACTAATTTGTTATCTCTTATTCCTAACATTGTCTCATGCACAGGAATACCTAATGATTGGTAAATCTGAGAACCAATATTCACTCAATGGACTGGCTGTATAGGATGGAAAGTGGGCGTTCTTTTTTTGTCTTCCCATAAAATCCTTTGTACTCTCTGGGAACTTTATCATCCATCGTTCTCCGTCAATTATAATCGCATATTTAGACCCACTTCTCCCTCCATAATAAGTAGAAAAATCACGCTCGTATTTATTTAGATCTTTTATATCAATCATTCTTTCCCTTTCCATATCCTTTTGTCCAATTTTTTGCAGCCATTATACCAGAGCTTCTATACTGTATAGTATGCCACGTAAATACGTGGTTATCAATTCATTTTTCTCTCCCCAATCATCAACGCAGGCAGTATATAAATTGCCGACATAAAGACCCCTCTCATGACAAAGATCATATCGTGCATATGACTTTCCAGGTTCTCCAGATAATAATTCGGGAACATTCCCGCCAGCACGCTGGTCTCGTCGAGCATCAGCACAGAAGATATGACTGCTTCCAGCAGAAGGAACAAAAGGCTCATCCCCAGTCCCAATCCCCCGTTTTTAAAAGAAAAGCACAAAAGCCCGAAGACTGCCGCATAGACACTCATCAGCAGGAATTCAAAGAGCAGTTCCAGGATGAACATCCACACATCCGGCTTTCCAAGCCCAAAGTTAAGCGTCAGCCCTATGACATAGAGCGCTGTCTGAAACAGCAAAAGCCTTGCCATCGTATTTTCTACTTTTATGTATTTCCAGAAAAATGAGGACGGCTCCCTCCGCCTCATCACATCTGCTGTATAAACTGCCACGCATAGTTCCAGGATTCCGGAGGACATGGAGGTGAGATGGACCGCATTGATCCCTTTTGGAAGAAATCCGTAAAGAGCTTCCAGACTCAGCTGGTATCCCTTTGGAGAAGGCCCGGTGCTCAGGTACGAGAGCACTGCCATGTCCATGACCGCATAGCAGGACAGAGCCGTGACACAGGCCACGAGAATCTTCCCGCTGTGATATTGAAAATCTCTTCCCTCCGAATAGACTTTAAAGCAGGCCACAAGGATACCGGCCAGTGCCGCACACGGTGCCGCGATGGAAAAATTGATTTCCTGAAGGAATAGAGATACGAACTCATCTTCCATCATCATCTTGACTGCTGTGTAGACAAGGTATCCGGCGCAGATATCGTTTAGGACCGGAAACTCTTCCATCCACTCTGCAATGGTTCCGCTGAACCAGAGAAGCAGCGGCACACAAAATGCCAGGCCGCCGAAGATCAGCAGAAATTCTCTCATATGCAGACCGCCGCCGTCCGCAGACACGACTCCGAGGATAGCCAGCACGTTGTCAAAACTCATACTCACATCTGCTGCCACGATCGAAATGATTGCAAACCAGAAGCTGTCCTTCCGTCCTGTCTGTTCACGCTTTTCACTTCCCGTTCCGCTTTCCATCATCATCGTGAAAGTGACATATAAAAGCATCACACCTCCCAGTATTCTGATGTGAAGCCATGGAATCCTGAACAAAAATCCGATGATCCCCACAAAGATCATCTTAAGAAAGATAGACAGCCAGACGCCCAGATCTCGGGCCGCTTTGGCCCGGCGCTTTGAAAGCCCCCTGGTTGCCATGGCGATGACGCCGATATTATCCAGAGACACGACAAGGTTGATAAAAACAATCTGAAGAAGCGTACCCAAAAGGCCTTCCCCCTGTGCAAACTTTATTATTTACCATATATATGCAAAAAGCCGCCCATTCATTTCTGAATGTACGGCTTTTTTAACTATTAATCTCTTACTTTGATGTGTGTCTCTCTTAACTGAAGCTCTGACACTTCTCCAGGAGCCCCGCACATAAGATCCTGTGCAGTTCCGCTCATAGGGAAGGCGATTACTTCGCGGATATTTTCTTCATTTCTAAGGAGCATGATCATACGGTCGATTCCCGGCGCCATTCCTGCATGAGGAGGGGCACCGAACTGGAATGCGTTATATAGCGCTCCAAATTTTTCTTTTAATGTCTCTTCGTCGTATCCTGCGACTTCAAATGCCTTGACCATGACGTCCAGATCATGGTTTCTCACCGCACCGGAGGAAAGTTCCACTCCGTTGCAGACGATATCGTACTGGTATGCGAGGATATCCAGAGGATCTTTTTCATTCAGCGCTTTCAGTCCTCCCTGCGGCATGGAGAACGGGTTGTGTGTAAAGGTCACCTGACCTGTCTCCTCGTCTGTCTCATACATCGGGAAATCGTTGATGTAGCAGAAACGATAGGCATTTTTTTCACAGAGATCCAGGCGCGCGGCAAGTTCGTCCCTGATCTGTCCCGCAAACAGACAGGCAGGTTTTTCACTGGCTGCGATAAAGAAGATCACGTCCCCAGCCTCAAGATGTGCTTTCTCGGCAAGCTCACTCTTCATATCTTCCGGGATAAACTTGTCGATCGGTCCCTTGTAGGACATATCTTCTTTTACTTCCAGATATCCGAGTCCGGCCATGCCGATGGACTGTGCAAATTTAAGAAGCTTTTCATGGAATCCTTTTGAGAGATTTGCGTGAACTTTCACGGCCCTTACCGTCTTGTCATGAAACGGCTTGAAGGTACATCTCTGGAAAAAGTCTGTCACGTCCACGATCCTTAAAGGATTCCTTAAATCCGGTTTGTCCGTTCCGAATTCCAGCATTGCCTGCTGATAACTGATCACCGGGAATGGCGTGTCTGTCACAACAGACCCTTCCGGCGCAAATTTCTTAAAAGTCTCTGCCAGCACTTCCTCACCGATTTTAAAGACATCTTCCTGTGTGGCAAAACTCATTTCAAAGTCCAGCTGATAAAACTCTCCCGGAGAACGGTCGGCGCGGGCGTCCTCATCTCTGAAACAAGGCGCAACCTGATAGTATTTGTCGATGCCGGATACCATCAAAAGCTGTTTGTACTGCTGCGGAGCCTGAGGGAGGGCATAAAACTTCCCTTTGTATTTTCTGGACGGCACGATATAGTCTCTCGCCCCTTCCGGTGAAGATGCGCAGAGGATCGGTGTCTGAATCTCCATAAATCCAAGGTCATCCATCTTTCTTCTCAGGAAACTGATGACTTCGGAGCGGAATTTGATATTGTCCTTTACTTTGCGGTTTCTCAAATCCAAATACCGATATTTTAAGCGGACATCCTCACGGATCTCTTTGGAACCTGATACTTCAAACGGAAGGTCAGTATATACCTTGCCGAGCACTGTAATCTTATGGGCTTCCAGTTCGATGGTTCCCGTAGGAATTTTCGGATTGTAAGTCTCTTCGTCCCTGTGCTCAATGATCCCTTCGATGGAAAGGCATTCTTCTTTTCTCACTTCATTTAAAAGACTTGCATCCCTTAACACGACCTGCATGACGCCGTACATATCTCTTAAATCAATAAATGAAACTCCGCCGTGGTCTCGGATATTTTCCACCCACCCGGCAATCTTTAACTGGGACCCGATATCACTCTCAGAAATCTTATCCATAGTCTTGCTGCGGTACATATCTGACATTTCTTTTTCTCCTTTTACTTTCATCGTGATAAACTTTTTTGTAATAAAAAAAGTCGTCTATCCTAAAAAATCATTCAGGACGGACAACTGTACAAGTTCCGCGGTACCACCTGATTTGCTGCCCTGCAGCCTCTCTGGTATGCTGAATAACGCACAGCCTGCGGCGCACCTACTAATCCTTAGGATGTTCAGATTACAGCTCCTGAGTGTTCTTCACATAAATTCACTCTGCGGAGTTCCCACTGTCTCCCGCTCACTGGAAGCGATAATTTATGCTACTTTTCTCAATCTACGCTTTTTGGATCATTATAGTTCAGTTTTGTCTGTCTTGTCAATTTATTTTTCTCTTTTTCTATATTTCCTCTCTTGTGATTGACTGATTTACACAAAAAATACTATAATAATAAAGTACTATATAGTAAATCCGCCTGACAGGAATATACATATGAATTCTAATAATTTTACTTCGGAAACGAGTATTTATATCATTGACGATCATTACAGGATCGTGCATTTCAACAGGGAGCTTCAGCAGGTCTTTCCACAGATCTGCTGCGGCGATATATGCTATGAAGTCTTCTGCGGGGAGAAAGCACCGTGCGGCGGCTGTCCTCTTCATGTATCTGAGAATGAAAGCACGCTCTTTTATAATAAGAAGATTCATCAGTGGATCGATGTGAGCACCGGCACGATAGACTGGCCGGGGAAAGGGCTCTGTCACGTTGTCCTGTCCAAAGCCATCTATGAGGGCAATAAAAATTTATTTTATAACCTCACGAATCTCTCTGCCTATGACGAATTATTTGAACTGAATCTCACAAAAGATTCCTTCAAAGTTTTATTTCATCTTTCTGACAAATATATTATTCCCTCAGAAGAGGGATCTTTATCCACGATGATGGCAGAAGTTATATCCCGGGAATTAGTTCATCCCGATGATATTGCGGACTATCTTGACTTCTGGAATCTGGATACGATCATGGAACGGCTCAGCAGCGCGTCTCCGTCTCCGTTTCTTTTAGGCCAGTTCCGGAAAGCAAAAAAAGACGGCAGCTACTGCTGGGTTGCCCAGACTGCCGTGGCTGTCCGCCAGAGCAGAGATGATGACCAGATCATTATGTGTTTTGTTCAGGACATTCATGAGCAGAAGGAAAAAAGCCTGGAAATCAAGGAACATAAGCCGCTTCCTTCCACTTCTATTGACCCTCTGACAGGACTTTACCGAAAAAATATATTCGTTCAGAAAGCAGTCCGGCTGCTGCAGACATCAGGAACACATGAGCACTGTCTCATGGTCATTGACATAGAACATTTCAAGCTTTTCAATGAATGGTACGGACAGGAGGCGGGTGACCAGTTTCTCATAGACATCGGCCTCCATCTGAAAAAGGCACAGGAGGAGCACGAAGGGATCGCCGGCTATATGGGAGACGATGATTTCTGTATTATTCTCCCCAACGATCAGGCAGTTATTTCTTCTCTCCAGCAAAAGATCATGGGTTATATCAGGCACTATCAGGGCAATGTAGGGTTTCTGCCTGCCTTTGGTTTATATATGATCGAAGACTGCGGCGTACCCATTCAGACCATGTATGACCGTGCAGCCATTGCCATGTCTTCTGTCAAAGGAAATTACACAAAGAGGTCCTGTATTTATGGCAGCGGCATGATGCAGAAAATGAAGAATAACCATATTCTCCTGTCGGAAGTCCAGCATGCCCTGGAACAGGAAGAATTTACGTTTTATGCTCAGCCGAAGTGCAACATGGCTACCGGAAAGATCATCGGTCTGGAATCTCTGGTCCGCTGGAATCACCCAAAACGCGGCATGATATCTCCGGGAGAATTTATCCCGCTTCTGGAAAGCAACGGATTTATTACAAATCTGGATCTTTATGTGTGGGACAGGGTGTGCCGTTCGGTCAGAGACTGGATTGACCGGGGCCACAGAGCCATTCCGATCTCTGTCAATGTTTCCAGGGTAGATGTTTATTCACTGGACATCGTACAGACTTTTAAGGATCTTACAGAAAAATACCGTCTGGAACCGCATCTGATCGAGATCGAAATTACAGAGAGCGCTTATACGGAAGAATACGAGCTCATCAACGATACGATTGAAAAACTCAGAGCCTCTGGATTTACTGTCCTGATGGATGACTTCGGAAGCGGTTACTCTTCCCTGAACATGCTGAAAGACGTCAACGTAGATGTCTTAAAAATTGATATGAAATTTTTGGAGATGGATGAACAGAGCGCTGAAAAAGGATACGGCATTTTGGAAGCCATTATCAGCATGGCCCGTTTCATGGGTATGAAAATCATAGCCGAAGGCGTTGAGACAAAGGAACAGATGGATTATCTTTTAAATATGGGCTGTACCTATGGACAGGGCTACTACTTCTACCATCCTATGCCCATCAGCGTGTTTGAGCCTTTACTGGCCGATAAGAACAATCTCGATCTCAGAGGCATCAAGGCACGCCAGCTGGAACGTCTCCATATTAAAGAGCTGCTAAATGAGAATATTGTCAGTGAGGCAATGCTGAATAATATTATGGGCGGTGTAGCTTTTTATAAAATCCATGGACGTGAAATCGAACTTGTGCGCTGTAATGAACAATATTTTAAAGTTACGGGTTCCAATGCCGTTGATCTGGAAGAACAGCGCAGAATCATCCTGGAAAATATTTATGAAGAAGATCATCAGACAGTCTTTGATTTATTCGACAGCGCTGACCGCAGTATTTTAAACGGAGCCGAAGCGGACGTCCGGCGTCTTAAAGATGACGGGAGCACCATCTGGATTCATATGCATGTGTACCTTCTGAAGAAACAGGGAGGGGATAAACTCTACTATGGTTCCATCAGTGACGTGACTGAGCAGAAACAGAGAGAACAGAGGCTGAATGCATCCCAGCGGGCTCTGTCTGCTGTTGTCCATATCTCGGAAAAAGATCCGTCCTTTATGAAACTTACGGAAGAAAACCGCAGGACTGCTGCCTCCATCTTCGCCCAGATGTCGCCGGGAGGAATGATCGGCGGCTACTGTGAAGACGGTTTCCCTCTCTATTTCGCCAACCATGAAATGGTCCGGCTTTTGGGCTACGGTTCCTTTGAAGAATTCGAGCAGGCCATAGACGGCAGAGTCATCAATACCATTCATCCGGATGACAGGGAACAGGTGGCAAAAGATATCGGGCCGGAATACTACGCCGGGCTTGAGTATACGACTACATACCGGATGCCCAAAAAAGACGGTTCCTGGTTCTGGTCCCTGGACAAAGGAAAGGTCATAGAAGCAGAAGACGGCCGCTTTGCTATCGTCAGTGCCTGCACTGATATTTCTGAACCGATGAGCGTCCAGCAGCAGCTGGCGGAGCGCAATGCCATACTGATGCGTAAATCCCAGGAGCTGGCATTCCTGAACAATGATATGCCCGGAGGCTATCACCGGTGTGAAGACACTCCGGATTATGATTTTCTCTATATAAGTGACCGATTCCTCCAGATCTTTGGCTTTACCAGACAGGAGATAAAGGACCGCTTCGGCAATAAGTTTATGAACATGGTCCACCCTGACGACAGACACCTGGTGTCAGCCGGAGTAGAAGAACTTGAGCGGCAGGATGTGATAGTCAATTTTGAATACCGTATGCTCAGCAAAAACGGATACATCTGGGTCATAGATCAAAGCAGGTATATGGAGTATCAGGGCCGGCAGTTTTTACAGGGGATCATCACGGACATTACAGAGACTGTCAATCTCCGAAACCGAATGAGCCATCTGTTTGTCCATCTTCCGGAAAGTATTTTCCTGCTTCGAATAAGAGAAGGCAGAATTGAATTCAGGCTGCTCTCTGAGGGCTTTTTTGCGGAATATGGCTATACGGCAGAATCATTGGACCAGTATGTCAGAACCCGTTTTTACAACGATACCGTGTATCCTGAAAATCTAAGACAGATAAGACAGGACCTTTTAAAAGCTATGAAAAAAAATTCAGAATTTAAGGCTTCTGTCAACATACATTTTCCTCAGAAAGAATCATTCGCTATATCACTGGAAGCCAGCCCGATAAACGGAAGTACAGACAGTTTTTCTTACATGTGCATCTGCAGAAGAACAGAATCTTTATGATCATCCAAAAGAGCTGCCGGGACCGGCAGCTCAATTAAATGTGAAACAGAATCATTTTTGGCAGTCTTTGATATGCAGCTGATAGTCACTTGTCATTTTCCCCTGCTCATACATCTCTATTTTATAATCCAGGCGTTCCAGTGTTTCCTGTATATCCTGCATTTTCCGTACCAGACGTTTTCTCTGTTCAATGAGAATCGTTTTCCGGGCATCCATCGTTTCGTCACCCTGACGAAACAGCGCTACGTATTCGATCAGTGCCTCGATCTGCACCCCGGCTTTCCGCATGCACTTCATCAGTTCCACCCACTGGCAGGATGCCTGGTCATAGTCCCGGATGCCGTTCGGCTTCCTCGGGACAGCGGGTATCAGCCCAATCCTTTCATAATATCTCAGCGTATCTGCGGTTATGTCATACTTCTTACTCACTTCTGCGATCGTCAAAATACATTCCTCCATTCAATTCAAAGTCCTGGAAAATGACAGCGGCAGTTCCATCCCATTGTCTTCCAAAAGTGTTTGATCCCTTAATATTTCTCCCGTAGGTCCGTCTGCTGCAAGTCTTCCGTCTGCGATCAGGATAGTCCTCTCACACGTATCATAGATGAAATCCAGGTCATGGGACGCAATGATTTTCGTCCCGGAAAGTCCGTTCAGGAGATGAATCAGGCTGCGCCTGTTTTTCGGGTCCAGAGCCGCCGACGGCTCATCCATAAGGATCACCTCCGGCTCCATGGACAGGATTGATGCGATGGATGCCCTTTTTTTCTCTCCTCCGGACAGCCGGTAGATATGCCTGTCTTTCATCTGCTCCATATGGACACTCTCCAGTGCTCTCATCGTCCTCTCTCTTGTTTCCTCCTCAGAGAGCCCGTAATTGCGCGGCGCAAAAGCCACATCCTCGTATACCGTAGACATAAAAAGCTGGCTTTCCGAGTCCTGAAATACATATCCCATCCTTCTTCGGATATCCGCCAGAGAATCTTTCTCCACACTGACCCCGCCGATTCTCATATCTCCTTCATAATCTGTCAGAAGCCCTACCATGAGTTTGAGCAGTGTAGACTTCCCCGCTCCGTTAGCCCCGATCAGGCCGATGCGCTCTCCCTCCGCTGCCGTAAAGCTTAAATCGGAAAGCACATTTATTCTGCCTGATGAAGCTCTTTTTTCATAAGAAAAAGTGAGACCGTTTACTTCTATTTTGTTCATACTTCCTCCGTATTTTATTTTAGCAGGCTTCCGGCAAGTTTAAAAACAGAAACATACCGCAGCAAGACAACGATACCCAGCCAGCCTGCCAGATAAACGGCACTGCCCGGGTCCATTTTCTGTTTCTTTGACAGATGAAAGCTTCCGTCAAAGCCCCGGAGCAGCATGCTCTCATAGACCGTCTGGGCCCGGTCGATGCTTCTTAACATCAGCTGTCCCAGCAGGGTCCCCCATGCCCGGTAATGGATTCCCTTCTGAGCCGGCGCTCTCAATGAGTACGCCTGGGAGATCCGTTCGGCTTCTTTCAGCAGCACGATCACATACCGATAGATCAGAAGCACCATGGTCACCATGATCTTCGGCACATGCAGGAGACGCAGAGCATAACAGATGCTCTCCATGGACGTTGTCAGGATCAGCAGGTAAGACGCCAGCACCGCAAAAACTCCTTTGAGCATCAGCGTCGCCATGGAGATCATGCCGCCAGTTACAGGCAAAGGTCCTGCCCGAAAGAGTACGGCCCGGTCAAAAAACGGATTCGCGATCCCCACCGCACAGACGAGCAGAAGAACCGGACCTAATTTTCTTATGCTTCTGACCACAGAAATGTTTCCTGCCCGCATGATTACTGCGGGATACAGGATCATACAAAAGGTTCCGCTCAGGTCACAGGCCGGAAATAACATGGTAAAAGCGATATACCAGACCGTCACGAGAAGCTTACTCAGAGGATGAATCCTGTTGATCCGCCCCTCTCTTTGGGCCATGGCATCCAGATGGTGTATTTCATGTACTGCCTCATTGATTCTGCTCATGTTTCCCTTTCTTCCTAAACAGGCCGAACAGGTAACAGACGGCTGTGCATAACACGATCACCGCGATTCCTCCGAAGATGCCTGACAGAGAAGTTCCAAGCATCGTCTCCCGATCCGGGATAGAATAATCCGGCAGGAGGGAGGTCAGGCCCTGAATCCTTTCGGCCGCAGCGTGAATCGGACCGGAAGCCGCAAGCTCCGCGGATCCTGTGATTTTTTGTATAGACCATTCAAGCCCGTCCGGATTTGAGGATGCAGCCAGGGATAATGCGCCTCCGATCAGTACAAATGCGCCTGCAAGTGCAAGCAGCACTTTTCGGAAAGAGAGCTTCGGCTTCTTTGCGCCTGCCGCAGATTTCCCGGAGTCTCCGGTCCAGATAAGCTCCGGCCTGGCCTCGTACAGGAAACAGAGCACCGCAGCAGTGATCAGTCCTTCCACCAGTCCGATGGCCAGATGGATCGGCTGCATAGCAGCTGCAAACACTCCAAAAGGCAGCTCTGTAATGCCCGAAGCAAGTGTCTCTGCTGTCACGGAAAGTGCTCCCAGCTGTAAGGTAAGGATACATCCGATAACGGATGCATATGTAATTTTCCTTTTATCCGGTCCGTTTTTCATGAACCGCCTCCAGAGAAGCCCGGCTCCTATAAAACAGCCGTAAAACGCCATGTTCCAAATGTTGCATCCAAGTGCGAGAAGCCCTCCGTCCGCAAAAAGAAGGCACTGGATCAGCAGTACCCCGATCATGGTCAGGAATCCCGCAAATGGTCCCAGTACTGCCGACGCGAGCATTCCTCCGCACAGGTGCCCGGAAGAACCTGTTCCCGGGATCGTAAAATTGATCATCTGTCCTGCGAACACAAAGGCTCCCATGACCCCCATCAGCGGAACTTTTTTCGGGTCATCTTCCTCCTGTACTTTTTTTACCGCCCATCCTGCTGCCGCCGCAGAACAGGCATACATGGTGCCTGCCACCGCAGGGGCCACAAGCGCATCTGCCATATGCATATCCTATTTCTCCTTTCCCTGTTTCAAGTGAGTGTCCATGCTGCCGGACCTGAATCCCTCCAGATCCACCGTAATGTATGTAAAGCCTATTTCTTTCAGCCGCTTTACCGCAGCCGCTCTGTTTTTGACCAGACCGGGAAGATCTTTCTCGTCCACTTCGATCCTCGCCGTATCTCCGTGAATACGGACACGAACATTGTAAAAGCCCAATGTTCTCAGAAACTTCTCCCCTTCCTCTGCCATCTTCATTTTCTCCCAAGACAGTCTGGTCCCATAGGGAAATCTCGTGGCAAGACAGGGACTTGCCGGCCGCTCTGCCACAGAAATCCCATATTCCGATGCCATCCTGCGGATATCGGCTTTGGTCATCCCGGCCTGCACAAGAGGACTGAGAATTCCCAGCTCTTTTACTGCCCGGATTCCCGGACGGTAGGCGTTCAGGTCATCCGCATTGGTTCCTTCCAGTACAGTCTGTATCCCCAACGCTTTCGCCGATTTCAGCAGTTTTGTATACAGATATCTCTTGCACAGATAACACCTGTTTTCCGGATTGTCCATGATCCCCGCATGGGAAAGTTCATCCACATGAATGACACGGTGAACGGCTCCCGCTTCCCCGGCAACTCTCTCCGCAATTTTGGCATCCCCAGACGGGTGAAGTTTTGTCACCATCGTAAATGCCGCCACCTTTTTCCCGGTTTTCTCTGCCGCAAGGCACAGAAGCTTTAAGAGCAGGCTGCTGTCCACTCCTCCGGAAAAAGCAAGCGCCACATCTTCCTTTACAAAGCCTCTGACTGCCTCTTTTAAATTTGCGCAGTGTTCCTCATATCTGTCCATAGCATTCCTCTTCGATCCTTTGGTAGGTTTCCTGGAAAGAAAGCCCGTTCTTTCTGCACAGTTCCCTGACACTCTCATACTCCGGATAGGCTCTCATTCCGTTTTCCATAAAACACACCTTGATCCGGGCTTCCCCCAGAGAAGTCTTCACTGTTTTCACCTGCCGTTTCAGTACACTTCGTTCCATCTTCTGTCTGCGGATGCCGATGGTCGTCGTCTCCCGGAAAATGATCCCCTCAAGTTTCTCTATGTCTTCCTCCTTGCAGATAACATTGAGCTGATAGGCCGGTCTGTTCTTCTTCATAAATACGGGTGTATAGTGGACATCTCTTGCCCCTGCCTTCATCAGCCGCTCCATCACGTATCCCAGCGCTTCCCCGGTACAGTCGTCAATATTGCTCTCCAGCTTGTATATATAATCGCCGGCGCTTCCGTCTTCTGTTTCCCGGATCAGCATGGCCCGCAGCAGGCTCGGCCGTTCATACTCTCTCTTTCCGGCCCCGATCCCGGTTTTCTCGATCACAAACCGCTCCGGCAACCGGGCGGAAGTCCGGATGGCCGCTGCGATAGCGGCGCCGGTCGGAGTGACCAGTTCTCCCTGCACATCCGTCATGTGCAGGGGAATGGAGTATTTAGACGTGACGGCGGTAACTGCCGGAACCGGGACCGGGATCACACCGTGCTGGCAGCGCACAGACCCGCTTCCCTCACAGAGCACAGGAATAATGACCTTGTCAATCTGAAGGTTGTCGAGGCAGACAGCTGCTGCCGTAATATCCACGATAGAGTCCACGGCTCCCACCTCATGAAAATGGACCTTTTCTATACTGGTCCCGTGAGCCTTGGCCTCCGCCTCTGCGAGTATCTCAAAAATTCTCACCGCCTTCTCTCTTGCACCGTCCGTGATCTGTGCCCTGCAAAGGATCTCAAGAATTTCTGCGAGCCCCCTGTGTTCGTGGTCATGAGAATGATGTCCGTGATCTCCGTGAGAATGGTCGTGGCTGTGTCCGTGAAGATATTCCATATCGTGGTCGTGGTTCTCATGTTCGTGATCCAGAATCACATGGAAATCACATGCGTCCAGCCCAGCCTTTGATACTCTTCTCACCTCTGTCCGAACTCCCTTTACAGGAAGGCTTTCAAGAGCCTCTGAAAGGACCTTTTCATCGGCCCCGAGATCCAACAGAGCCGCTGTCATCATGTCGCCGCTGATCCCCGAATAACATTCTAAATAAAGTGTCTGATTCATGATCGTTCCCCCAGTCTGTTGATCTGTGATGCCATGTAGCCGGCACCGTATCCATTGTCAATATTTACAACCGCAATGCCGTTGGCACATGAGTTAATCATCGTGAGCAGAGCCGAAATGCCGTTCAGACTGGCCCCGTAGCCCACAGAGGTAGGCACCGCGATCACCGGCTTGTCAACAAGTCCACCGATGACACTTGCCAGAGCGCCCTCCATTCCCGCCGCCGCAACGACACAGTTGGCACTCTGAATCACATCCAGCCGGGACAAGAGCCGGTGAAGGCCGCTGACTCCCACATCATAGATGCGGTCCACGTGATTGCCGAAGAACTCCGCTGTCTGGGCCGCCTCCTCGGCCACAGAAATATCCGCCGTGCCTCCTGTGCATACCGCAATCTTTCCAATCTTCTTTTTCCCGGGCTTTTCAATCTTCATAATGCGGGATACTGCATCGTATGTAAGTTCCGGAAGTTCCTGCCGGACAAGTTCATACTGTGCCCGGGAAGCTCTCGTTCCGAATACTTCCCCGTTCTGTTCCCATAATCTCTGAAAAATACTGACCAGATGGTCATCAGCTTTACCGCTGCAAAAGACAACCTCGGCAGCTCCGTTCCTTAATTTTCTGTGGGTATCCAGTTTGGCATACCCCATATCCTCAAAGGGCTCCCTGCGGAAAAATGCTTCTGCCTCCCCAACGGACATTTCTCCCCGGCTGACTTTTTCTAATACTTCATGTGCTTCCATCTCTGCGCACTCCTTACTTTTTTATTTGAAGGCCGCGGCATCTTCCTGCCGGCCACTGTGTGCTCCTGAATTTACCATATCACCTGGAGCTCACTCCAAGTCAATATTTTTTACAATCTTCCTTAATTGGTCCAACCAATATTATCATATTTTTTCACCAGTGGGAAGACTGGTGAAAAAATCAACTCTCTTATTCTTCTTTTGCCCATCCGTATGAATAGCGGACTGCCCGTTTCCATCCGGATACTTTTTTCTCTCTTTCTTCCTCACTGATCTGAGGTTCAAAGACACAGTCGATCTCCATGTTCTCGGACAGCTTCTCTTTGCTGTCCCAATAGCCGACTGCAAGGCCTGCCAGGTATGCCGCTCCCATAGCTGTCGTCTCCACACAGGCCGGACGGTGTACCGGGGCACCGCTGATATCTGCCTGCATCTGCATTAAAAGATTGTTCTGGCTGGCGCCTCCGTCTACCTTGAGAGAACTTAAATGAATGCCTCCGTCGGCCTCCATAGCCTTCAGCACATCGTTGACCTGAAATGCAATAGACTCTAATGTCGCCCTGATAATGTGGCACTTGTTGACTCCGCGGGTAATGCCGAGGATCGTTCCCCTGGCATACTGGTCCCAGTGAGGAGCACCCAGTCCCGTAAACGCCGGCACTACATAACAGCCGTTGCTGTCCTTCACTTTTTGGGCCATATACTCAGAATCCTGGGAAGAATCGATGAGTTTTAACTCATCCCTCAGCCACTGGATGGCAGCTCCCGCCACAAAAATAGATCCTTCCAGCGCATAGTCCACCTTACCGTCCAGGCCCCATGCGATCGTTGTCAAAAGCCCGTGCTGAGAATTCACCGGCATCCGGCCCGTATTCATGAGAAGGAAGCCTCCCGTACCGTATGTATTCTTGGCTTCACCCGCCCTGAAACAGGTCTGTCCGAACAGAGCCGCCTGCTGGTCTCCCGCCGCGCCAGCGATAGGAACCGCACCGCCGAAATATGACGGGTCTGCCTCACCGTATATCTCACTTGACTGGACAGGTTTCGGAAGCATCGCTTCCGGGATATCAAGAATCTCAAGGATCTCCTTATCCCATGTGAGATCTTTGATATTAAACAGCATGGTTCTGGACGCATTGGAATAATCCGTCACATGGACTTTTCCTTTTGTGAGTTTCCAGATCAGCCATGTCTCCACGGTTCCAAAGAGAATCTCTCCCTTTTGCGCCCTCTCCCTTGCTCCTTCCACGTGGTCCAGAATCCACTTAACCTTCGTCCCGGAAAAATAGGCATCGATAATCAAACCGGTCTTATCCCGTATCTTTTCTTCCAGTCCCTGTTCTTTCAGGGAATCACAGAGCTCTGAGGTCCTGCGGCACTGCCACACAATAGCGTTGTAGATCGGCTCCCCTGTCTCCTTGTCCCAAAGGATCGTAGTTTCCCTCTGGTTGGTGATGCCGATGCCCGCGATCTGTTCCGCCGTGACACCGATCTTCTGCATGGCCTCCACCGCCACTCCAAGCTGCGTAGACCAGATCTCTCCCGCATCATGCTCCACCCATCCCGGATTCGGAAATATCTGAGTGAATTCCTTCTGAGCCACACTGCAGATCTTGCCCTCTCTGTTGAACAGGATACACCGGTTGCTCGTTGTTCCCGCATCCAGTGCCATAATGTATCTCTCCATATTGCCCTCCTAGATCTCCATTATTTCTCTGTGCTCCCACACGTTATGTCTGATTTATTATAGCATATTGCACAAATATATCCAACAGAACAGCAATTATTTATAAACTTTTCATCCATGCAGAAGGACGCAGACAAATCCTCTTCATTAGATTACGACCGGTCAAACACCGCCAGGGATGTTACCCCTCCGATGATCAGGGCGAATCCCAGAACATCCACACCGACAAAGACCTCTCCCAGCAGCAGCGCGGACATGACTGCCGCCACCAGCGGTTCCACACACGCAAACATACTGGCTCTCACGGGTCCCAGCAGACGGACGCCTTCCAGATAACATCCAAACGGAATCACCGTTCCGAAGATGATAACGGCCAGTGCCAAAAGGACCGTTGTCATATCCCATATACCGGGTACATGAAAAAATCCCGTCACAGGTATCATAAGAAGTCCCCCTATAAACATCCCCCATCCCACGGTCTCCATGGACCCAAATTCATTGAGGAGCTTTTCCGGCTGAATGTTATAGACAGCCAGAGCCACGGCAGCCGCAAGTCCCCAGAACAAAGCCCTGCCTGTGACGGCCAGGCTTCCCGGATCTCCGTGAGTCGCCAGCAGGAAAACACCGGCTATAACGCAGACTAAAACAATCACTTCCAGACGCTTCGGCTTTCTCTTTTCCACTGCCAGACAGAACAGCATGATCAGCGCCGGGGCAATGTACTGGAGCACCGTGGCTGTCCCCGGGTTAGAATACTGGATTGCAAGAAAATAAGACATCTGGCAGGCTGTCATCCCAAACAGACAAAATACCAGCTGGCTGACTGCCGTCCGTTTCTTTTTCCATACACGGAATATATCCCCCTTCTTCTGGACTGCCGCCAGCATAAGCATAAGCAGTCCTGCTGACAAAAGCCTCAGCGTCACAAGCCAGACGGCCGTGAGCTGCTTTTCGTCAAACAGATATTTCCCGATAATCCCGGAAATCCCCCAGAAGATTCCGCCCAGCATCGTAAAGATTACACCTTTTGTATTTTGGTTCATAGGTTTCTTAAATCCTTTCTTTTGTAGTTCAGTTTATTATAATATAAAACAGTGATATCGTCTTGCGAATTTTTTAAACTTCCATCACTATTTATACACAATTCACAGATACTATAAAGACAGAATCGGAAACATCGTTTTTATAAAGAGGTATCCTATGGAAACAAAAGATCATTACGCCCTTTCAAAACTGCTGGCCCGCCGAATGTTCCTGGACAAGCCCAAAACATTTGCATTTATTCTGGGAAATGTTCTGCCCGATTTCAATCTTTTCTCCTATCTGGGCGGCTCCAACGCCGCAGATCTGCAAGGACACAGTTATGACTCCCGCAGACATCTGATGGATCAGGCTTATTCGTCAGGCTTTCGGAATACTTTTACGGGCTGGTTCCGGGCGGGTGAGATGATGCATTATCTCGCTGATTCTTTTACCCGTTCCCATAACAAAGAATTTCACTATTCTCTGAAAGAGCATATAAAATATGAACGCCGGCTCCACCTGGTCTTCTCAAACTATCTGAGAACGGACCAGGTCAGCCGGCGTATAAAATCTGACTCAGGCATCTGCGGATTCGAACCGTGGCTTAAAAACCTGCACCGGCAGTATATCCGCTCCACCTCAACACCGGGAAATGACTGCCGGTATATTCTTCATTCAGCCCTTATCGTTTGCAAAGGACTGGCACAGAAAAATGAGTTTTTGTCCGGGAGATATCATACAGTAAACCCACTTTTATAAATTTCCCAGTCGATATGTTTGAATACATTAAAAACTATACCTTATCACGCAAAGCGCGTCCACCCGAAGGGTATGAAATACGGGATGCCCTGTGGGTATGACATTTTCCACATGATTTCCGTTCGGCTCTTAGAATGCCTCACTCCAATCATGTAGAAAATGGACGTAATATCTGTTGGCACAGGCTGCTTAAAGACAAAAAGCACCATCTGCGATAGTTTTCCCTTTTTTCATAGCAGAAAAACAGGAAGTCCTTTCGGATCTCCTGCTCAGTGATGCTTCTGTGAAAGTAGCGATTATTAAGTTGTTTTATGTTCTATACAAACTGGAAGTTGGCTTGCCTATTTTCTTAAAATCTCATGTGGGGCTTCTATTTCATTTGCCAAGGTATGCTCTGTTAATTCTGACATCAATTTCAGCTTCTTATTAATCAATGGCCGCATACAGTTAGGAACATGTTCTTGATGCGCCCTGTGGATTGCTACACATTCCTTACAGTTTCCATGATAACGACAGGCTTTCAGACAAGGACAATGGTCTTTGTCTTCATATTCCTTGCGGAATTCTGCTGCGAATTCCTCTTGCATCCTCAACCCCTCAACACGGTTTCCCTTATGAAATTCTGCCATTGCGTCCAGTTCCTTCTGGTTCCCTTCAATCTTCATATTGTTGAATCGCCTTCCTTCTTTTATAATTTTCTATTGATAAAATTATGAGTCGTTAAATTTTCTTTCACATTTTCCTATCTTCCGAACAAGAAGCCTCTCTATTGCAGTTCGGTCATTTGCGATTTCTCATTTCTTTCAATTATTCCTCAATTTCTGATAAATCCATGTTTTCCCATCCATAACGGATAATAGATATAATCATAGATACTTCACTAACTATTTCATCTAATATTCCAGCCCAAGAACCAACAACGATATCATATACAATCCACAACGGTGAATTGATCAACATTCCAACTATACGGATTTTCCGTGCGTTGTATGTGTATCCACCTATCGTTGCTGCAATATTGGCAACAACCGGAAGTATCGACCACCATCCGTTCCAAGTAAAAACCAGCGTTGTTACCTGCAATATGCAGAGTATACAACATACCAATCTGCCTTTCAAAAAATCATTCTTACTTCCCAAGCAGAAAGAACGCACTGTATTCAATATATAGCTTATCCCACCAGTAATTGCTCCTAACAGCAATAAATGTATGGTATAACATAAATAAGAAACAAATTGAACTTGAAACAGTGTTTTATTATTTCTACACTGATAAGATAAGAAAAATAAAATGGTTCCCCAAAATCCTATTCCCTGTATCAACAAAAAACGCATTTACATTATTACCTCTCAAAAATCTGATCTCCACTTTGATTCCCAGTTCATTACATATTCTTTTTCGCCAGTGAATTCATCCATCATTTCACACTAAATAGTAAACCCTTCTCTTTGGTAAAAAGACATTGCCCTGACATTCTTCTGATATACGTTTAACTGTAATCTGACTTTTTTATCCTTGATATAATCCAACAAAATTTTGCCAATACCATGTGACTGCATTTCATCAAAAACAAAAATACCCTCAATATATTCATTTCTTACACCTACAAAGCCTTGAATTATTTTATCATCTTCATACACGTAGACTTCCGCCTGTGGCAACATTTCCTTCACTAATTCATAATTACTTGTCCAGTATTGTTCAGAAATAAAAGAATGTACTTTCAGATTGGTCTTTAACCATATGTCAGCAACCCTATTTATATCTACTTTCTACAAATTTCTAATCATAACGGTCATTCTCCATCAAATTTGATTATGGCACGATTAACTTAATTCGGTAAATTCCGATTTGTAATGTTTTCTCACTTTCAAAATCATACCATACCAGATGTAAAAATTCTATGTGATGATACGCTCAATTTACCGCAAGTAATTTTTCGTAGATTTCTTTATCTAAGTCTTTGTATACATTAAAGATAACTCTCTCAATCCTTGTATCCACAGCGAGAACATCTTTGACTGTCTTAATCGCAATCTCGGCTGCCTCCCGGTTTGGAAACATAAAAACGCCGGTTGAGATACAGCAAAAAGCAATGCTCTTGCACCCGGATTCAGCTGCAAGCTGTAAACAGGAACGATAGCAGGACGCGAGCTGCTCTTTCTGCTGCTCACTTGGATGTCCCGTTTCGATGATTGGGCCAACGGTGTGAAGTATATATTTGCACGGCAAATTGTATGCTGGTGTAATCTTCGCCTGCCCGGCAGGTTCTTCGCGGCCTTGTTTCTGCATAATCTCATTGCATTTCAGACGCAGGGCAATACCGGCTTTTGTATGCACGATATTATCGATACAGGAGTGCAAAGCCCGGAAACATCCACACATCTGACTATTCGCTGCATTTACAATCGCATCACAGTTTAACACGGTAATATCACTTTGCCATAATACAAGACGCGGATATTGAGGAACCACGGGAAGGGATGCCGCATCAACAACTCCTGCTGCATCACGTTCATCGGACAAGTAGTTATCCTGCACTTCCATAAATTCGCGGCTGACAGCCTTTGGCGGTCTAACATTCATTAAACTGCGCAGCAGCAGTTTTTGCTGCTGCACATCTTCTGGAATAACTACATCTTTATATTGAATATCCTCATCAAGAAGTTTCTGAATCAGATATTTTCTTTGCTCGTCATGTGTCATTTTTTCTTTCTCCCTTCCTGATGTTTTTACACCCCATCAGTGTAACCCCCATATCCACTTCTTAATTGCAAGAATTCTTTTTTTCGTCAATCAAGTCAATTTTCTGACTCGAAACACAAATATCTATAAGTTTCCCAATATCCCCGTCAATACAAATCGACTGCGCTTCTATTTCCCTTGGAGAGTACGCTTCCCCGGAATTGACACAGACATAGACTGCCTTTGGATTCTCCGCAGTCATCTGCCAGAAAGGGTACTTTATAATCCCCGGTGTATTCATTCCGACGCCAAGTTCCAGAAACAGAATTCTTTTACCTCTGTTCTCACTGAGAAATCTTTTATACCGTCCGGCCGCCTCATGCCACTTCTCATCTTCTATGAAATATTCATCTTTCCTAATGTTTACTTCCATTTCTCCGCCGCAGACCGGACATTTTGGTATCAGGGACTTTGGTATCCTGCAGTTCCTCTGCTCCCGTACCATGGCCCTCACCTGAGTCTCATTATCGTAGAGCTTCGGATGGCACGCTTTTTTACACTGAAACAGGCCGTAATCTCCCTGGACGGCAAAAATTCTCCGATCCTCAAATCCGGACAGCCAAAACTGATGATCTACGTTGGTTGTCAGCACGAAATAATTTTTATCTCTCACTGCCTGAAACAGATCTGTATATGCTTTTCCTGAGGGCATATCATATCGGTTTAAATAAATATGCCTGCTCCAGTAAGCCCACTTTTCTTCCGGGGAAGGAAACGGATAAAAACCTGCGGAATACATATCTCTGAGTCCGTACCGCTCTATGAATTCCTTAAAATTCTTCTCAAACCGTTCTCCGGAATACAGCAGTCCGGCTGCCGCCGACATCCCTGCGCCTGCGCCAATTACAATGGCTCCTGCCTGCGAAAGCTTTTGTTTTAACACCCTTTGATTTTCTGTCCCCATATTTCATCCCCCTTTTGCACCTTTCATTCTCTTCTTTTATTCTAATCGGTCTTCCATACTCCGTAAACCACGCACAAAAAGGTGGCATGGTATCCAAAAGATACTATGCCGCCGCCAGGTTACTTATTGTATTTCTAAATGGGAAGATATAAAATAAACATAGCAAGGAGGAAGTACACAATGTCAAAAAAACGAAACATCCCGGAATGTCCTGTGGAAATGACACTGCAGCTGATCGGTGACAAATGGAAGGTCTTAATCATACGTGATCTTTTGACCGGAACGAAACGGTTCAGCGAACTGATGCGCTCCGTGACCGGAATCACGCAGAAAGTCCTGACCAGCAATCTGCGCTCTATGGAAGCCGACGGACTGGTAAACCGGAAAGTCTACCCTCAGGTCCCTCCGAAAGTAGAATATTCTCTCACTGAAACCGGCCTGAGCTTAAAACCGATCCTGGACTCCATGGTGCAGTGGGGAACCGAATACAGAGACAAAATGCACCGCAGTGAGACCTCATTTCTTTAACACCACATCTATGATCACGTATTCACAGTGGCCTCCCGTGCGGATCGGATACCCCCATCCCGCCATGCCGGATGTCACCACGGTCTGGAGGTTCCCGATCTTCCGGTAACCATAGTTGATCTCATTGATTCCAAGAAGCTGCATCAGCTGCCCGGTCGGCCAGATCTGCCCGGCATGGGTATGTCCGGACACCTGAAGATCGATGCCCTGCCTGTTATTTTCCTTCAGATCTCCGGGCTGGTGATCCATCAGGATTCTGAAACTGTTTTCCGGTGCATCTTTCATGATCTCTTTCAGACTCTTCCGGTCCCGGTCACCGGCATCCTTTCTCCCGATGATACAGATATCCTTCCCTGTCTTAAACACCTCATCCTCCAGCACACGGACTCCGGCTTTTTCTAACGTATTCCTGAGATAACCAGAAGTGTACTCCGGCTTTTCCCTGTACTGATTGGAATCATGATTCCCATATACATAAAAACTTCCATAAGTACTCTTCATATATCCCAAAGCTTTGGCCGCCCGTTCCATCTCTTCTCTCTTTGTATCCTCATCGAAGATATCTCCAGTCAAAAGAACCAGATCCGGCTCCTGACTCTGTATTTTGCCGCACCAATTCTCCAGATCTTTGGCACTCATCGTAACACCCAGATGGATGTCTGACATGAGAGCTATTCTGAGCGTTTCCTCCTGCTGTATCTTAGGAGTCCCGATCCTGTAACTGGTCTTCTTAATCTGCTGCATATTAATATATCCGTAGGAAAAGACAACCGCAATGATGAGAAAAGACAGTATCCCGCTTCTGTAAATCAGATCCCATTTCTTGAAAACAAACGGCGTTCTTTTTAAGAGAAGATTGATCAGCTCAAGGACCAGAGAGACTCCCACAAGATGCAGGACCGCCACTCCTCCCCATCCATAGGCCGGCCATGCTGAAAACACACAAGCCAGTGCCAAAACCGCACTCACCACTTTCACTATGCGTACGTCTCTTTTTAAGAAAAGGCTTAAAATCCTGCGGAAGAAAATATATAAATAAATCCCTGCCGGTATGAGAATCAGGATCGGCAGTATAAAAAATAATAAGTACAATGCGAATTCTCCTTTGGCTTATTGTGCGAATATTTCAGCGGCTTTTTTCATGTTTTCAATGATGGACACTTCAAACGGACACCGATTCTCACAAATACCGCATCCAATGCACTCTGATGCCTTATGTTCTAGAACCGCATAGTGTTCTCTCACTGTTTCAGGAACATCATCCTGAGCCTTTGCCAGATTTAAAAACTTAGTGACAGAGGCCACCTCAATTCCCTTCGGACAAGGCGCGCAGTGGCCGCAGTACATACAGTGGCCTTTCCAGCTGATATTCGGAAACTCAGCCAGGGCACGGGCGTAATCCTTCTCATCTTCGCCTGCCTCTTCATACCTCAGACTGTCTGAAAGTTCTTCGGCAGTGTGAGCCCCAGCCAGGACAGATGCTGCGGCAGGCCTGGTAAGTGCATAGTGAATGCATTGACTCGGTGTCAGCGCTCTGCCTGCGGGTGATAATTCCTCACTCAGCAGATCCCCTCCTCCGAAAGCTTTCATGACGGTAATGCCCACACCCTGTTTACTGCACATTTCATACAGCTCCTCCCTGGCCGGGTCCATATTCACAAGATCCCCTTTATAATTTTTGTCATCCCATAATGCCTCACAGTTTTCCCCGGCGGGCTGCAGATCATAGCAAGGATTGATGCTGAACATAAGAACCTCGATCTCTCTGCTCTTTACAGCTTCCATGGCAGCCTCCGGATTGTGGCTGCTCAGCCCGATATGGCGAATCTTTCCCTGAGCCTTCAGTTCTCTGGCATACTGCATGACCGGGCCCTCGTATACTTCCTTCCAGTCTTTTAAGGAATCTACATAGTGTATCATCCCTACTTCCAAAGAATCGGTACATAGTCTTTGAAGCATATCTTCGAATCCTTCCCTGACTTCATCAATCTGTCTGGTGCGCTTATATTGTCCATCCTTCCAAATCGTACAGAGATGCCCCTGAAGGAAATACTCTTCTCTCCTTCCTTTCAGCATCTTTCCGATTCGATCTCTGAGATCCGGATCAGGCGTATATAGGTCTAAATAATTTATTCCTTTTTTCTGTGCCAGATTTAAGAGTTCTTCTGTTTCATGTTCGTCTTTTCCTACAAAGCCCTCACATCCAAGCCCGATCTCACTGATCTCAAGCCCTGTATTCCCAAGCATACGATATCTCATATTATTTGTCCCTGACCTTTCTTCATTTCAGTGGTTTTCTCTATCATAGCACTTGGAGCTCACTCAAAGTCAACAATTTCCGAAAAAAGGAGCCCTGAAACTAATCAGGACTCCTTCTGCATCATTCTCTCTTATTTTTCCGGCGCTAAAGTATCGAGAAGATATTCTTCTGCCTCTTTGCACCACACATTGTTGTTTGCCTTGCAGATCTCCGCCAGATGTGCAAACATTTCGTTTTCTTTTCCCAGTTTCTCAAAATCTTCGATGGCAGTCAACTCCATCTTGATATGAGGGTAAATCAGCTTTTTGCCTCCCGGAAGCTTCGGCAGATTCAGGATCGTATCCGGCGCCGCGTCAATGCCTCCGATGTGTGTAACCATGTAAGACGGATTGATCTTTCCTGCCGCAGACAATTCCAGAGACTCGATCATATCCGCAGGCGCTCCCCCTGAAGTTCCGCAGATATGGGTTCCTTCATAGTGGACATTGTAGAAATTATACTTTGCCTTGAAGTTGTTGTCCGTAGGACCTGCAAAGAAATTCAGGCAGCCGTCGTTTCCTAAAAGGTCGTCTCCCATCTCGATGAGAGATTCTACCGGTGCGAATACAAATACCTCATCGTATCCCTTTCCGCCGTTTAATTCTTTCAGTTCTTCTACCGCATTTTCTTTTCCTGCAGTGTTCACATAGATGAGTTCCACGCCCTTAGATGCCGCATCCTCCGGAGTGATCAGGGATTTTGCCCTCTCAAGCCTTTCATCATTGATATCTGTTACAACGATGCGCTTTGAATTGTACGGTCCATTTAATGCATAATCAATGGCTCCGATTCCCATCGGGCCAGCACATCCTAACAGCGCAACACTTCCACCGTCCTTTAATCCCATTCTGTGCTCATACACATATGGTGTTGTGTGGTAGGTAGCGTGAAATGCCCCGATGATACATGACATCGGCTCTGCCAGAGACGCATTTGCAAAATAATCACCGTCATATGGAAGTACGCATCCAATGTCGATGGAAACCTTCGGAATGATGCAGTAAGTTGCATTTCCTCCATAGTATTCGTAGCTGTATCCGGCAGAATATCCGCTCGGAAGTCCCATAGCCGGCTGAAGTACGAATTTCTCTCCCGGCTTGAAGCGGTCTTTCAGCTTTTCTCCCACTTCTACGATGTATCCGCCAAACTCATGGCCGGTAATCGTCGGGTGCTCCGGACTCAGATCATCCGGCACTCTCTTGTGCTCCCCGCCTCTCAGTGCCGCCTTATAAGTTGAAAGGCAGATGCTGTTTGACACAACCTTTACCAAAAGTTCTTCTTCCCCGATTTCCGGAAGCTCCACTTCTTTTACATATACCTGATTTTTCCCTGCCAGAACTGCTGCTGTTGATTTCATCCTTTATCCTCCTATATAATCTCCGTCTGCTTCTACTTTTAACATCAGATCCCCGTCCAGAGAAGTCTCCAAAACCCTTCTCACATTCACGCTGTCGCTGTTTATGTACCAGTCCTCTGCCTCTTCTCTCGTAAGTCCGCCCTTCATCTTTCTTCCGATCAGCCGTTCCTTTAACGTCTCTTCTTCTGAGCGGATCATTATTGTATAATCTGCGGTATCCTTTAATGTCTTCCACGGCTCCTCGTCAAGAAGCAGCCAGTTGCCTTCGATCAGCACAATGTCCTTCGTGATCTTTTCTACATCTTCCACCACATCGTGGATGTTTCTGTCATATATGGGCCACAGAATGTCCTCTTCTTTAATCTTTTTCAGCTTGTCTTCCAGTTTTTTAGTATCGTATGTTTCCGGGCATCCCTTGACTTTCTTCATCGGCACTTCTTTTCCCATCACGACCGCATTGTGGGAATTGATGTAATCTGAATGGTAGTGGAAACCGTCCAGGCCTATAGCCTGTATCTCTGTCAGATCTTCATGCTGCAAAGCCAGATATTCCAGAAACTTGGACAATGTCGTCTTTCCCACTGCCGGCGGCGCCGCCAGAAATACGATCAGTCTCCGGCCCAGTTTTTTCTGCATCCCGGTGAGCTTTCTCAGCATGGGCAGAAAAATGGTTTCTATGGCTTCCCCGCTGTAAACCGTATTGATCTGAAATCCGTTGACATCAAACACATACTCTTTCCAATTTTTCATGATCTACCTCATTAAATTTTGTTTACGTTGTTTTATGTCCGTTTATTTTTGTTTTATGGGTAAATTATATGATTTCTTCATTGTCATGTCAATACTTTGCCCTAAATTATGTTTGTTTCTGTTGTTTTGTTTTTGTTTATGTGGATTTCAATTTGAAATGAATCTGAGAATCTGTTATGATAAATATAACAGCAGAAAAGGAGGAACCGACATGGGAAAACTTCTCGCAAAAGAACGGCAGAAGGAAATCATTGAATATATCAACAGCACGGGAAGTGCAAAGATCGGGGAGCTCGCGGACAAGTTTGAGGTGACAAAAGAGACGATCCGGAGGGACCTGACCCATCTTCAGGAGATCGGAGCCATCGAGCGCAGCCACGGCGGGGCTACACTGATCTCCAGTTTCCGTCCCATTCCTATAGAGACACGGATCAGCGAAAACAGCGCCGTCAAATATGCTCTCTGTGAAAAAGGCCTGGAACTGATTCCGGAACAGGGCGTCATCTATCTGGATGCCGGAAGCACCATGCAGTGCATGGCAAAGCTCCTGAGCCAAAAGTCAGGCTATACTATCGTCACAAATTCCATCAATACAACCTATCATCTGAATAACGGAAACAATGTGACGATTCTCACCGGAGGCCAGCTCAATCCCAACAATATGTCCACAGAAGGATTTCAGACGACCAATTTTATCAACACAATCAAGGTGGATATCGCATTTTTAGGCACCAGCGGCTTTGAACAGCACAACGGTCCTGCGGTCTCTGAATTTACGGACGCCCAGATCAAGCAGGCGATCATTCCCCAGTCCAAGATCATTGTTGTCATCTCCGACAGTTCCAAGGCACATATCTGTTCTCTGGTACAGTATGCCAACTGGAAAGATATCGACTACTTTATAACCGATAAAGATTTGCCGTCCGCCACTTATAAGACACTGAGCGAATTAACGGAAGTTATCCTGGTATGACATTTTCCACATGATTTCCGTTCGGCTCTTAGAATGCTTCACTCTAATCATGTAAAAAATAGATATCCTATTTACCGGAGGAGGAGTTCTGTCTCATCTCAGAAAAACCGGCACCAGAAAATTAATTCCGCTGCCGGTCTGCTATTATTTATAAAGTTTTTAACACTTCGATGACTTCTCCCGCTGTCTTTGCTTCCAGCAGTTTTTTCCTGAAATCTGCTTTGATCAGATTTCTTGAGAGTGTTGCCAGCGCCTGCAGGTGCAGGTTGCTGTCTGTATCGGTGGCCGCTATCATGAAAATCAGGTGTGCTTTTGTCCCGTCTTCGGCTCCGAAATCAAATCCTTTGTCAGACTTTCCGAAGGCCACCCGTGCAGTTTTTACTGCTGCGGTCTTGGCATGCGGGATCGCGATGTCAAATCCGAGTCCTGTGGAGGACTGCTCTTCTCTTGCATAGATCGCTTTTTTATAAGCTTCTTTGTCGGCGAGCACTCCGCCTTCGTCCAAAAGGGTTACCATTTCCTCAATAATCTGATCTTTTGTCTCACCCTGTAAGTCAAGATTCATTGTTGATTCATCAAATAATTCCATAATTTCCATAAAAGTTACCAACCTTTCTTATACATTATCGTGCGAAGCACGCCAAGCCCCAAGGGCATAAAATACGGGATGCCCTTTAGGGTAATCTATTATTTCTGCTCTACATCCTTTGCAGTGAGAACATAAAGTACTGCTCCTACTACAGAACCTGCCAAGATACATAATACCCATGTTACAGCCGGATGTACTAACGGAAGGATTAAAAATCCGCCATGAGGTGCAGGAACCTGAACTTTCATCACGTAGGAAAGAATCGCTGAGATAGAGGAACCTACCATCAGAATCGGCAGTACTCTCACAGGGTCTTTTGCCGCAAATGGAATCGCACCTTCTGTGATGTGGGTACATCCCAATACATAGTTTACAAGTCCTGCCGCACGGTCAGCCTTAGTAAATTTCTTCGGTGCGAAAGTAGCTGCAAGTGCGATGATGAGCGGAGGTGTGATACATGCCGCAGATACACCTGCCATAAAGTAGAAGTTACCCTGAGCTAAAAGTGTTGTTCCTGTTACATATGCAGCTTTATTTACCGGACCACCCATGTCAAATGCAGACATACATCCAACAGCGAGTCCTAAGATGATTGGGCTTGAGTTCTGGAGTCCTGCCAGGAAGTCCATCATTCCCTTGTTGATGCCTGAAACCGGCCCAGCAGTAACCTGCATCAGAATACCTACAACCGCCACTGTAATGATTGGTATAAAGAAAATAGATTTTAAACCTTCAAACTGTCTAGGCAGTCCTTTTAATGCATTTACAACAAATTTACAAAAATATCCTGCAACGAAACCTGCGATAATGGCTCCGATAAATCCTGAACCGGTATTATTGGCGATCATACCGCCTACAAAACCTGCGATCATACCAGGGCGGTCACCGATGGACTGAGCGATAAATGCCGCCAGCACAGGAACCATCATTCCCATAGAAGTACCGCCGACTGTCTTGATCGTCGCAGCGATTACATTGTACTGATCTGAGCTCGGATCGAAAGAATAAATACCCCATAAGAAAGAGATTGCTGTCAGGACACCGCCGGCTACAACAAACGGAAGCATATGGGATACACCATTCATCAGGTGCTTATAAATCTGATGTCCGATGGAATCTTTTCCTTCTTCTGCTTTTGTTTCTGTACCCTCTGCTTTTACCTGTCCGCCTCTTACGGCAACATTTCCATTAAGCATTTTCTGTACTAATTCTTCTGCCTTGCTGATTCCGTCTGCAACCGGCACTTCGATGACCGGTTTACCGTTAAAACGGTCCATATCTACATTTTTATCACAAGCTACGATAATTCCGTCACATTCTGCAATGTCTTCAGCAGTCAGTTCATTCTCCACACCGACAGCTCCGTTTGTCTCAACCTTCATTTCGGCACCCAGCTTTTCGGCAGCTTCTTTCAAAGCTTCCTCAGCCATGTAAGTGTGGGCGATCCCGGTTGGGCATCCTGTAACACCTAATAGTTTTTTCATATCATTTCTCCACCTTTCTTATTTTGATGTTGTGAAAGTAAGTATCTACTTTGGCAAAATCACCGAGCGCGTTGCTCTCCGCCACGTTTGCCCCTGTGGCAGCAGAACGCTTCAATGCATCCTCAACATTTTCCGGATGACCAAGCCAAAGGCTTAAAAAGCTTGCCAGTGCGGCATCTCCCGCACACGCCGAGCTTAATAACTTAACCGGCTGGGAAGATGAATAGTAAACATCTTCTCCGTTGCTGAAATATGCTCCCTTGCTTCCGAGCGTCAGCAGTACATTTCTTGCTCCCTGTTCTTTCAGGAAGGTAAGAACATGAAGGATATCTTCCTCGTTCTTAATTTTAATTCCGAAGATTTCTTCGATCTCTTCGTCATTGGGTTTGATCAGCAAAGGTTCGTATTTCAATAAGTCTTTTAGTTTCGGAGAACTGATGTCGAGTACAACATCGACGCCCCTCTTTTTGCATATGGATAAAATGCTTTCATAAAAACTCGGTTCGATTCCGGGCGGAAGACTGCCGCTGATCACCAGACAGCTCAAATCTTCGGCCGTCTCAAACAGATGCAGCATCTCGTCCTGCTGATCTCTCCCCACGAAGGACCCGCTGTTGACAAATTTGAATTCTCCCTCTCCATCATTCAAAAATATATTGATCCTTGTCGTGTCATCAACCCAGACCGGTTTCACCGGAACCTGTCTCTTTTCCAGTTCCTCTACAATATATTTTCCCGAAAATCCTCCAAAAAATCCGGTTACCGTGGAATCCACCCCATAATGTTTCAATGTAAGAGTCACATTGACACCTTTTCCATTGGGTGTGTAAACCGTATCGAATGTACGGTTTACCTTGGCACGTTCCATTCCTTTTGTGGATATGTTCATATCGATGGCAGGATTTGTAGTTAAGGTATAAATCATACTGCTCCTCCATAGAATACAATTTCTTTTTACAGTTTTCATTATAGACAAGTATTCCATGAAAATCTTTTCATATCCTGAAAATAAACTTTAAATTACTGTTTTGGAAATAAAATTTACAATAGTTACTTTTTATTGGTAAAATATAGAAGAAACTCTCAATATCAAAAAAGAAAAGAGACATCCATGGATATACTTTACAATTTACTGCCAACAGCAATTTTCATAATTTCTTTTTTAATCAAAGCTATTTTATGTACAGCTCTCATAGCGACAACTGTCCTGCTTTTTAAAATTTATAAAATATTAAAGTCAAAATAAGAATAATATAGAGGGAACAGAGAAATTTATCGTTTTCTCTGTTCCCTCTATATTTTCTAATCCCTGTGTTCAATATTTTCTACCAGGAAATCCACCAAAATTCTGCACATGATATACAGCGGAAGCCTGGATGTCACCTCATAGTTTCTGATCGCAATATGGGAATGTTTATACCCAAGCCATGTATAGTCCGAATACTCAAACAATTCACTGGAGCTGCTGCAGCACAGAGTGATCACTTTGCAGCCCCGAAGCTTTGCATTTCTCGCCGACTCGATCAATTCCTTCGTCTCTCCGTTCAGAGATAAAATGATTACGACTTCGTCTTCCTGAAGATTCTTCGACATAATTCTCATAATCTGCGGGTCTTCCACATCCACCACAAAAAAGTCCAGTACCTGAAGCTTCATGCTCAGTTCCTGTGCCACCAGGTGTGTCGGTCCCCTGGAGAATATCAGGACCCTCTTTGCATCCTTCATGGTGTGCAGAATATTCAGCACATTTGGAATAGACATGTGCTCAATCACGGAAGTCGCCTCAATCAGAGACTTGTTCATGATTTCATTCAAGTCTTTCACTTCTGTATTTTCCGTCTTCGCCGTTAATTTATACCGAAGCTCGTTAAACCCATTGATCCCGCATTTACGGATGGCTCTGGACACAGTTGCCGGGGAAGAAAATGTTTCAAATGCAATATCTACGATGGACAGTTCTGAGAGCTTGTCTTCATTGTCATTAATATAATTGACAACTCCCAATTCGGTCTTGGAAAGATTTTCGGCAATCTTGCTGTTTATCTCAATAATCATAACTCGTCCTCCTGTCTGTGTGAAAGATCTTTTTTATTATACATGATTTTCATCCGTTTTCATAACTTGAAAAGATTTTCACAGCTGATTTTTTTATAATGTAAATGGTTAAACTAAGACAAAAAGCAGGAAAGCTTTAGGAGGATGAATATGAGTAAGATGGTATCAACCAGACATATGTTATTAGATGCACAGGAAAAACGATATGCCGTGCCGGCATTTAACATTCACAACTTAGAGACGATCCAGGTCGTGGCAGAGACTTCTGCAAAGCTTGGCTCTCCGATCATTCTGGCAGGTACTCCGGGCACATTTTCTTATGCAAACCGTGATTATCTTCAGGCGATCGTCGAGACAACTGCTAAAAAATATAATGTTCCGGTGGCACTTCACCTGGACCACCACGAAGAATTTGACGCCATTAAAGAATCTATTGACCTGGGCACAAAATCTGTAATGATTGATGCTTCCAGCCTTCCATATGAAGAAAATATAGAAAAAGTAAAAAAAGTCGTGGCCTATGCTCATCTCCACGACGTTACCGTAGAGGGAGAGCTCGGACGTTTAGGCGGACGCGAGGATGATCTCGTAGTAGACGAAAAAGACTCCATGTACACAAATCCTGCACAGGCTGCCGACTATGTGGCCCGCACAGGCATTGACTCTCTGGCCGTAGCCATCGGTACTGCCCACGGTTTATATAAAGAAGAACCGAAGCTTGACTTTGACCGTCTGGCAGAGATTAGTGAGGAAGTATCTGTACCGCTTGTGCTCCACGGCGCATCCGGTGTCCCGGGCGACGCTGTGAGGCGTGCCATTGAGCTTGGAATCTGTAAAGTCAACATTGCTACAGAATTAAAAATTCCTTATTCTCAGGAACTGAGAAAAACTTTGGTTGAAAATCCTGAAGCCAACGATCCAAGGATTTATACAAAGGAAGCAAAAGAAGCAATGGCAGCTGTTGTAGAAGAAAAAATCAGGATGTGCAACAGCCAGAACCGTTACTAAATTGAAATAAAGATATTGATACCCGGCCTTATCATTTACAGGCCGGGTTTTTTTAACATTGGGGCGTCTGATTCCTCTTGGCCAGATCGAGAGCGACCCTTTTCCCAGTCTCTGTGACGGCAAGTCCCGCCTGACTTGTCTCTTTGAGTCCTCCAGGCATCATTTCCCCGATTTCTCCCATGGCATCAATTACCTCGTCAAAGGGCACTCTCGTAAGAATTCCGGCCATCGCCATATCTGAACAGGCCACTGCGCTGACGGCTCCCGTTACATTTCTTCTGATACACGGTATTTCCACCAGTCCTCCCAGAGGATCACAGACCAGTCCAAGCAGACTCTTCATGGCAAATGCTCCTGCCGATAAAATCTGTTCATTACTCCCTCCCCGGATGGAGGTCAGTGCCGCCGCACACATCGCAGACGCAGTCCCGACCTCCGCCTGACAGCCTCCCTGTGCACCGGAGATACTGGCTCTGCGGGCTATGACCTGACCGGTCCCGGCGGCCATGAACAGCCCCTCGGTCATCGTTCTCTCCGGTATCCCATAAAACTGTTCATATGTCAGAAAGACTGCCGGCACCACGCCGCAGGCTCCTGCCGTGGGTGCGGCTACGATCCGTTTCATGCAGGCGTTGGATTCTCCCATCTTCAATGCTCTTGTGACGACCATCCCCATGAAGCCGCCGGAAACGGCTTCTCCTTCCCGGACCAAACGTTGCATGTTTGCTCCGTCACCGCCGGACAGGCCGCTGAAAGATTTTAAATTTTCCTCATAGTCTGTATCCGCCTGTTTCATGGCTTGATAGCGCTCCCTCATCTTATCCATTGTCTCTTTCATGGAAACACTGCGCTCTTTCATATCTTCCTCCATGACCGCTTTCCAAAGAGGAATCTTCCCCGCGGCTGCTGCCTTTTCCATATCTGCCATTGATTCAAAGCCCATATTTCTTCACCTCAATCCATACCCGCCAGACTGGCGGCTTTTTGAATTCCTTTCATGTTCTCAATCATTCTCACCGTTTCTTCCGGTATCTCCTGGTCACACTCCAGCACCATGACCGCACTGCCGTTTCTCTGGTCCCTGGAAAGCCGCATGGACGCAATATTTATTCCTGCATCCGCAAGCAGAGAGGCAGCAGCGGCCACATGTCCGGGGCTGTCTTCGTTGTGAACGATCAGTACAGGGATATCCCCGGAAAAAGTCGTGGAAAGGCCATCCATCTGACAGATCTCCACTCTTCCGCCCCCGGGAGAGCTGGCCACAATTTCAAGGTTTCTTCCGCTTTCCCCTGTCAGGCGCAGCTTTACACTGTTTGGATGAACATCTTTCAGATATGCTCTCCCAAATGTCCACTCCATTCCCTGTTTCCTGGCCAGCTCAAAACTTTTCGGAATCCTCAGGTCATCCTGTGCCATTCCCAAAAGTCCCGCGATGACTGCCCGGTCTGTGCCGTGTCCGGTACCTGTGGCCAAAAAGGAACCGTGAAATAAGATCTCAGCTTTCTGGACCTGCTCGCCCAAAAGCTTTCTCGAAATCAAGCCGATTCTGACAGCTCCTGCCGTATGGGAACTGGACGGGCCTACCATAACCGGCCCCATAATATCATATAAATTCATAAGTTTTTCTCCATTATCTCCAGTCAACTCTGGAAAGGCTTCCTTCCGACAATGGAGAAAAACTATCGCAGATGGTGCCTTTTGTCTTTAAGCAGCCTGCTCCAGCAGTTATTACGTCCATTTTCCACATGATTGGAGTAAGGCATTCTAAGAGCCGAACGGAAATCATGTAGAAAATGTCATAAGTTATTTACCACTATTTCCGTCGCGCTTTTGAAATGCGCTCCTACAATAGCGGTAAATAACTTTCGAAAAGTGGCACCTTTTTTGACAGAGGCCCTTCTCCAACAGACAATACGTCCATTTTCCACATGATTGGAGTGAGGCATTCTAAGAGCCGAACGGAAATCATGTGGAAAATGTCATGAGTTTTTCTCCATTGTCTGTTTTTTACTTTTCATCAGTATGTTTCGTTTTTCCGATTTTATGAATCATTCGGCTTTGAACACAGTAAAATATGCTGGACGAATTGAGTCTCTCGTGTAGAATAAAAGAAGAAAGACTTTATAATCTGAAATTGAAATCAAAAACCGGAGATGATACCAAATGGATTTGAAAAAAACAGCTGAAAATATAAATATCCTTGCCGACTTCTGCGGAGTAAGAGACATTGAGGAACTGAGGCAAAACGCACTGAAAGAAAAATATGGATTTGAAAAAGCGGATGTTCTCATTTTATTCGGCGGGAGTATTCCAGCGGGCTGTGACACGGCCGCAGCAGGCTATTTGAATGGTGCTGCCCGCAGACTGATGATCGTCGGCGGAGAAGGACATACGACAGAGTTTCTGCGCCAAAACATTCACGATCAATGCCCTGAAATTGAGACGAACGGAAGAATGGAAGCCGACATCATGGAGGAATATATTTCACAAAAATATGGAATTCAGAATATTCTGATCGAACGGACCTCCACAAACTGCGGCAATAATATCACGAACGCACTGGAAGTTCTTAAAAACAGCCGCGTTGAAACAAAAAATGTAATCCTTATGCAGGATGCCGCAATGCAGCGCCGGATGTGGGCAGGTTTTGCCAAACATACACCAGACATCACCGCCGTTAATTTTGCCGCATACCGCAATAAAGTTATCGTAGAGAATGAAAAGCTGGAATTTTGCGACAAATCTCTATGGGGAATGTGGAGCATGGAACAGTACATAACACTCCTTATGGGAGAAATCCCCCGATTGTCCAACGATACAAATGGATATGGACCAAAAGGCTGTAACTATATCGCAGAAGTAGACATCCCTGACACGGTCCAAAACGCCTTTGTAGAATTAAAGGATATCTATTCTGAAAATATACGGACAGCCAACCCCAAATATGCATCCCCTAAAATATAAAGCATCTGAAAAAAGTCTGTATCTCTCCCTTCATCGCTCAGGGCATGATACAGACTTTTCTTATTAAGGCCGGCAGACAGCCTTGCATATAGTGATTTCTCTGTTATATATCTGGTCAAACAATTCCTTCAAGTGTTCAAGATCTGCACTGTGGGTGATCAGGTCGTCTACTTTCAGACTTTGATCGGCGATCCTGTCCGCAGTGTACTGCCATTCGTTAAACGGAAGGTCATTATAATAATTGTTCCAGACTCCGGTAAGCCGTAATTCTTTTCTCAGTATCTGGCTGTGGCTGTCAAGTTTGAGCACCGTGTCCTGATGAGGATTTCCAAGGAGCACCAGCATACCAAAAGGCTTTAAACATTCCACGGCCTGATTCCATGCCGGAGAACTTCCAGTCCCTTCGATGACCGCATCCGCCATATGTCCTCCGGTCATCGTCCGGATCTGTTCCGGTATCTCTCCGTCTGCAGGACTTATGACTTCCAGCCCTTTTTCCCTGGCAAACTCTGTTTTTTCCTCACTGATCTCCACCAATACGGCCCGAATGCCGAACATTCCGCACCAGCGGGCCGTCAGGATCCCGATGGGGCCTGCCCCGAAAATCACTGCCGTATCCCCGCCTTTGATCTCCCCCTTGCGGATCGCATGGAGAGCCACACAGGCAGGCTCCACAAGTGCCAGCTGTTCTGGGGAAACCCCTGTATTTTCAGGAAATACAAGGTGTTTCCGAGATGGAAGCAGACAGTACTCGGCAAAGCCGCCGTCTGTTCTGGAACCCAGGTTTTTGTAGCTCTCACACTGAGCATACTGGCCGATCCGGCAGCTGGGACATTCCATACACGGAACTACCGGATAGACAGCCCCGGTTTTACCAATCAGTTCCTGATCCTCATCGTTTCCGACACTCACAACCGTGCCCACGTATTCATGTCCGAGGGTTACCGGATAAACCTTTGTTCCCAGCTCATAGACTCTCGGAATGTCGGAGCCGCAGATCCCGCAGGCGTCCACTTTCACGAGAATCTCCCGTCCCTGCGGCTCTGGAACTTCCACTTCGTCCAATGTAAATTTCCCTATCTCATGAAGTCTCATCGCTTTCATTAATGTATCCCCCATTCTATAAGAGCCCGGCAACATCCACAACCTTGTCGGCAGGTATTACCTGGATCTTCACCTGGATTCCCTGATCCAGAAATTTTCTGATCGCATCCCGTTCCTGAGGGTCGGCTGCGATATTTTTATACAAAGTCTTTCGTTCGCCGCTGATCCCCATGCCTCCGATGTTAATTGCAGGGATGTGAGCTCCCAGGTCTACAATTTTTTCATAGGTAAGCGGTGTTTTTGCCAGCATAATGGACGGGACTTTCAGGCCGTCTTTCAGCGCTTTTGCCGCCTCTTCTACGGAGTAAACTTTCACCTTTACCCCGGCCGGAGCCGCCATAGTCAGCACCTGTGTCATAAATGGGTCTTTTGCCACTTTATCATCTGCAATCAATATTTCTTTTGCAGGCAGAAGCTTCATCCACGCGGTCATCACCTGTCCGTGGATCAGCCGGTCGTCTACCCTCGCAAGCAATAATTGTTCCATTTTTGTTTCCTCCTATTCCAGGTTTGCGTGCTTCTCCCACAGAGAATCCACGTCGTCAATTTCCTTTTCCTGCATAATCATCAGCGCCGCCGCATCCAAGAGCAGAAGAAGACTCTGCTCAAACAGGCTGCTCATGATCTGTGCGGACTCGATCTCGTCCGGCAGGGCAAGCTTTGTCCTGCACGGAATCCTCACGAACAGATCCTCATAGGGAGCCATGGAGCTATCCGCATTGGAACCGATATGGATCACCGACGCACCGAACTGTTTTGCCTTTTTCACAAGCCCCAGGGGAATCAGACTCTCCCCTGAGCCGGAACCGGCAATTAACACGTCTTTCTCGGTGATCGCGGGCTCATTCACATCTCCCACACAAAATGCATCGATACCCAGATGATTCAGCCTTTTAGCAAAAGCCTCCATCATCATAAAGACTCTCCCGACGCCTGTGACAAATATCTTTTCCGAATGAAGCACCATCTCCGTCAGCGCCCGGACCTCCTGTCCGTCTACCGCCGCCAGTGACTGGTCCAGTTCTCCCATAATCAATTCTTTAAAATCTTTATATTCCACGTTAACCTCCCTGTCACCCCAGCGCTGCTTTATAACTTTCCGTCATTTTCGCACAGGCTGTTTTCAGGTCTTTGTCCAGCCCGAACAGCCCGGAGCTTCCGAGGATTAAAATGTCCGCACCTGCCTCGGTGAGTTTTTTAAATGTTGAAGCTTTACAGGACCCGTCGATCTGTATCTGGTAGTGGTATCCCTTTTCTTCCCTTATCCGCTTTGCCTCCCGGATCTTATCGAGCATTTCTTCGATAAACGGCTGCCCGGCAAAACCCACATCCACGGTCATGATAGTCAGCAGGTCGATCCGGTTCAGGTAATGGGCGGCCTCAGACAGGGGAGTTGCCGGGTTTAAAACAAGCCCTGCTTTTAATCCCAGTTCCTCAATCCTGTTGTACAGGCGGAATGCCTGACCGTTGATGGTCTCAGCATGCAGTGATATGATATCCGCACCTGCCTCTGCCACCGGGTCAATCCAGTCTTCCGGATTTGTCGTCATCAGATGTACATCCAGCGGAAGTTTGGAGACCTTTTTAAAACTTTTCACCAGGTCCGGTGACAGGGTGATGTTTTTACAGTAATGACCGTCCATGATGTCCACATGGTACATTCCCACCCAGTCATTTAATATGTTAAGCTGTTCCCCGACTTTCAGAAAATCCATACACATCAGGGAGACAGCAAACTTCTCTTTCATAAAATCGTCTCCTTTCTCTCAAGCCTTAGAGCTGTAAATTGCCTTGCAGATCGTGATTTCTTTCTGATAAATCTGCTCAAACAGCTCACTCAAATGTTCCAGATCGGACGTATGGGTGATCAGATCATTCACTTTAAGCCTGCCCGCATCGATCATATCCGCCGTATACTGCCATTCATTGAGAGGCATCTGTGCGTAATAAGAATTCCATACTCCCGCGATATCGACTTCTTTTCTCAGAATGCTGCTGTGATTTGCAAGTTTTAAGGAAGTGTCCCTGTGGGGATTTCCGAGCATGGCGATCCGTCCGAAGGTTCTTACGATTTCCACCGCCTGATTAAGTGCTGCGGAAGTTCCGGTTCCCTCGATGACTGCATCCACATGATCCGTTCCCATCACTCTCAGGAGGCCGTCTTTTGGATCTTCTTCCATGGAATTTAAAATCGTCAGTCCCCGCTCTTTTGCAAATGCAATTTTTTCTTCGCTGATGTCAAACAAGACCACTTTCCCGGCGCCGAAAATTTCTGCCCAGCGGGCCGCCATGATTCCTATGGGTCCTGCGCCAAAAATGGCAATGGTCTGCCCGGCTTTGATCCCTGATCTTCTCACCGCATGCTGTGCCACTGTGGCCGGTTCCACCAGACTCAGTTCTTCCTTTGTCACTTCCGGATTTTCTGAAAATACCAGATTCCAACGGGAAGGGATGACACAGTACTCCGCAAAACCGCCGTCACACCTGGACCCCAGGTAGTTATAATTCGAACACTGGGCGTAGTGCCCGGTTTTACAAAATTCACACTCTCCGCATGGGATGAGCGGGAAGACGGCTGCCGTCTTCCCCACCAGTTCCTGGTCCTCTTCCCTTGCTGCTTTTACGATCGTCCCCGCGAACTCATGTCCTATGGTAATAGGGTGAACATGTGCTCCCAGCTCAAATACTCTGGGAAGATCGGATCCGCAGATCCCGCAGGCCTCCACCTTCACGAGAAGTTCTTCTCCCTTTACCTCCGGAAGGGGCACTTCTTCCATCCGGAAATCTCCGATTTTGTTTAGTCTCACTGCTTTCATCTTCACGCCGTTCCTTTCTCCTGAATGTCGAGCCTCTTTATACCGTCATGTCCCGCCTGTTCACAGATCTCCGCAAGTTCTGAGAGTGTCGTGTCCTCCTCCCTCTGAAGCGCCGCGGCGATCCCCATAGCCATATTGGCTCCGGTGATGACCGCTGCCGGATATTCCTGGCACAGCATGGCAATGCTGTTAAACGGTGTCCCTCCTAAAAGATCCGTCAGCACAAGGACTCCCATGCCGGTGTCCAGCTCTTCCACTGCCTGTCTTACCTTTTCCTTAAACTCCCCGGGGTCCTGGCCCGGTTTCAGAGATATACATTCTGACTGCTCTATGTTTCCTGCTACCATGGAGACGCTGTCAGCAAGTCCCTGGCAGAGCAGTCCGTGACTGATTAATAAAACTCCAACCATGTCTCATTCCTCCGTCTTATGATGCCACAGCCAGCAGGCCGATCAGGGATGTGATAACACCTACCACAAAGATAATAACGATGATATAGGTCGGCTTCACCTTCTTGCTCAGAAGCTTCCACACGAGCAGCGTCGCGATCAAAGGCAGCATTCCAGGAAGCAGAGAATTTAAGATATTTTGAAGATTGATTCCTACTTCCCCGACTTTAAATGCGATCGGAGTCTTGATATTAACCCTTGTAGCCGCCATATTTCCGACAACCATCAGTCCCACGATACTGAATGCTTCGGTGATTCTGTTTAAAGTTCCTGCACTTAAGATTTTTACGATGGCACTTTTTCCCTGTTTATATCCCATCATATACATGGCATATCCCATACCGATCATCAGAACTTTGTACGCAACCTCAAACAGGATCGGTCCGGCTACATTTCCGGCCAATGCCAGGCTGCAGGCGATTCCGGCTAAGATCGGATAAGCGATACCCTGGGAAACTGTGTCCCCGATTCCCGCCATCGGTCCCATTAATCCTGTACGAACCGCATTGATGTCTTCCGCGTCAATGTCCGCTCCGTTGGCAGACTGTTCTTCCATAGATGCGGCGACTCCATGAATCACAGTTCCAATCCATGAAGGCTCCGTGTTGAAAAATACCATATACTTCTTTAATGCTTTTGCCTGCTGTTCTTTTGTCTCATAGAGCCTTCTCACGATCGGTACCATGGCATTGGTTGTACCCAGTGCCTGGAGACGCTCATAGTTATAACAGGTCTCGCTGGAGTATCCGAGAAGAAAATGTTTGACCAGATCTTTTTTCAAAAGTTTTTTGCCGCCGGTCTGCACATCGGCCTCCTCAGGAGAAGCTGTTTCGATTTGTTCCGCCTCAGCGGCCTGTTCTGATTTTCCTGTAAAGAGATAGATCAGGACTGCTACAGCCGCTGCAAATACAGTCACCGCCATGGTATCAACTTTCGCGTAGATGGTCAGGAAGTAACCGATAAAGAAAAATGCCACGATTTTCTTTTTGCCGAGAAAGCTTAACAACATTGCGATTCCAAGTGCCGGCATCAGTGCCCCAACCACATTTAACGCTGCGATCATCGGCTCCGGTATTGCCTTTAAGGCGTTGGTTGCAAAATCTCCTCCGAAATATACGAGGGCAAATGCCGGAATTCCGTAGAGGACTGTGGCAGTGATTCCGGACGGCAGGTAGTTCATAAGCCTTAATCCGCGGATGTTGCCTTTCTCCAAGTACTGGTCTGCCTTATGTACCCAAAAACTGTTGATAGTCATATAGGCCTGGTTGATCAGGATTCCCAGCAGACTGAACGGCACCGCAAAGGTCGGCGCCAGGTTCGGAGATGCCCCGGAAATGATGGTCAGCGCCGTTCCGAACACTCCGGCTACCATCAGGTTGCCCGGCATGGTTCCTCCGGCTGTGATCCATCCAAGGTATGTAAGCTGGATATAGGCTGCGGCCTTCATGCCAAGGACCGGTTCTCCCATAGCTACCGCCACAAGGAAACCTGCCCAGATCGGATACAGCCATGTACGGGTGATTGCGTGGCTGAACCACCACTGGCTTCCAATGGCGATCAGCGCGACTAAGATTGCTGAAATTAACATAATACTTTCCTCCTTTTCTGTTATCTGATATGTATAGTCTACCGGCATAAGAAAACTGCCGCCATACCAATTAATTTCCTGAAATGCGGAAAGCGGGGATCTGCCCCGGCGCAGATCCCCGCTTTCCCCTGTTATTTCTTATTCGCCATTTTTGATTCTTTTAAGATCTCATCGGTGTCAAATGAAAACCATTCGTCCTGGTTTTCTTCCATGTCATCCATCATTTCCGGGATCAGGATCATGATGATCACAATGCCGATCAGAATGGTCAGAGTCCCGTAGCTTCCGATCCGGTTCAGCCAGTCTCCCAGAAATGCTCCCGCAAATCCCATATCCGCATCCGGAAATGTGACAGAGGCGTTTGCCAGTTCCCCCAAGTACGGCAGAAAAATCACCGGAAGAAACGAAATCAGCACTCCGTTCAGGAAGCCGCCCAGAATAGCTCCCCTTCTTCCTCCCGTAGAATTTCCATAGACTCCTGCCGTGGCTCCGCAGAAAAAATGCGGAACAACTCCCGGAAGAATCACGGTGAGATTACATGCGATCATGATACCGAGAGAAAGAAGCCCTCCCAAAAATGACGAGATAAACCCCACGATCAGGGCATTGGGCGCATACGGAAAGACGACGGGGCTGTCCACTGCCGGTTTGGCATTGGGAATCCAGTTATCCGCAATCCCCTTCACTGCGGGCACGATCTCATTGATAAACCAGCGCACTCCTGTGATGACCACAGTAAATCCCACGGCAAAGGTCAGCCCCTGGACGATGGCATAGACCAGATAATCTTTTCCTTCTGACAGATTCTGTTCTACAAATTCACTGCCGCAGGCAAGAGCAACCACCACATACATGACAATCATCGTAATGGAAACGGTAACAGAAGAATCCCGCAAAAATGCAAGTTTTTTCGGAAGACGCATTTCCTCCGTGGACTTAGAGTTTTCTCCGTAGATTCCTCCCAGCCATGCAGCCAGAAAGTAAGCACTCCCGCCGAAATGTCCCAAAGCCACCGAGTCATTTTTACAGATCTGCCTCGTATATTTCTGCAGAATGGCAGGAGAAAATACCATCAGAATCCCAAGAGCCAGGGCCCCGATGGCATAAAAGATCCATCCGCTGATTCCCGCGCCTTTCATGCATACGACGATCATGCCTGCCATGAATAACGTCTGATGGCCGGTCACGAACACATAGCGGAATCTGGTGATCCTGGCCAAAATCAGATTGACCGCCATCCCAAGCAGCATGACGACGGAAATCTCCATCCCAAACCTGCCCACTGCAATTCCCGCGGCTCCTTCCACACTCAGGATCACGCCGGATACGTGAAATCCGTACTGAAACATCCTTCCGAAAGGTTCCACACTCTCTGTGATGATATTTCCCCCGATCCGGATGACCATAAACCCTATGACCGATTTAAGAGTCCCCTTTACCGTGGTCTCCAGGCTCTTTCTCTGCAGCACCAAGCCTAAAAAGACGATGCCTCCGACCACGATGGACGGTTCCAGTACCAGGTCTCTCAGCATTTTTAACATATATATCCCTCTTTTATCTTTAAGACAAGAACGTTGTCAGTTTCTCTCTCAATTCCTCTTCGTCAATCAGGGATTCCAGTACGATCAGATGTTCCACAGGCGGAATACTGTCCTTTAAATCGTTTGCAACGATAAAATAGTCTGCGTCCATGGCACTCATTTCATATACTGAGGAATGGCATGTCTCAAACTCCTGCTCTCTCCCGAGCTCTCTCAGGATCTTCTGTATATTCATTTCCACCAGGAAGCTTGATCCGAGGCCGGTGCCGCAGACTGTCATGATTCTTTTCATTGTTCTTCCTCCATCATCATAAGCATCTCCTCACTGCTTCTGCATTCCAGCATCTTTTTCAGGCTCTGCTTTTTCGAACAGATTTCCGCTATCTGCTTCATCAGCACAAAATGAGCCGCCTCATCCCTGGCCGCCAGCGTAAAAAATATGCGCACTTTTTTTCCTTCAAAATCCACCGGTGTGTTTAGTTTTATGATGCACAGTCCCGTGGACAAAACACCCGTCTCCGGTTTCGCATGGGGCATGCATACCCCTTCTCCCAGATAGAAATATCCACCGTATTCTCCGATATTGTCAATGATCCCCCGGTAATATTCCCCGGTCACCATCCCATACCGCTCGAGTATCTCACAGCTTTTTCTGATAGTCTGTGTATATTCACTGACTTCCTCCAAGATTTCGGCACAGATCATAGGCTGCCGCCTCCCTCTTCAGATCTAAGAGAAAGAAGTTCCTCATAAGAACTGATATGCTTAATTCTTTCCATGTTGTTCTCCCACGCCAGAATCCGGACCAAATCTGCCAGATTCTCGTTCTCGGTAATATTTCCGAGGACAATGATGACTTTCACATCTACCTTTGCCTTGCTCCCAAAATCAATGGGATGTTTTAGCTTCATCAGGCTGATGCAGTTTTCCCGAACATTGTCTTTCCTCCCGTGAACGAAAGCAATCTCCGGAATAAACACCATATAGTTCCCCAGATTCTGCACAATGTGGATCATCTCTTCCACATACTCCGGCTTCACAAGTCCATTTTTGATCAGCGGCTCACAGGCCATGGCAATGGCCTCCTTCCAGTCATCTGTTTCTGCATCAAACCGGCAGTATTCTTCTTTTAAAAGGTCCCCGATGCCCCTCTGCATCGTCTGGTGGATTCTGTGAACCAGATACTGGTTCTTTCTGTTGTATGCGAGGACGGAAATAATATTTTTCACCCGGTCGATATCCGGAGAATTCAAGAGCGGATTTACGTGAATGACCTGCTGATTTCTAAGACTCAGCGGAACTGTGCTGATGATAAAGTCGGGCCGGTTTCTTTCAGTTTCCTCCTCCACATCACTGACCCTGCAGATTTTTCTGACCCGAAGTTCCGGAAAGTATTCTGAAATCCGCTGTTTTAAAAGCACTGCTGTCGCCGTGCCTCCCCCGCAGACAAGCACGACCTCCGGTGACAGATTCAGGCTGAAGATTTCCTGAAACAGCACTTCAAAATACATGGTCGTATAGGCAATCTCAGCGTCGGGAAATACCACGCCCAGCATTTCTTCCTGCCCTTTAAGCAGCCGTTCCGTCAGCTCATACATAAAGGAATGGGAGTACTTGATATCCTCCATCAGGGGATTCTTGATCTTTATTTTATTTTTCAGCCGGAACACCGCCACTTTTAAATGCATCATGATCTGTCTTTGAATCTCCGGGTCAATCTCACTGCTGATCTTTAAATCACTGCAAAACTTCCGGATCAGCTGCTCTGTAGCCTGCATCACCCTGCCGTCCTCATCCCAATTTTCAAGACTCTCCCCGTCCATCCGCTTCGTGCTCTGGAACAGCATGACAAAATAGCTCAGATCCCCTTTTGTCACCTGAAAACCGGGGAGGCCTGAAAGAATCGCTTCTCTGCAAACGCCGTCCGCGTCGTCCAAAGTGCGGCCCCTGACATGAAACCCGCACCGGATTCGGCACAGTGATGCAAGAATCATGCTTTCCAGTTCCCCGATGGATTCATCCGCAAACCGGATGCCCATGGCCGCCTCCACTCTCCGGATCATGTTCCTTCCTGCTTCCGGGTCCACTTCTGCATGATCTTTCAAAATGTGCAGTATGTTCAGGGAGCCTTCGCTGGCCGTCTTTATATATAAATTAAACAGTGTATTCCGTATTTGTTCTTCCTCGCCTTTCAGGGACATGCCGTAATAGGACTTTTTTATGAGCCGTACCTCATGCTTCTTTAAAAATTCTTCCGCCGGCCTCAAATCCTGTACAACCGTATTCTTGCTGACCTGAAGCTTCTCAGCCAGCTGCTCGATGGTCACTTTCTCTGAGATCATCAGCAGAACAGTAATAATGATAACTCTCTCTTCCCTGGAATGGACTTTGATCTCATTGCTGGAATAAAGGCTTGTGATATCGAATCCCTTTTTGACAATGAGACGGACACCGAGTCTTGGTGTGCGTTCGATTTCCACCGGCAGTTCTTTCAAATAATATTGGACTGCATCCAGATCGTTGCGGATCGATCTGCTGCTGACATGAAACACCTCTGCCAGTTTTCCCGCCGTCGTATAACCATCACATTCCTGCAGGTATTTTACTAATTGCAACTGTCTTTCCGTCAACAATGTCCTCTCTCCTTCTACTGGGGTTTATCAAAATTGTAGCACATTTGAAAGCCTGAAAGCTATGCCAAAAGCTTTCCACATATGCAGAAGTTCTTAAGATGTTCCAAAACGAGAAACCGCCTCTTCATATCAATATAGTACAAAATAATGATTTTATAAGACAAGAAATGCAGCTGAAATGATGATATATTGCAATTACAGTGATAAACAATGAAAATACAGGAGGTATACTATGAAAAAGATATCAAAAAAGGCTGAAGAAATGACGGTAAAAGAACTGGCTTCTTATATCGACTATTCCGTTCTGAAACCGGAGTTTACAGAAGAACAGATCATAGAACTGACAAAAGACGGAGTGAAATTAGGATGTGCCACCATCTGCATCAATCCGGGTTATATTGAGCTTTGTACCCCGTATGTGGAAGGCACTGAAACGGGCCTCTGTCCGGTCACGGATTTTCCTTTCGGAACCAGCTCTACCGAATCCAAAACCGCACAGGTCGAGATCGCAGCCGGATACGATACCGTGACGGAGATCGATGTTGTGGCAAACTTTGGCCTGATCCGCTCAGGAGAATATGAAAAGGTCACTGCGGACCTGAAAGCCTGTGCCGATACTGCACACAAATACGGCAAGGAATTAAAAGTGATCTTTGAGACTGATGCTCTCACAGAAGAACAGATCAAAAAAACCTGCCGCTGCTGTATGGAGGCAGGTGCAGATTTTGTGAAGACAAGTACAGGTTTCCTCACCGGATATGAACTGCGGGGAGCGGCGCCGGATGTCATACAGCTCATGATGGACGAAGTAGGTGAGAAGTGTAAGATCAAGGGAAGCGGATGCATCCGCACGAGAGAACATTTCTTACAGCTGATCGATATGGGAATCGACAGAATGGGTGTCGGCTACAAATCCGTTCCTGTTGTTTTAGGACTGGAATCCTGAATGTAATTTCCATTCATCTTCCGGAACCTGGACGGCGGAGACTGGTATTTCTTCTTAAACAGATGATAAAAATGACTAAGCGAAGAAAAGCCGCACAGCATACTGATCTCTATGATCTCTTTGGAGGTCTGTGTGAGAAGATAAACCGAATATTCCAGACGCTTACTGTTGATATACTCGGTTGGAGTCACGGACATAACAGACTTAAAGACCCTGCACAGATGATTGGAAGAACATGAGGACAGTTCGATCATTTTCGGAAACCCAATCCTCAGATTATCGAATTTCTGCATTTCGTTCAGCATGGGCTGAAACCAGGAGGGGCTGCTGACTGTGGGAATCTCCTCCGTGTCATAGGAAAAGAAATACCTTGTGAATACGTCTGCAAGACAGCATTTGGCATAAAATACGGTCTTTTGGATCTTTGGTGTGTCCATGAGGGCGCCGATCTCCTCAAACCGCACACTGATTTCCTCCCTGCCGGATTTATCTAAGCGGACACACGGCGGCAGCTCCGACTCCGTCAGCGTCCGGAGCATGGCCGTGTGATCCAGAAATAACCGTATATTCTGCAGCAGCTGTTCACTGAATCCGATATTTATAATACGGAAGTCATCCGAATAGTAGAACTGATAGCTGTGGGTATCTTTCGGCCGTATAAAGACAAGATCCCCCTGTGTGATCGTCTGGATGGAATCATTGACAAGGTGCAGGGCACTTCCTTCTGCGACGATAAAAAATTCATAAAAGGTGTGGGTATGGATGGACGCCGTCTGCCGAAACCGGGAATTCCGATACAGGAGCCCGGTTTTTTCATCCAAAAATGTATGTTCCATTCCGTAGACAGGGATATGACCCATGATGACCTCTCTTTTTACAAAAATACTTCTTTCTCTGTAACGAGTTAATCTTACACATGGAGTCCCGCATTGTCAATCAGTTCCGCATCACCAAATTTTTAATTCATAGATTACAGCTTTTTCCATCCCCATTCTGTCCCTTGGGAATCACGTTTTGTCACTCCCCAGTGATAGATCGGCTTGTCAGATGGCTTGATCTTAGAATGCGTTGACGGATAAAACTCTGCTCCCAGATTAGAAGAAGAATAAATAAACGGTTTATCATACAGTTCATTTAATGCAGTATAAATACTGATCTGGGACTCAGGTTTTACTTGCTCAATAATATAATCTAATACCGATCCTTCTTCCTCATCATAGAGATAAAATCCTTCTTCTATGGGATCATCCGGTAATTGAATATCCTCTGAATCCTGTATTCCGGTATCTGAAGAAAAAAGATTACCCTCATTATTCACATAACACCAGAACTGCGGGTCAAACTCCTCTCCGATGGAAGAATTCCACCTGCTGTTTCCATACCTGAGATTTTCAGGAGCACTGTTTAAGATATACAGAAGCTTATTCAAACAGTCACATAGGCTCTCCGCCTGTTCCGGACTTTGAGGCTCAAGGTTAACTGCAATAATTTTTATCAATTCTATTGAATTTAGATAGGCTTCCGAGTTTTGATCTAAATGTGCAACTGCAAGAGAAAGGTTATGCAGATTCGCTGCTGCGGCTTCTGGATTATCAGAAAAGTTTGACAGTGTATAAAAAATTGTTTTCTCTATCTGAGAAAAGCTAAAATTATGACACACTGCCGACACATCCGGAAACAAATCTTTGATTCCCTCATCAAATTCCCGCCCTGCATTTTTATTAATATAAACTCCATCTTTAAATGCAAATCTTCAATATGTACCCATAAAAACCTCCTGTCTTTGCTTTTCATCCGGTTTCTTTTATGACGCAAATATAACAGGAGGTTTTTATGATGTAAATGCTTTTCCAGTGATTAACGGCTCTGACAGAGTGAATAACGGCCGATGACTATACCTTCTCAAAGAAAAACAAAAGAACAGGAGCAGTCCATTTTGAAAATATCTCTCCTATATCAACATTGTTTATTTCTACATGATCGGAAACTTCGTAGTCCTCTCCATGATATAAAATCCGATTAATGTATCCGTCATCTGCATAGGTTACTTTTACCCCCTTTTTTGGAACCGGATATTCTTCTCTGATCACAAGTCCTTCTTCTAACTCCGAGTTTTTTGAAAGATTTTTATCTTCTTCTCTCAGTTTTTTGTGCGGAAGTCCCCCTTTTAAAATTTTTATAATGACTGCTGTCTACAAACACAATCTCACTGCCCGGCTGCATTGGTTCAGGTATCTCGGTTGATTCTATTATTTGTTCTCGTCCCTTTGCCTTACTGCCGGTGCCAAACATCAGCAGCAGAAAACAGGAGATTACTAAACACCACAACAATTTTCTCTTTAACATTTATACACCTCCTGCAAGCCTTTTATTTTTTTACAACACATGCATTGTTGATGGCACCTTCTGTTCCGGGATATCGAAACAAAATTTTTTCTTTGTGAGTTTTCAGGTCATAGGATACCAGTTTATCGGGATCTCCCAGTCCCTGCCCCTTTTTCAGCCCATAGAGAGTCGTTCCCTTCTTATCCAGGTAGATAAAACCCATCTGGCACAATGATTTATCTTTCTCTGATAAAACCGTTTTCTTTTTTGACTGAAAATCATAGGATACCACTTCTATGATCTGTTCTTTTAAGCCTTTCATTTCGGGAACATTGGGCACGCTTGTATTTTTCCTTATGTAGAGCATCTTTCGGCTGTTTGCCACAAGAGAACCGATGATCTTCCTTTTCTCTTCTGTGATCAGTCTGAAAGATCCATCCGGTTTGATTTGATAGAATCTTTGTCTGATCCCATTTTCAGGTTCATTAAGCCTTTTATATGATTCTCTGTCGGAATAAAGATTACAGTACAAACCCTTTGTCAAAGGATTGTATGTCACGTAATCCACAAAGAGATCGTGATCCCATGTTAAATCTGTTGGCTTTCCTGTCTCTCTGTCACACCAGTATGATGTAATGATTGTTTTTTTCGTATCCATTGCAGCAAGATACAGCTTATCTTCTTTGATAAACATATAATTCAGGACATCACACCAGTCGGTCAGCTGCCTTGTTTCCTTTGTCCTGCAGTCATATACAAAGACTTCATCCTCATGTGTCCCTTTTAACCTGGATGAATAATAGAGCAGCTTTTTCTGAGGATCATATACAGAAAGCGGATATTGAGAGGTATACGGAACTGTCGCTATCTTTTTTGTTTTCGCAGTTTTTATGTCAAACAGATAAATATCACTCTCAAATGTACCTGCCTTTTGTCCGTTCCTGGTTGTCATAATAGAGATCGCAAGCTGATCTTCCGGATTCGTTTGTAAAGACTCATGTTTCTGACAGCCCGTCAACAAAAACATCAGCGATAATAATGTTATTACTTCTATCTCCTTCATAAATTTCTGCATCTTGCAATCCTCCAACGGCAGTCATTATTAACTAATTTAATAATCAAAACTATCATTATATCATAAGACTATTTTGCCGCAAACTATTTCAAAAAATTACGCCACATAAAAAGACAGATCCTGTCTGCATACAGAACCTGCCTTCTTTCATTATCGTATTCTTTAGAAGTTAAACCCTTCAATCGTAGCAAAATAATCTTCCGGCGTCTCAGCCCTTCTGATCATCTCCGTGCTTCCGTCCTCTTTCAATAAAATCTCCGCTGATTTTAATTTTCCGTTGTAGTTATATCCCATGGCAAAACCATGTGCTCCGGTATCATGGATCACCAGCAGGTCTCCGTTCTCAATCTCGGGAAGCTTTCTGTCGATGGCGAATTTATCGTTATTTTCACAGAGAGATCCGGTGATGTCATACATGTGGTCACACGGCTCATTTTCTTTTCCCACCACAGTAATATGGTGGTAAGCTCCGTACATCGCCGGACGCATCAGGTTGACCGCACAGGCATCCACGCCGATATATTCTTTGTGGGTGTGCTTTTCATGGATCGCCTTTGTCACCAGATGACCGTTCGGCGCCAGCATATAGCGGCCCAGTTCCGTAAAGATCTTCACATCTCCCATACCCGCAGGGACAAGTACTTCATCAAAAGCCTTGTGTACCCCTTCACCGATCACTGCAATGTCATTGCCCTCCTGATCCGGAAGATAAGGGACACCAACGCCGCCTGAGAGATTGATAAATCCGATGTGCACACCGGTCTCTTTCTGGAGTTCCACTGCCAGTTCAAACAGCTGTTTTGCAAGGGTCGGATAATACTCATTAGTCACTGTGTTGCTGGCCAGGAAAGAATGAATTCCGAATTCTTTGACACCCAGTTCTTTCAGTTTTAAAAACGCCTCTGTCATCTGAGCCCTCGTCATGCCGTACTTAGCGTCTCCGGGGTTATCCATGATATCTGTTCCGAGAGAGAACACACCGCCCGGATTGTACCGGCAGGAAATGACTTCCGGGATTCCCGCTGCTTCTTTCAGAAAGTCAATATGTGTGATGTCATCCAGATTGATCGTGGCTCCCAGTTTTTTCGCAAGCACAAATTCTTCAGCCGGTGTGTCGTTGGAAGAAAACATGATCTCACTTCCATCAAATCCGCAGCGGTCAGACATCATAAGTTCTGTCAGTGAAGAACAGTCGGTTCCGCATCCCTCTTCCTTTAAAATCTTTAAGATCGTAGGATTCGGTGTCGCTTTCACAGCAAAATATTCTTTAAATCCTTTGTTCCAGGAAAATGCCTTATTTAAATTCCGTGCAGTCTCCCGGATTCCTTTTTCATCATATAAATGAAACGGAGTCGGATACTTCTTTACGATGTCATCTAATTGCTCTTTTGTTACAAACGGTTTTTTTGCCATTTTATTGATTCCCTTTCTTGATTTCTAATAGTTTTATCTCATTGGCGAGAGCGTCTTTGAATACCTCTGCCAGGTTATGATTGCTGGAATACAGACAGGCTGCATTATACCGGTCCACAAGATCGCCCGTGAGCACATAGGTAGAGTCTGTGATCAGGCGGATCTGTTCTTTCTTATGCTCCGTCAGATAGATGATGGCCCCTTTAAGCTCAAAAGGCTCATTGGTAATGATCACTACTTTGATGCCGCGGCCGGCTAAATCGGTAAAATACTCCCGGAACATGTTCAGCTTTTCGTTGGAAGCAGACACATAGACCCGTTCTTTTGTCTCCCTCAGCATATTCGTAAACTTGTCAAGGATCTGTCTTTCCCCTTTGATGGTCAGATATGCCCCCTTATTAATCCTCTGTTTCGGAAGTTTTGCAGCAAGCTCTTTTTTGCTTTTTTTCAAGTCCCGGATCTTATTGTCACAGAACTCCTCCACAGGCACTGCCTGATATTTCACAGTGTCTTCCTCGGACATATAGGCGGCCCCTTTTTCCACAAGTCCTGCCAGCGCATTGTAGGTGTTGGACCTGGAGATGCCGCTTTTTTTCGCTGCCTCATATCCATTCAGTTCTCCCTCCAAGACCAGAAGAACATAGAGATTCGCTTCCTGCCTGGTGAGCCCGAAATTCATCAGACATTCAACATTTTCCATTCTGCGCCTCCATTCGTGTTCCTTTATAGGAATACTATAATACGGCGACATTTTTTTGTCAATAAACGTTATTAAAAAAAATGATCATTCAGCAGCTGTGCTTCTTATTTTTCTTACGGTACATCTTTTTATCCGCCAAAGAAATCGGCTTGTCCAGCGACAGACAGTCATCCGGAAACACAGCGCTCCCTGCGCTGCATCCCTTAAACGGTATATAACAGTCAGTCACACTGAAGCTGAGGTGTGAAAGCTTTTCTAAAAATTCTTCCGGGTCTTTTTCCATAAACAGACAGATAAACTCATCGCCCGACATACGGTACAGCATACCCTGATTTTTCAAAAACTTTTCTGTCTTCCCGGCAAACACACAGAGATACTCATCTCCGGCCAGATGCCCGTACAGATCGTTCACCTGTTTAAAGCAGTCCAGATCGATAAAAATCAAATAAAATCTCTGATTCTTCCGGATCAATTCCTGCGCGTCATGGAACAGGCTGTTGCGGTTTTTTAATCCTGTCAGGCTGTCCATATAGGCGATCTCTTTTAATCATTTATATTTTTATAATTTATTACCAGATAATATATAATAATAAAATTCAAGGTGACATTCAGCGCCATCACAAGCAGACATATGACTTTCAGAATACGGTTTTGGGGATAAGTAAATTGTACATTAAACAATACCATAGTTAAAAACCAGCTGAAACTGAAAATCAGGAAAATATTCTTTGTTCTGTCTTCCATGAACTTCAGTGCTCTTACCAGCTTCTCTCTGATCCATGAGACAAAGAATACTGCCGGAAACTTTCATTTAAAATTTTTCACACAAAAAGCGCATCCCATCTGGAGATGCGCTTTCCTTCATATATTATTTTACTCGTCTGCTTTTCCCTCAGATCCGAATAACTTGATCTTTGTGATCACCATGTCTTTGATCGCATCTGTACCAGGAGCAAGTAATTTACGCGGGTCAAATCCTTTTCCTTCTCTGTCTTTGCCTGCTTCAATGTATCCGCGTGTAGCCTCGGCAAATGCAATCTGGCACTCTGTGTTTACGTTGATCTTTGCGACTCCGAGAGTGATTGCTTTTTTGATCATGTCATCAGGGATTCCTGTACCGCCGTGCAGTACTAACGGCATGTCTCCTGTCAGCTTCTGGATCGCATCCAGTGTCTCGAAGCTTAATCCTTCCCAGTTTTCAGGATATTTTCCGTGGATGTTTCCGATTCCCGCTGCAAGCATCGTAACACCTAAGTCAGCGACTGCCTTACACTCTTCAGGATCTGCACATTCACCTTTTCCGATGACTCCGTCTTCTTCTCCGCCGATGGAACCTACTTCAGCTTCGATGGACATTCCTTTTCCTCTTGTTACCTGAACCAATTCCTTGGTTTTTTCAATATTCTCTTCGATCGGGTAGTGTGATCCGTCGAACATAACAGAAGAAAAACCTGCTTCGATACAAGCATTGCATCCTTCATAAGAACCATGGTCTAAGTGAAGGGCAACCGGTACAGAAATGTTTAATCCTTCTAACATTCCGTTTACCATTCCAACCACTGTCTTGTATCCTGTCATATATTTTCCGGCACCTTCAGAAACACCTAAGATCACCGGTGATCTTGTCTCTTCTGCTGCCAATAAGATTGCCTTTGTCCACTCCAGATTATTGATGTTAAACTGTCCTACAGCGTAGTGTCCGGCTTTTGCCTTATTCAACATCTCTTTTGCTGATACTAACATGATAAATCCTCCATAATTCTTTAATGAATTGTTATTTTTTTCACATCAAACTTATTATATCCTATTTGGCCAAGTTGCGCAAGTCACAGGGTTCCCAAAAAAGCCGGGACTAACAGGGAAAACTTACTGCATTTATTCCAGCCGTTCCTGCTCTTATATCCGTACGAGCAGCATATACAGCACTGTTCCGCCTGCAATGCTGAGCAGGGTGTTCCTCTTCCAAAGGTGAAGCAGAATGACTGCCGCCCCTGCCGCCAGGCTCCACAGTTTCTGAAGAGCAGGCTGAATTGTCAGTTCTTTAAAACAATACACCACAAGTGCCGCGATGATAGCCGCCGGAAGTACCTTTCCCAGATAGCCGATCATTTTAGGCATGCCTTTCTTTCCTCCAAATAATACAAACGGAAGTACTCTCGTAAAAAGTGTGACAAATGCTACCACTGCCATAATAGAAACCGCCTTCATCATTCCTTACATTCCCCCTTTTGCTCCTCTCTTATAAAGCCAAGGCACATGACTGCCGCAAGTATCAGCAGTGAGGGCAGTAAAAACCGGTCCGGTCCCAACAGAATCAAGAAGAAAACGGAAACAGCAAGTCCTGCTGCCGCTGCGCCGTGTTTTTTGGAATTTTTCCACTGGTCCAGAAAAATCACCAGAAACAGTGCTGTCATGGAGAACTCGATGCCCTTAAAATCAAATGGAAGCAGACCTCCTGCCAGTGCCCCGATCAGAGAACCAGCTGCCCAATAAGCCTGATCCAAAGCTGAGATCCAGAACATGATCCTGGGTTCCGCCTCTGTTTTCTCATCCGGAATAGAGCAGAGGACCGAATACGTCTCATCTGTCAGAGAGAATACCATATAAGGGTAATATCTGCCCATTTTCCTGAAACGCTCCACGAAGGAGAGACCGTAAAACATATGCCTGCCGTTGATAAACAGTGTTGTGAGTGCCACAAGGCCCAATGGCGCTCCTGCTGCGAGAAAAGACACTAAGACAAACTGCATAGAACCGGCATATATGAACAGGCTTGCAGCCAGTGTCCAGAACGGCCCGTATCCTGCCTTTGACATAAGGATGCCGAACGCAATTCCCAGAAATATATATCCAAAGAAAACCGGTATGGATTTTGTAACTGCATATTTGAAATGTTCTTTCGTATTTCTCACTGTTTCTAACCCTCCAGGCATTAAATAAGCTTTTCCAGGAGGGCCACAGATGCCATGGCATCCTCCGCATAGTAGTCGGCTCCGATACTATTTGCAATATCTTCTGTGAGCACCGCTCCTCCTACCCAGATCGGACAGCTGCAGTCCTCCTCCCGGAGTCTTTGAATGGTTTTTTCCATCGATATGACCGTAGTCGTCATCAGTGCGCTCAGGCCGATTGCCTTCGGCTGATACTTCTTCCATGCCTCTGCTACCTTTTCTATCTTCACATCTTTGCCGAGGTCGATAATCCGGTATCCATAGCTTTCCAGGACGACTTTGACGATGTTTTTCCCGATATCATGGATATCACCCTCCACAGTGGCCATCACCACCGGTCCTTTTTCCTCGCCTGCATCTGCGGTGAAACACTGCTTCACAACCTCAAAGGCTTTTTTTGTCGTCTCTGCCGACTGGATCAGCTGAGGGAGAAAGATCTTCCCCGTCTCATAGTCTTTTCCAACCACATTAAGAGCCGGAATAATCACCTCATTGATCAGTACCAGCGGTTCTTTCTTTTCCAGTTCTTCTCTCGTCTTTGCCTCCACTTCATCCTTCAGTCCGTGGAGAATGATGTCGTGGAGAGAGAACTCTGTCTGAACTGCTGCTTTCGTCTCTGCCGCATTTGACTGATTCCTGATGTAGCTTTCACTGTCGATATCTTTATAAAACAAGACATGAAACGCATCGATGGTGCCCATAAGCTCCTTATCCAGAGGATTAATGATCGGCAGATCCAGCCCGGCCTGCATGGCAAGTGCGAGAAATGTCCGGTTTAAGAGCGGACGGTTCGGAAGGCCGAAGGAGACGTTGGAGACGCCCAAAACAGTATGCACTCCCAGCTTCTTTACCATCTCTATCGCTTTTAGCGTTTCCTTTACTTCCTTTTGCTGTGCAGAAGCCGTCAGGGTCAGACAGTCGATGATAATGTCTTCTTTCCCAATGCCGTATTCCGCCGCCTTCGCAATGATTTTTTGTGCGATTTCAAATCTCTCTTCTGCTTTCAGAGGAATTCCCTCATCTAACGTCAGACCGATTACAACGCCCCCATATTTTTTCACGATTGGAAAAATGGCTTCCATGACTTCGTCTTTTCCGTTGACAGAGTTGATCAGCGGCTTTCCGTTGTAATACCGGCATGCCAGCTCAATGGCCCGGGCATTGGAACTGTCGATCTGAAGCGGCAGGGTGATCACTTCCTGGAGGAGTTTTACCACATGTTTCATCGTCTCCGGTTCATCGATACCCGGCAGACCCACATTTACATCCAGCACATCGGCTCCCGCCTCATCCTGTTTGATTGCCTCCGATACGAGCTCATCATACCGTTCTTCTTTCAGGGCCAGCTTCAGTTTCTTCTTTCCGGTTGGATTAAGCCGTTCCCCGCAGACGATGACCCGGTCTCCGAATGTAACGGTTTTTGTCTGGCTGGACACCCTCGTCTTTTTTTCAATCTTTCTCGGTGCCGCTTTTTTCGGAGCCGCGGCTTTTAACTTCCGGATAAATTCCGGAGTCGTTCCGCAGCACCCTCCTGCGGCGGAGATGCCGTCTTTCAAATATCCCTGCATAAGCTCAGCATATTCATCGCTGGTCACATGATAATGGGTCTCCCCGTGTTCCAGGCATGGAAGTCCTGCATTTGGCTGAATCATCACAGGCACAGAAGATACGCTTAAAATTTCTTCAATGATCGGCCCCAGCTCTGCCGGTCCTAAAGAACAGTTGACGCCCAGCATATCCGCTCCCAGACCCTGCACTGTATTTACAAAGGTGACCGGATCATTTCCGGACAGAGTCCGCCCGTTCTGTTCAAATGTCATAGTCACAAACACCGGCAGAGATGTGTTTTCTTTTACTGCCAGGATACCGGCTTTCACCTCATACAGATCGCTCATCGTCTCAAACAGCACCGCATCCACATCATGTTTCACCGTTTCCACCTGTGAAAGGATGATGTCATAGGCTTCATCGAACGTAAGGGTACCCATGGGTTCTAAAAGCTGTCCGATGGGACCGATGTCGAGTACGATATAGGCATCCTGTTCACGCCCTGCATTTTTTCTTGCCTCATTTGCATTGGAAACCGCGGCGCGCAGCATATCCCGGTATTCGTATTTTGACTCCTGCATTTTCAGTTCATTGCATCCGAATGTGTTGGTCGTGATAAAGTCTGCTCCTGCCCCAAGATATTTTTCATGAATCGATACGATCAGCTCCGGTCTGTCAATATTTAATTCTTCGGGGATATCTCCGGCGCGGAGTCCTGCCTCCTGAAGCTGGGTCCCCATGGCCCCGTCAAATATGAGTAAGTCTTTTCCGATTCTGTCTAGTAACATCTCTGGCCTCTCTTTCTAAATGCACAGTCTTCTTTCATTACACACTGTCCGCACTGTTTTTTCCTCTCAGGCGTGCCGATACCTATGAGACCCAGCATGGATTTCTGAGGTATCATCAGATGATCCGGCGTAAGTGTGACCCCAAGAGTTTTCCCAACATCGAGCACTCTTGCGATCTCCCTGTTGAAGGACAGCGGAATATCACCATAGCCCGGACAGAGTCGGTATGATCTGTTTGGATACCCCAGCCCTTCTTCATACTCATCGCAGTAAGCTTCCAGATAAGCGCTTCCCGCCGCATCCATAACGGCTGCTTTTGTCATATTGCTTTTTTCGTAGTACTTTACCTTTCGCTCCAGGGTGACCCCGAGGGTCGCTCCGATAAAAAGGCAGTGGCTGCACTGCAAGAAAGCCTCCTGTATCTGATCCCCGGGGAGATGAACTCCCAGTTCTTTTATATAGGGCGTTTCCCCTGACAGCTCAAATCTGCGTGAGATAACCTTGGGCTGGGAAGCCTGTTTCACCTCCCGGATACAATCATCCAGCAGGCTTTCCATCTCATCCGTGATCTGCTGCCCCGAATGCCCTAAGTATTTCAGTGTATTTTCTTTAATCATGATTCAGCTCTTTTAACACGGTCGGAATATTTCCAAAGATCCTCTGCGCGATCTCCGGCTTATTCATCGTATAGATATGAATTCCGTCCACCCCGTTTGTGATCAGGTCTATGATCTGGTGGGCAGCATAGTTAATCCCGATCTCTTTCATAGCCTCAGGATAATTATAATATGTCTCGATCATCGTGGAAAGCTGGAACGGAATGGAGCAGCCGCACAATTTGGCCGTGCGCAGAAGAGATTTTGCATTTGTCACCGGCATGATCCCTGCAAGAATCGGAACATCAATGCCTATTTTTCTCGCTTCTTTTACCAGCCGGTAGTAATAGCTGTTGTCAAAGAAAATCTGGGTGATCAGGTATTCTGCCCCCGCATCCACCTTCTTTTTCAGTGCTTCTAAATCATCCCGGAAACAGTCTGCCTCCTGATGGACTTCGGGATAACATGCCCCGGAAAGGCAGAAGGAATCCCCGAAATTTTCTCTGATAAATCCGTTCAGTTCGCTGGCATAGTGAAACTCCAGATCCATTCCCCGGTATTTTTCTTCTTCTCCCGCAGGATAGTCTCCCCTCAGTGACAGAATATTATCGACATTGTGCTCCTTTAATGCCCTGCATTCCGTGAGAATATCTTCTTTTGTGGATGTAATGCAGCTTAGATGAGCTACGGACTCGATCTGATACTTATTTTTAATGGCCGATGCGATCTCCACGGTCTTTCCCTTGGAAGATCCGCCGGCTCCGTATGTAACACTGATAAAATCCGGGTCCAGTTTTGCCAGTTCCTCAATGGTATAGTAAATGGAAGAAATATCCCCTTCTTTGTTCTTGGGCGGGAATACTTCAAATGAAATGGTGGCCTTTTCCTTTAGTAATTCTGATATCTTCATCTGCTTCTCCTTTATTCCTGTAATACATTAAAGCAATTTTATCATGTTCGATTTTCTCTGTCTACACAGAAAAAGCGATGTCTGACAGGCTTCTTTCAGGCTGAGCAGACATCGTTTTATCCGAATCTTTCTATTTTTTAACTGCCTTAAAAGCTTCACTTAGATCTTCAAGAATATCATCTATGTTCTCTGTTCCGATGGAAAGTCTGATAGTATTTGCTCTCAGCCCCTGTTCTTTCAATTCTTCCTCATTCAGCTGTGAATGAGTCGTAGATGCCGGATGAATCACGAGAGATTTCACATCGGCTACATTTGCCAGCAGCGAAAAGATCTCCAGATTGTCAATGAACTCTTTTGCCGTCCTGTCATCTCCCTTGATCTCAAACGTAAAGATCGAACCGCCGCCGTTTGGAAAATATTTTTCATACAATTTCTTTTGTTCTTCATCTGCGGTCACAGAAGGGTGATGCACCGCCTCCACCTGGGGATGCTGACTCAAAAATTCTACCGTTTTCAGTGCATTTTCCACATGCCTTTCCACTCTTAAAGATAATGTCTCCAATCCCTGGAGAAATAGGAATGCGTGAAATGGAGAAAGGGCTGCTCCCATATCTCTAAGCAGAATTGCGCGGATCTTTGTGACGAATGCTGCTCTGCCCGCTGCTTTCGTAAAGCTGATGCCGTGATAGCTTGCATTTGGCTCGGTCAGGGAAGGAAATTTCCCTGATGCCTCCCAGTCAAAATTTCCGCTGTCTACAATAACCCCTCCAATGGCAGTCCCATGACCTCCGATAAATTTTGTTGCAGAGTGTACGACGATATCCGCTCCATACTCAATGGGACGGATTAAATAAGGAGTCCCGAATGTATTGTCGATTACAAGAGGTATCCGGTGTCTGTGTGCAATCTCTGCCATCTTCTCTATATCCGCCACATCCGAATGAGGATTGCCCAATGTTTCAATAAACACTGCTTTTGTGTTTTCTTTGACAGCTGCTTCCACGGCTCCATCCTCAAAAATGTCCACAAACGTTGTTTCCACTCCGAATTCCGGCAGCGTGTGGGCCAGAAGATTATAGCTTCCGCCATAAATATTTTTTGCTGCTACAATATGATCTCCGTTTTGTGCAAGGTTTTGGATCGTATATGTAATGGCTGCTGCGCCGGACGCTGTGGCAAGTGCCGCCGCTCCTCCTTCCAGAGCTGCTATGCGCTGTTCAAATACATCCTGAGTCGGGTTGGTCAGTCTGCCGTAAATGTTTCCGGCATCGCTTAAATCAAATCTGGCCGCTGCGTGCTCACTGTCGTGAAAGACATAAGAAGATGTCTGGTAAATGGGAACTGCCCTGGCGTCAGTAGCCGGATCAGCCTGCTCCTGTCCCACATGCAGCTGCAGTGTTTCAAATTTCAAATTTCTCTCTTCTCTGGATTTCTTCTGATACATGGCTTTCTCTCCATTTCCTATATGACTGGTATGAATTGTTTTGTTGTATTATAAAAAGCATTTCATATAAAGTCAATAGGAAATTGGGATTTTATTGATTCTCATTCGTGCTCAGGATTTATCAGTTTTCTAAGATGCTGTAACTCCTTCCTATTTTGTCAAAGTCCAGAACCGCTGCGTCGTCATTTTGAAAAACAGCTCCGGTTCCTTTTGCATTCATTGCCCGGGCAAATCCAAGCTTATTTAACATGGAAAATACTCTCCTCACTGTTGAGACACTGACACTGTACTGTTGGCAGGCTGTGCGTATATGTACACAGATTTATGATTGATGAATTTGTGAGACAGTGGTATTATTCTAAGGGAGTATTATTGGGGTGATAATAATGACTTATTTAGTTTGTTTTCTTTTTCTTTCTGTAATTCTTTTTTACAGGCTAAGACAAAAGCAGGTTGAAAGGATCGCATTCACAGATGCATTGACAGGAGGAATGAATGATACGGCATTTCGGGCAGCATATGAAAAACTGGCGGCTCGGATGGAACCTTCCACTTATGCGGTCGTTTTTCTAAATATAAAAGGCTTTAAATTTATAAATGAATATTTTGGATCTGCTGCAGGAAATGATACATTAAAGTATATCTACAGTAAGCTCATCCGGCACATCTGCACCGGAGAAATAGCTGCCCGGGACAATTCAGACTGTTTTTTTCTTTGTCTGAAAGAACACAGCAAAGAAGCAATCAGATACCGGCTCCAGAAAATGACTGTAGATATCAATTCTTTTAATGCATCTTCAGATATTGAATATCAGTTTACTATTCTGCAGGGCATTTATCTTGTTGATGACCCGAAACTGGATGTCACGATCGTACTTGACCGGGCCAGGACAGCCTGCAGACAGCGGCACGGAACAGATCCGTGTTCTTTCTTTCATCCGGAGATGGCAAAACAGATGCAGTTAGAGTATGAACTAAACACTATGTTTGAAGACTCCATAAAAAAACGAGATTTTCAGATCTATCTCCAGCCCAAGGTCAGATTGGCTGATCTGACACTCAGCGGAGCCGAGGCATTGGTCAGATGGATTCATCCGGATAAAGGCATGATCTGTCCTTCAGACTTTATACCGCTGTTTGAAGAGAACGGTAAAATTTGCAGACTGGATCTGTATGTATACGAGACAGTCTGCGCTTATCTTCATAAGCGGATAGAACAGCAGAAGGATCTGTTTCCGATATCCGTTAATTTATCCAGAGCGCATTTCAAGGACCTGAATTTTCTCAGAAAGTTTTCTGAATTAAAGGCCAAGTATGGGATTCCCGACGGTATGATTGAATTTGAATTAACCGAATACAGTTTTTTAGACAAGCAGCAGCGGGAGATGGTGAAGAACTGCATTAAACAAATGCACAGGCTGGGATTTCATTGTGCCTTGGATGATTTCGGTGTTGGGTATTCTGCACTTGCACTGCTGAAGGATTTTGATGTGGATACAATAAAGCTGGACCGTCAGTTCTTTGTCGATATGACAAACCCAAAGGCCCAGACAATCATCTCCGGATTTATTGAAATTTCAGAGAAGTTAGGTATCCATCTGGTAGCGGAGGGAATAGAAACAAAGGAACAGATGGAACTTTTAAAACAGTTCCATTGTGAGATGGTTCAGGGGTATTATTTTTCCAAGCCCCTGACAATCGATGAATTTGAAAAATGGAAGGATACAATGCAGAAGCAGAAAGTATTCAAATAATGAAGCAGTGCCGGAACCTTTTTCGTTTCCGCACTGCTTTCTGTGTTACACGCATTTAATTAATAAAAATCTCCCAAATAATCATAATGATAAAAATATAATCCTATATCTCTCAGTATCCCAAATCCAAAAAATACTGCCAGTCCCACATACAGCATCCACATACGGAAACGAAAGATTTCCCCAGTTCCCTTTCCTGTTTTCCTGACCAATGCTCCAATGCCAAGCCACCCCGCAATCAATACAAGATAGGCAAACGTTGGATTGCATTTCAGCGATGTCAAAAAATCAAGCCTTAAAAAAGCCAGCGCCGCCCTGGTCCCTCCGCAGGCGGGGCAGTAAAGATTGGTGACCAGCTTAAATACACATGGAAATGCCGGAATAAATTTTAGAATCTTTTGCATCATTTAGATTTCTTCGTCCCAGTTGTCATTTGTGTCTACATCGTCCGTATCATCCCAAAAATCATCGTTATCAGGCTTGGTGTCATGAGTATCATAATTATTAATGTAGCTCTCAAAATCGCCGCCTGCAAGATTTACAGCCACGAAAACAGTGATCATGATGGAGAGGACCAGTCCGCAGATGCCGCAGATCAGACCTGCCACAGCCTTGCCGTCTTTCTTTCCCATGTATTTCGGGGAAATACAGAATAATACGATCGCAACGATGCCAAGGACAAATGATACCGGAAAACAGCAGCAGGCCAGTGCGATCGCCAGGACACCCAGCACAAGAGAGACCGTTGCATAATTGTTCTGAGGGGGCTCTTCCTGACTCTGATATGCCGGTCCGCCGGTCTGGCCTCCCTGATATCCGTAATTCGCCTGTTGATTCTGCTGATAATAATATCCGCTCTCACCTACTACAATCGTATCAGATGAAGCTGTCTGAGACTGCACCTCCTCTGCTTCCGGTTCGCTTTGAACTTCAGTCTCTCTCTGGATATCATTCTCTTCCTGACTTTCAAACTCCTGCACCTGTTCCTTGATCTCTTCTCCTGTATAAGGGTCATATCTCTTCTCTTCCATATATTTTTATGCTCTCCTTTCCTTTAGGTATCTTATCATGCCGGGTCCCAGACTCTCATTTGGCCTGGAAATAAAACCATGGGCCTCATAAAAGGCTTCTCTTCCCTTTGCACACATCAGGTCCAGCATCATCTCTGTGTCATCCTCCCGGATACTCTCCACAAAAGCAATCAGATTTTCAATTATTTTGCTTCCGACACCGGCCTTTTGGTAGTCCGGATGTATCATGAGATCCTGGATATAACAGATGACCGCTCCGTCCCCCACGATCCGCCCCATGCCGACGATCCTGTCATCCGCATAGGCCGCCACCACATAAAGACTGTTTTTCAGCGCCTTCACGGCCTGAGTCCTGGTGAGCTTTTTAAAGCCTACGGCTTCCCGGAGCCAAAGGTAGGTATCCACTCCGATGTGATTTGCAACTAGTGTAATCATCTTCATTCCTTCTATCTGTTGTAATTCATTTTGATATTATAACACGAAGCCCGGTTTTGTGATATAATTTAATAAAAAAAGTGAGGAGCCTTTATGGATTTTCAAATACTCGACTTTATCCAAACACATATAAGAACCCCGTTCCTGGATGATTTCTTCTCCAGGATCACACATTTAGGCGACGCGGGCACGATATGGATTCTGATCGCCGTTATCCTTCTGTTCACAAAAAAATACAGAAAAGCGGGTGTCGGCATGCTCATTGCTATGCTGGTTACTTACATATTAGGGGATCATATCATCAAGCCTTTGGTGGGCCGGGCAAGACCTTTTACCTATCGGGATATCAAACTTCTGATTCCTCCTCCGGGCCAGTATTCTTTTCCGTCCGGTCATACAGCTTCTTCTTTCTGTGCCGCCGTATCCTTGTTTTTATACGACAAAAAGCTGGGAATCCCAGCTTTTGTCCTGGCAGCACTGATCGCGTTCAGCAGGCTGTATCTGTATGTACATTATCCAACCGATGTCCTCGGCGGGATCCTACTGGGCACTGTCTGTGCAGTCACTGTGTTCCTGCTGCTTCGACGCAATGGACACGTCGATGGAACAGTCTGAAACGTGGTCTGAGTTAATGGACAGTCCGTAGTCGATGTGCAGCGCCATGCTGTCTTCTTTCTCCTCAAGGTCGATCTTGCTTGTATTGATCCCAAGCAGAAGGCTTCCGAAAGGAGTGTCATAATAAGTGAGGTTTTCTTTTCCCCGCTCAAATACCATATGGGAGCTGCTGGCTCCCTTTTTTGTTACTTCCACGACCTTCGGGCTGATCTTGAGACGGTTTTTTACGACCTGGGAATCGTCGGTCAGCTCATCATAAATGACATAGTGCTTTCCGTTTTTCAGATAGTAATCCCCTGTCGTCATCAGCTCGATAGGTTCTTCCGTACCGGCATCCAGCTGAAGACCGGAAATATTGATAATCACTTCTTTGTTCATTTGTCTCCTCTAATACCTTTCAATATCTATGGGCTGTACTTTTTCCACATGACAGGGCAGAACCCGGTCCGCAAAACTCAGAAACTGATCTTCCATATCGCTGACATAATAATGATACTCAGCTGTATGGCCGCTCTCCGCCTCCATCTCCCTTTCTTTCAGAAGTTCCCTCAGAGATTTCGCCGTCTCGTAGGCGGGATTGATCAAGGTTACATTGTCACCCACAAAATTTTTGATGGGATTTTGCAGCAAAGGATAGTGGGTACATCCAAGGATCAGGGAATCGATCTGATACTGGTCAAACTCCCGCAAATATCTGGATACCATGTCTTCTGTGATCCTGTCGTCGATCAGTCCCTCTTCCACGAGGGGCACAAACAGAGGGCAGGCTTTTGTCACCACGGTTACATCCGGGTTCAGTTCCCTTAAATACTTTCCATACTGGCCGCTCTTTACAGTGGCATTGGTTCCAATGATGCCGATATGGTGATTCTTCGTGGCCCTGGCGGCCGCAATAGCCCCCGGACGCACCATGCCGATCATGGGAACGATATATTCCTGCTGGAGCTTGTGCATAGCAAGGGCGCTGGCCGTATTGCAGGCTATCACAATGGCCTTTACATTTTTGCTCAACAGGAAATTTACGATCTGCCTGGAGTACCGGATGACCGTATCTTTCGACTTCGTACCATAGGGTACCCTGGCCGTATCTCCGAAATAGATCATGCTTTCATCGGGAAGCTGTCTCATGATCTCCCTGGCTACGGTAAGCCCCCCGACCCCTGAGTCAAATACTCCGATGGGCGCATTGTCACGTACACTGCTCATATTTATTCAAACCTTTCTTCCGCAAGACGGATCAGCTCGTCTGCAAGGGCCGGCGTTTTGATTCCCTGGGCCGCCCAGAGCATCGGATACATGCTGATGGACGTAAATCCTGGAAGTGTATTGATCTCATTGAACACGACCTCCCCATTCTCTGCAATAAAGAAGTCTACGCGGGAAAGACCGTATCCGTCAACAGCCTTAAAAATCTCAGCTGCGGATTTCCGGATCTCCTCTCTCGTCTCCTCCGGCATCGGAGGATCGATCAGGGTCTTTGATTCCTGGTTATTATATTTGGCATCATAATCATAGAAATCGGCAGCGGCCAGAATTTCTCCCACACCGGAAGCCTTTATCTCTTTTCCTCCGAGGACGGCGCATTCCACTTCCCGTCCAACGATGGTCTCCTCCACTAAAATATTGCGGTCATGTTCGGCAGCCTTTGACAGTGCTTTTGAAAGTGCTTCCCTGTCCTCCGCCTTGGAAACTCCCACGGAAGACCCTGCCCGGGAAGGCTTCACAAACATCGGATAAGAAAGCTTTGCCTCTGCCCGGTCAAGAGCGTCCTCCATCTGAGTTAAGTCACTCCTGCGGATATGGACAAACTGTGCCTGCCGGATTCCAAGGTCTTCCACAATGATCTTTGTATAAACCTTATCCATCGATACCGCGGAAGCCAGTACCCCGCATCCCACATACGGGATCTGAGCCATTTCAAACAGTCCCTGAATGGTCCCGTCTTCTCCGTTTAAACCGTGAAGCACCGGGAAGATTACATCCACAGGCTGCAGCCGGTATGTACCCTCTGCGAGGAGTACCAATGCCTTATCTTCTGTATCCGGAGAAATAATCGCATTCACCCTGGATTCTCTCCAGCTTCCGTCTTCAATCTCTTTTAATTTATCCACAAGCAGCCAGCGGCCGTCTTTTGTTATCCCCACTAAAATCACATTATATTTTTCTTCATCCAGGCTTCGTATGACTGTGGCAGCCGAAACACAGGACACTTCATGTTCGGAGGATCTTCCCCCGAAGATCACAGCGATATTTTTCTTCATCTCTGACTTACATCTCCTTCCGAGTGCGCAATGCTATCATATTCACGCTTCGCGTACATTATATCATAAACTTTTCAAAAATAAATCCATAAAACTTTCTGCGGTACTTTTCATATTCCTCTCTGCTTCGGAACGTCCATCCATAGACCGGGATTCCCGAAATCTTCCGGCACAGCTTTAGGGACGGCTCCTCCCAGTAAATATATTTGTATGCAATAAAATCCGGCTTTGTGGCAAAGTTCGTCAAAAGATTCTGTTCCGCCCAGTAGGCAAGCTGGTTCCCCTTATGGTGATCCTTTCTGAAATTCATGGACAGCTGCCCGCGTATGACTTCCGGACGGTTTAGCCTGAACCAGAACAGTGCAAACGGATGAAAAGATTCCATACAGTAGAGTCCCCGGTATTGATCCAGCACTTCTGCCGCCAGCCGACAGAGTTTCCGGTCACAGTGCTCCATTTTCAGTTCCACCAGAAGCGGCACCTTTCCGTCTACCAAAGCCAGCACATCCGCAAACCGGGGAATCCGTTCTTTTGTCTCCATCAGAGAATATCTCTTAAGCTCCCGGTAGGTCAGATCACGAATCTTTTTGTTGACACCGCAGGTTCTCTTCAGATCGTAATCATGATGGACGACCATCACATCATCTTTTGTAAGCTGTACATCCAGTTCAATCCCATATCCGTAGGTAACCGCATTCCTGAAAGCCTCCATAGAGTTTTCCGGTATCCCGTGAAAGCCATGGAGCCCCCGGTGAGCAAAACATTTCGTTTCCAGCACCGGATGTTTTCTTGGCTTCCCGGGATAGATCATATACAGGTAAAGAAAGATACAAAACGGAATCACAAGTATGATCATAACTCTCCTCTTTTCTTCCTGACAGCCTGCTCCAATACTTCCCTTTTATTTTTGGCCGGATCTTCTAAAACAAGTTCTAAAAGTCCTGCCAGCATTTCTCCTATTTCTCTGCCGGGTTTCATTCCCAGACTGATCAGGTCCTTTCCGTCAAGAGCCAGATCTTTCACCTGAAGACAGTCCTTTTCCTCTTTGATTTCCTCAAACAGCAGTCTCGTACGGTCAAGGATCTGCTGCTTTTCCTCCTGCATAAAAGTGCTCTGGGCTGAAATATCTGCCTGCTGGACTTTTAAAAGTTTCTCAAACAGTGGCACCGAAATTCTGCTGACCCAGCGTCTCACAGTCTTTTTGCTGACCTCATCCAAAGAACCGAACCGTACGTCATGCCAATATACAAGTCTGGTCACCTGCTTTATGGTTTGGTTGTCAAATTTCAGTCTTTTCAAAATCTTCCTGGACACCTCTTCTCCGATGGTGTTATGTCCCTGAAAACTGTCTTTTATTTTCCCTTCGACTCTGGCTTCAGGCTTTCCCACATCGTGGAGCAGCATCGTCCACCGCAGTATATGGTCCGGCTCAGTATTTTTTAAAGCCTCCACCGTATGAACTCCTACGTTATAGCAGTGATGAGGGTTATTCTGAGGTGTCTCCATCATCCGGTCGAATTCCGGGAGCACCACTTTTGTAACGCCCAGATCAAATGCGTCAAGGATCGTTTCCGGGTGATCGGACAGGAGAAGCTTTGTGAGCTCCGTCTGAATCCTCTCCGCACTGATATCTTTTAAGAACTTCGCCTGTTTTTGTATGGCCTGCTTTGTCTCTTCTTCTATCACGAAGCCAAGCTGTGCCTGAAAGCGCAGCGCCCTCAAAATTCTGAGGGCATCCTCATCAAAACGTCTGCGGGCATCTCCCACACAGCGAATGGTCTTCTTTTTAAGATCCTCCGCTCCGCCGTAATAATCGATCAGTCCGTCTCTGTCATTGTATGCCATGGCATTGATAGTGAAATCTCTTCTCAGCAGATCTTCTTTCAGGGATTTGGTAAAACAGACTTCTTCGGGCCTTCTATGGTCTCTGTATTCTCCGTCCACCCGGTAAGTGGTCACTTCAAACGGTTCTTTTCCCATCATCACTGTCACCGTACCGTGGGCGATTCCCGTGTCGATCGTATATGAAAAAATCTCCTTTACTTGGTAAGGAGATGCGGATGTGGTAATGTCCCAGTCCGTAGGGCATTTCCCCAAAATGCAGTCCCGGACCGGGCCGCCTACGACATATGCTTCGTAGCCGGCCTGTTCCAGCTGATTTATGATCTGTTTTGCTTTTTCAGGTATCTCAATCTTAAACATAAAATTCCTTTAATATGCTTTTCCGAAAAGAACCATCTTCTTCGCAGGTTTTCCACAGTGCACACACACGTCTCCGAGATGTTCCTGTTCAAAAGGCATACATCTGGTAGTAGCCCCTGTCTCGTCCTTGATGGCTTCTTCACACTCGGTTTCCCCGCACCACATTGCTTTTACAAAGCCCTGCTGCTTTTCGATGATCTCCGTAAACTCATCCCAGTTTCCTGCCTCGTGGGTATTCTCCTCCAAATGCTTTTTCGCCCGTTCCAGCATGTCTTTCTGCATCTGGTCAAGCACTTCGGAAAGCTTTGATTCGATCTCGTCAAGAGAAACAAAAATCTTTTCTCTCGTATCGCGGCGCACAATCACTGCCTGGTTCTTTTCGATATCTTTCGGTCCGATCTCGATTCTGGTTGGGATTCCCTGAACTTCCTGTTCACTGAACTTCCATCCCGGACTCTTGTCGGAATCGTCTACTTTTACTTTATAATTTTTAGAAAGGCGCTCTCTGATCTCTTCTGCTTTTTCGAGAACTCCTTCTTTTTTCTGCATGATCGGCACGATCATCGTCTGTACCGGTGCGATTTTCGGAGGCAGCACGAGTCCTGAATCGTCGCCGTGGACCATAATGATCGCCCCGATAATACGTGTGGACATGCCCCATGATGTCTGATGGACATACTGCAGTTTGTTGTTCTTATCGGTATACTGGATATCAAACGCTTTAGCAAATCCATCCCCGAAGTTATGGCTTGTCCCTGACTGAAGAGCTTTTCCGTCATGCATCAGTGCTTCGATCGTATAAGTGGCATTGGCCCCTGCAAACTTTTCTTTCTCCGTCTTCTGTCCTTTGACAACCGGAATTGCCAGGTACTGCTCGCAGAAGTCCGCATACATATTTAACATCTGAACCGTGCGCTCCTCAGCCTCGTCGGCTGTCGCATGGGCCGTATGGCCTTCCTGCCAGTAAAACTCAGAGGTGCGCAGGAACGGTCTCGTGCTCTTTTCCCAGCGGACTACGGACACCCACTGATTATATAACTTCGGAAGATCCCTGTAAGACTGGATGATATTAGAGTAAAAATCACAGAACAGAGTTTCAGAAGTCGGCCTTACACAGAGACGCTCCTCGAGCTTCTTATTCCCTCCGTGAGTCACCCACGCAACTTCCGGCGCAAAGCCTTCCACGTGGTCTTTCTCTCTCTCCAAAAGGCTTTCCGGAATAAACATCGGCATTGCCACATTTTCCACACCTGTCTCTTTAAATTTAGCATCCATTACTTTCTGAATATTTTCCCAAATGGCATATCCGTTGGGGCGAAGGATCATGCATCCTTTTACACTGGAATATTCAATTAATTCTGCCTTTTTAACAACGTCGGTATACCACTGTGCAAAGTCTTCATCCATTGCAGTGATGGCTTCTACCAGCTTCTTTTCTTTTGCCATGTGATTGATCTCCTTCTTATCTCTTAATTTATTTAAAATATCTTTTTATTTCTCATGTACTGCCTTGTCTGATGTCATCTTCCGACTTACTGCGTATTCTTATCTTTTCCTGCTGCTTTAATTCCATATAAAATGTGGCCAGAGAAACCTGAACCCATGGAGCGACTACCAGAACACCCACTACCAGGAACAGCAGACCGATGAACAGCCGCGGGAGAAAAAACAGCCAAAACGCGATTAATCTCAAGTAATTACCATGCATCATGCTGATTCCCCGCCGCACTGCCGGGCTGCATTTCTGCTCTTCTCCGTCCAGAAGTAAATATAATGCGGGAAAATAACGCAGCTCTACGACGATAACAGCCAGTATTTGTTCTATTAATGACAGATAGAGAGAATCCAGATAAAGTGTCAAGTTTAAAATATAGCTGCTACAGGAAAATAAAATCATATACACGTTCGTCATTAAAATTTTTCTGAGAAGCAGCCATAAGATTCCTTTTGACTTACTCTCAAATACATAGAAAATATAGTCTACGTTCGCTTCCACACCTATGGCTACCATCATACAAGCAAAAATATTACCTGTCCAAAAAACAGACATCAGCAGTTGTTTTGAAATCTGCAGCATCAGTGCAGCCGGCAGAGCAGGAAACAGCACCACCAAGTTTACTTTCCATGTCTCAAGACCTATGATGATCATTATAATAATAATTTCAATCAAAATCAGAGTATACAGATTATCTTTAGCCCTTACCTTCGCTAAATCCCAAATATCCTTGAGTTTCATTCTCTCTCTCATTACTCTCCCACTTCAAATCTGCCCCGCAAACTTTTTATCTCTGCAGATCAGATCCATATAGAACAACGCCTCTGCCACATTCTTCCATGGTACCACAAATAAAAATCCGATTCCACATGTAAGTACAGATAACAGGATAAACGGCAGGAAAGATAGCTGAAGACTTATGTGGCTGATATAATTGCCTTCCATCATTCGCACACTTCTTTTCAATGCCCTTTTTCTATTTTACTTTTTTCCTGTCTCTTTAAATCTGTATAAAATACAGCCAGGCTTATTTGATACCAAGGAGTTACAATCAATAATCCCAATCCGCAGGGAATCAGGGCAAGCAGCATCCATGGCAGAAACGAAAGACAGAGCCCCAATAATCTTATATAATTCTTGTGCATCATATCATTTCCCCGCCATATTGCCTTTCGGGATATCTCTTCCTCACCTTCTAACAGCAGATACAGTGCCGGAAAATAGCGCAGTTCAACAATAACCGAAGCCAAGAAACTCGAAATTGCCGGCATATATGGGTCATCCAATCCTATTGCATAAGGTATGATACCGCCAAAAAAGTTTATAAGAAAAGCAATCAGCAAAGTTATTATAAATTTTCTGAAGATCAGCCATAAAACCTGTTTTGTCTTATTCCTGAACAAATAAAAGACCTGCTCTACCTTCGCCTCTTCTCCTTTTAATACCTTCAGACACGCTGCAGCACTCCCCGTGATAAAAACAGCCATTAGACCGTACATTATAAGCTCCACCATGATCTGGAGGATTGAACCTGGAAAAAGCATGGTTGTTCCCACTAGCCACGCTGACAATCCTACGCCGATAAAAAATATAATGGTTTGAATAACAACTAAAACTTTCCAATTTTCTTTTAATTTTTCTTTTGAAAACCTACGAATTTCCTTAAGGCCCATTCTCTCTCATATTCTCTCTCCTTATTTGCTACCACTCGTAGCGGTGCAGCTGCCCTTCTCTCTGGAAATGGTCAAATCTCTGCTGTCTCAGCACCTCATAGGCCACAATCGCCACAGAGTTGGACAAGTTCAGGGAACGGATCTCAGGAAGCATCGGAATCCTGACTGCCGTCTCCTTGTAGTCAAGCAGAATTTCCTCCGGAATCCCGGCACTCTCCTTGCCGAACATCAGATAGACGTCTTCATCCGCGCCCCCATAAGTGACATCTGCATAGGTCTGCCTGGATTTCGTAGTTGCCATGTAAATCTTAGGATGATGATTTTTCTCAAGAAAATCCTCAAAATTCACATAAGTCCTCACATCCAGGTGTTCCCAGTAGTCCAGTCCTGCCCTTTTGATCATCTTCTCATTCAGTTTAAATCCCAGCGGTTCGATCAGATGCAGGACCGCGCCGCAGGCAACGCATGTCCTTCCGATATTTCCGGTATTGGCCGGCATCTCCGGCTCATGCAGAACAATATGCAGCATGATTATCTCCTTAGTTTCTCAATAAATGTGCCAAGCCTGTTCAGGGCTTCTTTCAGCTCGTCGATGGAATACGCATAGGATACTCTCAAATATCCTTCTCCGCAGGCACCGAAAGCTGTTCCCGGGACGATGGCAACCTTCTGTTCTTTCAAAAGTTCTTCCGCAAACTTCTCCGAGCTCATGCCAAATTCCTTAATACACGGAAATGCATAAAAAGCTCCCTCCGGCTCAAAACACTCAAGCCCCAGTTCCCGGAACCGGTGAAGCAGATAACGTCTCCTCTGGTTATAGGAATTTTTCATCTCCTCCACCTCATCATCACAGGCGCGGAGTGCCTCCACCGCTGCATACTGGCTCGTGGTCGGCGCCGCCATGATACCGTACTGATGAATCTTCACCATCTGCTCCATGATGACTTTCGGAGCTGCCGCATAGCCCAGTCTCCAGCCCGTCATGGCAAATGCCTTGGAGAAACCGTTGATGACAATCGTCCGTTCCTTCATATCCGGAAGTGCACCAATACTGACATGCTTGTGTCCGTATGTAAGTTCAGAGTAAATCTCATCAGAGATTACGATCAGATCATGTTCTTTCGCAAAATCGGCAATAGGCTCCAGGTCTTTTTTTGTCATGATAGCGCCTGTAGGATTATTTGGGAATGACATAATAATGGCTTTCGTCTTATCCGTCACCGCCTCCTCAAGCTGTTCTCTCGTCAGCTTGAACTTATTCTCTTCTTTAAGTTCTACAGTGACCGGGACCCCGTCTGACATAATGACACACGGCACATAGCAGACAAACGATGGCTGGGGCACAATGACCTCATCCCCGGGATTTATGATAGCCCTAAGAGCCACATCGATCCCTTCGCTTCCGCCCACCGAGACAAGCACTTCGTCATTGCGGTAGCGCAAATGATATTTTCTTTTTAAATATCTGCAGATTTCATCCCTGAGTTCTACGAGCCCGGCATTGGATGTATAAAATGTCCTGCCTTTTTCAAGAGAATAAATACCTTCTTCCCTGATCCGCCACGGAGTGTCAAAGTCCGGCTCTCCAACCCCCAGGGAAATCGCCTCCGGCATCTCGCTCACAATATCAAAAAATTTCCGTATACCGGAGGGTTCCAGCATCACGGCCTTTTTAGACAGCATATCTTTCATTATGGAGTCACCGCCTGTCTTTTATCTGCTTTTTTTGCCTCCAGCACCGTTCCGTGGTCCTTATATTTTTTAAGGACAAAGTGAGTGGCCGTACTTAAAACCGCCTCCAGAGGAGCCAGTTTAGAAGAAGTAAACATAGAGATCTCCTTCATTGTCTTTCCTTCCAGCATGACCATAAAATCATAGGCCCCGGACATAAGATACAGCGCTTTTACTTCCGGAAAATTGTAGATACGTTCTGCAATCTTGTCAAAGCCTTCTCCCCTCTGCGGTGTCACTTTTACCTCAATCATGGCAGTCAGCTGTTCCCGGCTCGTGTGGTCCCAGTTGATCAGTGTGTGATACCCGCAGATAATGTGTTCCTTTTCCATCTCGGCAATTTCATTGGCGATATCTACTTCCGTAGAATCAAGAAGAACCGCCAGCTCTTTTAAGTCCAGACGGCTGTTCTTTTCTAATAATTTTAATATTGATTCTCTCAGCTCTTGATTCATGATCTCTCTCCAATCTTATACAATTCGTCTTGTTTCGGAGCTTCCAGGCTCGCCGCCTTGCCCTGTCGGTAAATGATCTTGTCATTGGAATCTGTGGTGCGGCCGATCACCGTGGCCTTGATCCCTTCCCGCTCCAGTTCTCTCACAAGAGCGTTCCCATGGTCCGTAACGATCAGCATAGAACCGCTGGAGATCAGCTGGTACGGGTTCAGATCGAAGAACTCACAAAGCTCTATCGTATGCTGCCTGACCGGAATATCCTCGATCGAAACCTCCAGTCCCACACCCGAGGCCTGGGCCACTTCCCAGAGAGCACCGTAAATTCCGCCCTCTGTAATGTCATGCATGGAGGATGCATACTTTCGTGCGATCTTTCCCTCAGGTACAACCGAAACCTGTTCAAGACAGGCCTTCGCCTCGTCAAGGAACTCTTCCGGAAAACGTTCTTTTAACAGTTGTTCCTGTTCCCTGGCGATAATACCGGTTCCTTCCAGGCCGATGTATTTGGTCACCACGATATCCTGCCCCGGCTTGGCGCCTCTGGTAGACACAAGTTCTTCCTCTTTCACCCTGCCGACTCCGGTGACGGAAATCAGGGGCTGCCTGACCGCATCGGTCACCTCTGTGTGGCCCCCGATCACTGCAATGCCAAGCTTTAGGCACTCTTCCTGCACCTCTGCCGACAGCTGCCTGAGTTCTTTCTCCTTCGTCTCCGGAGGGAGAAGGACTGTGAGCATAAGTCCCACCGGTTCGGCTCCCGAAGAGATCAGGTCATTGGCGGTGATATGCACTGCCAGCCTGCCCGCTTCTTTGGCCGCTCCTGTGATCGGGTCGGTGGAGAGTACGAATACCTCTCCTTCTTCAAGCTTCAATGCCGCACAGTCTTCTCCAATGCCGGGACCGATCAGGACTTCGTCCCGCTTCGCTCCCAGCTGTTCTAATATAACTTTTTTTAAAGTGGCTTCCGGAATTTTTCCTATCTTCATGATTTTTCCCTGATCAATTCTCTTTGGATGATTGAGTTGCCTGAGTACTCTTCTTTTCTGTTGATTTCTTCGCAGGAGTTTTTTTCTTTTCTGTGGATTTCTCCGTTGATTTTTCAGTCGATTTGCTGTCTTTCTTTTTCTTGTCCTCGTCTTTTTTCTTCTCTTTTTTCTTGGTTCCTACTCTCACCGTGTTCGGAGTCGCCATATAGCTGGACGTATTAAACAGAATCTTCTGTGTCTTCTTGCCCTTTTCCTTAACGATCTTCCAAAGCTTCGCAGTGTAGCCGGTATGCCCGACCTGTTCTACAACCCGTTTCCCTTCTTCCAGTGTCGGGTCCTTAATCACTTTCTCTCCGGAACTGTTTCTCACTGAAGTCGTCTCAGAGACAAACTCCACGTGCCGGTTCGGATTGGTTTTCTGTCCGTAGACGCTGAACGTGATATTAGAACCGTCGGCAATTCCTTCTATATATATAGGGAAGTCATACTGGTTCTCAAACTTCAGATCCTTATAAGTTCCGGCGATGGCTGCATCGGCAGATCTTGGCACATAGGATACGGTCATAGAATGAGGGTGGCGTTCTTTGATCTTTAACTCCGCCCGGATCACCGCATTGTAAAGTGTCGTAGAGACCTGGCAGATTCCTCCTCCGTAAGTCTGCACTGTCTGGCCGTTCTCATAAGAGCCTGCCAGGTAATAGCCATTCTCGCTCGTAAACGGAGAAACCGCTTTGTACACGGAAAAAGTTTCTCCCGGATATACAACTGTTCCGTTGATCATCTTTGCGCCGTTGGCAACATTTCCTTTTCTCCCCGGTGCGGAAGATCCGTAATAGGTTGTCTTTGTCCCCAGCTTATCTTTGACTTTTGCCATGTCTTCGCTGGTATACTCCGCCTTTTTCCTTGTAACTTTCAGAGGTACTTTAAAGCTTTCCGCCTCAACCTGCTTTTTGTACGCCTGAAACGTACTCTTTTTGTCCAGCGCATACCCTGTCTTTTCTTTTATGATGATAAACTTTCCGTTCTTTCTCTTTAAAGATGCATTTTTGGGCTCTGAGACAATCTTTTTCGCCGCAGAGTCCAGTTCCCTGTCAAATATCTTCTGGTCATAGCTGCGCTCAATCTTTACGATTGTCTTGTCTTTCTTGACCTGGGAATAGCGGTTTATAATGCTTCCCGAACGTCCCACGTCGTAGGCATCCTTTACTGTTTTCTTCACATCCCATGTGACGCCTGTCTTCGAAAGTTTTGTCACTGCTTTCTCGCCGTCCACATAAAATGTAATATCTTTTTTCTGTTCCTTCTCTATATAATCTTCAATCTGTTTTTTTGCTTCTTCCTTTGTCATTCCTGCCAGGGATTTTCCTTCGAATATAACCCCCCGGACTATTTTATTATCTTTGGTAGCCCCTTTTACCGTCTGACTGATATATACAAATACACCAATGCAGATGACGGCTAAGATCCCGGCAGCAATGCCGGCTTTCATTCTTTTTGACATACCTATCCTTCCTAAAATGTTCACGTCTGCAAAATTGTTGTCCTTAATTACACCATTAAATAACCGGCGACTGTCGTGCCGACCATTACGATCACCAAAAGGATCGCTATGATCCCGGCGATCATTCTTTTCTTTTTCATCGCATCACCCCATATTTTGAAATAATCTCGTCTATTATCCTGGAAGCTTCACTCATTGTCAGTCCGTCTATGCTGTCGTTATCCTCTATTTTATGATATTTCCTCAGTTCGTTCAAGTACCGTTTTTGCTTTGCCGTGATCATCTGGAGTTTTTTGGGACGGTACTGAAGCGGTTCCGGAACAAAGACCTTCTGGTCCTCTCCGAATTCTCTCTTCATGGACTCAAATACAACCGCGGTTGCCAGTGCATCGTCATAGGCTCTGTGAGCCGCCTGATTGACATAGTGATAATGCTCACAGAGACTCGAAAGCTTTTTGCTCTCCAGCCCGCGAAGCAGCAGCCGGGCGGCCCTGAGGGTATCAACACCTTCTTTTTCAAAAGCATAACGAAATCTCTTTGCCGCAGTTTTCATGAACCGGTAGTCAAACATCAGATTATGTCCCAGCACCGGATAACCCTCGCTGAATGCGAGGAAGCCCTCCACGCCTTCGCGCATGGGGATTCCGCCGTCCAGCATCTTCCTCGTGATCCCTGTCAGCCGGATGATGAAGTCCCACACTTCCCGCTCCGGATAGATAATACAGTTGTATTTTCCGGCAATTTTGCCGTTTTTGACCTTCACCGCCCCGATCTCGATCACCTGGTCTTCCTCCACGGAAAGTCCTGTGGTTTCCAGGTCAAAGGCAACGTACTCTCTCATAGGCTATACCTCACATGAAGGGCAGACGCTCTGAAGGGTACATTCCCCGCATTTCGGCCGTCTGGCGATACAGACGTTCCTTCCGTGGGTAATGATCTGAATATTGTAGAGAATCCACTGCTCTTTCGGCAGCACCTTCATCAAATCGTGCTCTATTTTCACCGGATCGTCGTTCTTTGTCAAATATAATTTTTTGGAGATCCTTTTTACATGGGTATCCACCACGATGCTCGGCTCATGGAAGATATTTCCCCGAATTACATTGGCAGTCTTTCTTCCCACTCCGTCCAGAGCGGTCAGCTCCTCAATGCTCTCCGGCACTTCCCCTCCGTGCCGCTCAATGATCTGGCCCGCGGCTCCAATGATGTTTTTCGCTTTATTCTTATAAAATCCTGTGGAATAAATATCTCTCTCAAGTTCCCTGATATCTGCCCGGGCGAATGCCTCTAAACTCATATATTTTTTAAACAGCTTTTCTGTCACAATATTGACTCTGGCATCCGTACACTGTGCGCTTAGCATCGTCGCAATCAGCAGCTGCCATGCATTTTCATGGTTTAAATAACATTTGTATTCTGTCGTATAAGTCTCGTTCAGAATATCACAGATCTTTCTCACTCGTTCCTTTGTTACTCTTTTGGATACTTTCGCCATAGGTTTCTGCTCCTTATGAGTTTCCTCCGATAGTTTCTTCTGACCGGTAGCGGTCATGCAGTGTGAGGATCGTTTTCCTCAGTTCACTGTTCAGCTGCTCTTTTGTGACTCTCCACTCCCAGTTGTCCCCCACCGTGGAAGGCGTATTGATCCTGGCCCGGCTTCCGAGCCCCAGATAATCCTGAAGCGGAATGATCACTGTATTTCCTCTGCTCTCAAGGGCCAGAGAAATCAGATCCAGGTTCACCTCTCCGGTGCGCACAATCGTGCTGTGGTCTAAATAGTGATGCAGGAAATTTTTATCTGCCTCCGGCATGTCACCATACCATCCGAGGACCGTATCATTATCATGGGTTCCCGTGTAAACCACACAGTTTTCTTCATATTTGTGCGGCAGATACGCACTGTCATCCCATGCCCCAAAGGCAAATTCCAGTATTTTCATTCCCGGATAACCGATCTCCTTTTGCAGCTCTCTCACGGAATCTGTGAGAAAACCGAGATCCTCCGCGATGATCTTCACATCCCCGACTCTCTCTTTTAATGCCGTGAAAAATTCCAGCCCCGGCCCTTTTTCCCATCTGCCTCCTGCTGCTGTCTCGGCATCTGCCGGAATGACAAAGTATTCATCAAAGCCCCGGAAGTGATCCAGCCTCAGCACGTCATATAAGAGGAAGTTGTGGCTTAACCGCTTCATCCACCAGTCATATCCTGTACTCCTGTGATACTCCCAGTCATAGACAGGATTTGACCAGAGCTGGCCGTTCTCCGCAAAAGCATCCGGAGGGCATCCTCCCTGAACTCTCGGCTCTCCCTGTTCGTCAAGCTGAAACATTTCCGGATGTGCCAGAAAATCGGCGCCTTCCTTTGCCACATAGAATGGCAGGTCTCCAATGATACTGATGCCGTTTGCATTGGCATACTGTTTCAGCTTCAGCCACTGGCTCAAAAACTTGTACTGGACAAAGCAAAAATACTCTCTCCCTTTTCCCGGCTGTTTTAAATCCATATATCTGCAGAAGTCATCCAGCCACTCTTTGTGGACATGTTTGAAATCTTCGTAGTCTTTTCCTCCGCGGAAGCGGCTGTATGCGATCCAGAGCAGGATCTCCCTGGACATAAAGACTCTGTCATAGTCTACTTTGTCCTCGCCGTCCGCAAACTCCCAGCCGTCACATTCCTCAGGAGTCAGAAGGCCTTCTGCCTGGAGCTGCTCTAAGTCAATATATAAGACGCTTCCCGCAAAGCTTGAATAGGATAAATATGGAGAGTTCCCCTCCCCGATCGTACCCAAAGGCAGGATCTGCCAGTAAGACTGGCCTGTTGATTTCAGAAAGTCTACAAACTGGTAGGCTTCTTTAGAAAAGCACCCGATGCCGTATGAAGACGGCAGGCTGAAGATAGGCAGCAAAATACCACAAGATTTCATTCAATACTCCTTATAACTACTGATGAGGGTCTCATCATCTGATTAACAGTTTTCGTATCCCTCATTATAACATGATTTCCTGTGGTTGTTTGCTTAAAATAACGTACATCGTACTATTTTTGATGATTTTTTATAATACTGCGGATCGTTTTATACAAAAACGGCTTTAACTGCTCCAATGTGACGGGCTGTCCGAACAGAATTGCATTGTAACAGCTTCCGGAAATCAATTCCACGATCAGGTAGATCATTGTCTCCGGCTCCTCAAATTCCCTTCCGGATTCCTTCATCAGATTCATATAAGCTTCATATATATTTTCATAGTCTCCGTCCATCGGTTCATTGATCGCATTTTTAAAGATGCCCCACCCCAGATGTTTGGAGATCAGTTTCAGGAGTGTGGGATTCCGGTACAGCTGATCAATAATATTGTCTGCCAAAAACACGATTTTGTCTTCAAACAGCCGGATATCAGCTCGTTCCAGATCCCTGTAAGCCTTTTTAAAAATCAGTCCGGCCCGGTGTGCGATCAGCTTATAACGGATATCGGTCTTATCCTTAAAATAAAGATAAAATGTCCCCTTGGCAACCCCTGCCTGGCTTACAATATCCGAGATTGATGTCTTCTGATAGCCATTTTGTGTAAAGAGGTGATATGCCGTGTCAAGCAGCGCTGTTTTCTTTCTCTTTTTATTTTCTTCTACTTTACTCATTGGCCTGTATCCCCCTTTTGCTTTTGCCTATGTTATAACATCATTATACTTAAAAATGACCATAAGTCAATATTTTTCAAAAAACCAAAGAATCTTTCGGATAATTATTGACTTTTAGTCATTTCTATAGTATACCATTAATAAGAAAAATGACTTTTGGTCATTCATTTAGGAGGACTGATTATGATTAAATTTGGAAAATGGATTGCAAAGCATCGGAAATTAATCGTTCTGCTTTCCGTTCTGCTGTTGATCCCATCACTGATCGGCATTTCCAAAACCAGGATCAACTATGACATCCTGAGCTATCTCCCCAATTCACTGGAGACAGTCAAGGGTCAGGACATTATGGTAGATGAATTTGGAACCGGGGCTTTCTCCATGGTCGTCGTAGAAGACGCCAAGGTAAAAGACGTCCAGAAGATCAAACACAAAATTGAAAAAGTAGACCATGTAAAAAAGGTTCTCTGGTACGACGACCTGGCAGATACCACGTTTCCAAAGGAAATGCTGCCGAAAAAGATCCGGAATGTTTTCTTTAACAAGAATGCGACAATGATGATTGCCCTGTTTGACAACACCACATCATCCGACGAAACGATGGAGGCAGTCAGTCAGATGCGCCACGTCGTCGGCAAACAGTGTTTTATCAGCGGCATGTCCGGCATCGTTACGGATATTAAAAACCTGGCACTGGAAGAAATGCCAATCTATGTGGTCATCGCTGCAGTGATGTCTCTGCTCGTATTGTGCCTCACAATGGAATCCCTGCTGACGCCGGTCCTGTTTCTGGCAAGCATCGGCATCGCGATCCTGTATAACCTGGGAAGCAATATCTTTCTCGGAGAAATCTCTTACATAACAAAGGCACTGACGGCGATTCTTCAGCTGGGTGTGACGATGGATTATTCCATCTTCCTGCTCCACAGCTATGAAGATAACAAGGTACGGTTTGACAACGACAAACAAAGAGCCATGGCTCATGCAATTTCCAATACCTTTAAGTCCGTTGCCGGAAGTTCCGTTACGACGATTGCAGGTTTCGCAGCCCTTTGTTTTATGACCTTTGCCCTCGGCATGAACATCGGTGTGGTCATGGCCAAAGGCGTGGTCATCGGTGTGATCTGCTGCGTAACGCTTCTGCCGTCCCTGATCCTGATCTTTGACAAATGGATCGACAAGACGACACACAAATCCATCATCCCGGATCTGTCCAACGCTTCCCACTTTATCACGAAGCATTACAAGGCAGCGATTTTGATCTTTCTGATCCTTTTGTTTCCTGCCGTTTACGGAAACAACAACACACAGATCTACTATAACATTGATAAATCACTGCCCCAGTCTCTTCCGAGCAATGTTGCAAATAAGAAGCTGAGCGACGATTTTCATATGAGCAATATCCATATGGTCATGCTGAAATCCGGCATGTCCGCAAAGGAAAAGTCTCAGATGCAGAAAAAGATCGAACAGGTAGACGGTGTCAAATGGGTTCTCGGCATGGATTCCGTAGTAGGTTCCGCCGTTCCGACCGATATGATTCCGGGCACGATCAGCGAAAACCTCATCAGTCCCCATTATGAGATGGAGTTCATCTGTTCCGACTACAAAACCGCAACCGATCAGGTCAACCGGCAGATCGCGAAGATCAATACCATCGTAAAAAGTTACAGCAAAGAATCCATGGTAATCGGGGAAGCCCCCCTTACAAAGGATCTTGCAGACGTAACCAATGTGGATCTCCGCAATGTCAACATTGCTTCGATCGCAGCCATTTTTATTATTATCATGATCGTATTTAAATCGGCATCCCTTCCGGTTATTTTGGTAGCCGTCATTGAGTTTGCCATCTGCGTCAATATGGCTATCCCATATTATACAGGGGAGGAACTGCCCTTCGTGGCAAGCATTGTCATAGGCACCATTCAGCTGGGCGCAACCGTAGATTATGCGATCCTGATGACCAGCCGCTATCAGAAAGAACGTATCCGCGGAAATACAAAACGGAAATCCATCCGCATCGCCCACGAGACATCCATGCTTTCTATTATTACAAGCGGGCTCAGCTTTTTTGCCGCAACGTTCGGAGTAGCGCTTTACTCCAAGATTGATATGATCAGTTCGATCTGCACTCTGCTCGCCAGAGGAGCCGTCATCAGTACGGTCAGCGTTGTATGCATCCTTCCGGCGATGTTTATGATATTTGATAAATTAATTTGCAAAACAACCTTTGGCATGGGCCATATTCAGGAAATAAAGGAGGACGAAACATGAGAAAAAAGAAATTAAGCAGGACTTTGGCCATGGCGGCTTCAATGATTTTGTGCGCTTCAATGGCCGCAGCTCCGGTATATGCAGCCGATTCCCAAGAAAAAGAGGAAACTGTCTATGTAAAAGCAGACGCTGAAGGCAATACACAGACAGTCATTGTCAGCGACTGGCTGAAAAACAAAAAGAAATCGGCTGAAATCAAAGATGCTACTGATTTAAATGACATCGAAAATGTGAAAGGTGACGAGACTTTTCAGAAAGGCGGCAAACACAGCATCACCTGGGATGCCAACGGCAATGACATCTATTATCAGGGAAAAACCGACAAAGAACTTCCGGTCTCCATGCAGGTGACTTATTATCTGGACGGCAAAGAAATCAGCCCGAAGGATTTGGTGGGAAAGAGCGGAAAAGTCCGGGTACGCTATGAGTTTACAAACCATGATGTACACAACGGGATCTATACGCCGTTTACCATGATCACCGCTGTGGTACTGCCCACAGAACATTTCTCAAACGTGAAAATGGAAAACGCCAAGGATATTTCCGACGGCAGCAAACACATTCTCATGGGTGTGGCCTTCCCCGGACTGTCAGACAGCCTGAAGCTGAAAGACAGTGCCATCGGCCAAAAATTTAATATTCCGGATTCCTTTGAATTTACTGCGGATGTGAAGGATTTCCAGATGACAGTAACTGCAACCGTGGCATCTGCCGACACTCTCTCAGAGTTCGGCCTGGATAAAGCGGATTCGATCGATGAACTGAATGATTCTCTGACTACTCTCTCCAATGCATCAGAGAAACTGGTAAATGGTTCCGGGGAACTGCTCTCAGGCGTTAAGGAGTTAAGGGATGCTTCCAAAACTCTGAAAAACGGCACCGCAGTCCTCAACAAAAAGACCAAAGAACTGTCCAAAGGCTTAAATACTCTGGACGATAAAAAGGATGATCTTATTTCCGGAGCCAAAAAACTCAGCAAAGGCACCAAGGATCTAAAGGCAGGGACCAGCGAACTGGAGAAGAAAACAAAGTCTCTTCCATCTATGATGAAGGAGCTTGCCTCCGGTCTGGAAAGTATGAAATCTCTGACCGGCAGCCTTCCGAGCCAGAAAAAACTTCAGGAGCTTGCTTCCGGTCTGGACTCCATTACTTCCTCTTTTGAGACCATCAAAAGCGCCAATATTCAGTACAGCCAGGCACTTCAGGGACAAATCGACAGCCTTACCGCTATGCTCGGCAGAGGAACGGTTACGGATGCCTCTGACATTGGTGATATTAAAACTGCAATCGGAACCATGCAGGCCATTCAGGGCAAGATGAAAGACGAAAATGACACTATCGACCAGCAGAGCAAGGCTTTATCCTCTTCCTTAGCTCCCGCAAAGGCATTGATCCAGAAACTGAGCGATCCGTCCACTCAGGCATCCTTTAAAAAATTAAGCAGCCTGGACACCAGAGAACTGACCACTGCTGCATCCAGTCTCCGTTCGGCGGCAGTGAAACTGAATAAAGGCGCCGGAGATCTGTCATCCGGGCAGAGCAGTCTGGTATCCGGAACCAACCAGCTGGGACAGGGAATCCACACCGCAGCATCTGGGGGCAAAAAATTGAGTTCCGCGACCGGCACGCTGGCATCCGGCGGCAGCAAACTTTCCTCCGGTACAGATGCACTGTACACAGGGGCTGACACCCTCAATACGGGCCTGATTCAGTTTAACCAGGACGGCATAAAACGTCTGGTAAACATCATGGACCATGATGTCCAAAACACTCTGGACCGGATCAATGACACGGTAAAACAGGGCGATAAGTATCAGACCTTTACAAAAAAAGCAAAAGGAACAAAAGGCAGTGTCAAATTCATGATCGAGACAGAAGAAATCGAGTAATAATTGCCTCAAAAAGAGCCATGGAATGGTTTTAAATACCGATTCCATGGCTCTTTTTATGCTTCCGCCTTTTGTAATTCCAGTTCTTTCTCTCTTTCCTTCAATTCCTTTGCTATCTTTATAAACAGCAGGAAGGAAACACCCAGCGACGCCAAATCCGCCACAGGCTGGGCAAATACGATTCCCTCAAGTCCAAATAAATAATTTGTGATCAGCAGAACCGGGAAGAATACAAGCCCCTGCCGGCTCAGTGACAGGATCAGGGACGGAATTGCTTTTCCCATCGCCTGGAACCCAAACATAAAGACGAACATGATGCCGATAACCGGGCCGGAGATCATTAAAACTCTCAGCATTCTCACACCGTGGGCTACCACCGATCCGTCGTTGATAAATGCCTGGATGATCGGCTCTGTAAACAGCAGATAAAGCAGTGACAGCACTGTTCCCATGATCACATTGCATGCCATGGAAAACTTCATCGTCTTCTTCATCTTCTCCAGATTTCCTGACCCGTAACAGTATCCGATCAGAGGAGCGACACCTGAGCCCAGTCCGATCTGCACGAGAATGACTAGCATATTTGCCTTCATAGCTACACCCATGGCCGCCACCGGAATGTCACCGTAAGATGCGAGAAAATTATTCAGAATAATGTTTGCTGTGCTCATCAGAATATTATTGATCGACGCGGGTATCCCAATGGCAAATACCCCCGAAAGGATTCTTTCTTTTGCCGTAAAGTGCTTCGGTGAAATTGAAAGTCCTGTCTTCATCTTTGCAAAGAAAAACAGATAAAACACAACCGTACAAATATTTCCGATGATAGTTGCGATGGCCGCACCCGCGACTCCCATGTTCATGCCCAGAATCATCACCGGGTCCAGCACGATATTGACGATGGTCCCGATCATCATTCCGATCATGGAAATCTTGGCGGCTCCCTCTCCTCTGACTACATTGTTAAAGGCCATGGAGATTACGACAAAGACAGATCCCAGACCGATATAGGTCAGATAGCTCCGCGCGTATTCTTCTGTGTTGGGACTGCATCCGATCAGTTTCAGAATAACCGGCATTCCTCCCAGAAAGACGATCATCATGATGACGCCTGCTATGATACTGCCATAAAAGCAAAAACTGCTGATCTTCTTTACCTTTTCTGTCTCTCCCTCTCCAAGCATCCTGGAGATATAGGAACATCCGCCGATGCCAAAAATATTTCCTACCGCCATGAGCAGCATAAATACCGGCGTCGTCAGAGACACTGCCGCAACCTGGTTTGGGTCTCCGGTCTGTCCGACAAAAAAAGTGTCGGCCATATTATAAAAAATAGTTACAAGCATACTCAGCACTGTGGGCAGGGCCAGCGTGGCCACCGCTTTAGGCACCGGATATGATTCAAATACCTTATTATCCATTCGTTTCTTCCTCCTTTTATCGTAAATGCAGCCAGCTACATAATGGACTCTAATAAAATTTCACGTCTGTAATAAAAATGAAAGCGCCGCAGGGCACTTTCATCTGCTGTTTTCTATCTTATTCCAGGCTTTCGAGTACTTTTCCGAGCAATTCACAGAGTCTTTGCGACTCTTCTTCCGACAATGCTTTTCTGATGCGCATTTCTTCTTCTCTCAGGTGGACTTCCATTTCACTTTTTAAATCCAGCCCTTTCTGTGTGAGAATCACATTGCGGCATCTCTTATTCTCTTCATCCACAACACAGTATAAAAATCCTTTCGTCTCCAGACGCCTTAAAATACCGATGACCGTGGAATGTTTCACTCTCATGAATTCTCCGATATCTTTCTGGGTTATCTTCCGATTCTGATGTTCTGCCAGATATAAAAGCAGTTCCATCTGGGAATAAGTCACATTCAGGCAGCGCAGTTTCTGATTCATATGCTGAGTAAACTTATCGTGGATATGTTTAAATCTGGCTCCGATTTCCCGTTCCTGGTTCATAATCCGCCTCCATATGTAGTGCACTACATATTCTACAAGACTGGACCAAAAATTTCAACCATTAATTTATTTCCGGCTCTCTGCCTTTACCGCATCTGCAACCGCACTGCAAACCCGCTTATCGAACACTCCGGGGATAATATAATCCTCGTTTAATTCTTCCTCAGCTATGATTCCCGCGATTGCCCGGGCCGCCGCCATCTTCATCTCTTCTGTAATCTGAGAAGCTCTGGCATCCAAAGCCCCGCGGAAAATTCCAGGGAACACCAGCACGTTATTGATCTGATTCGGAAAATCCGAACGGCCGGTAGCTACCACCTTCGCCCCGCCTTTTTTCGCCTCATCCGGCATAATCTCAGGCACTGGATTTGCCATGGCAAATACTACCGGGTCCTTTGCCATAGACGCGACCATCTCTGATGTGACAATATTCGGTGCAGAAACGCCGATAAACACGTCTTTTCCCTTCATAATCTCAGAGAGATCTCCTGTCTGTCTGTCTTTATTTGTTTTTTCAGCCATTTCTTTCTGCGCATCGTTCATCCACGCTTCCCCCGGACACAGGGCGCCTTTCTGGTCAACGAGCACCGCGTCTTTTACCCCGAACTGAAGCAGAAGCTTACAGATAGAAATACCGGCAGAACCCGCTCCGTTGATCACTATCTTTGCATCTTCCAGCTTCTTTCCCGTAAATTTCAGCGCATTGATCAGCCCTGCTGCCACGACAATGGCTGTCCCGTGCTGATCGTCATGAAACACCGGTATATCCAGCTCTTCTTTCAGCCTGCGTTCTATTTCAAAACATCTCGGCGCAGAGATATCTTCCAGATTGATCCCTCCGAATGTAGGCGCCAGATTTTTTACTGTCTTTATGATCTCTTCCGCATCTTTCGTGTCCAGACAGATCGGAAACGCATCGATATCGGCAAACTCTTTAAATAAAATCGCTTTTCCTTCCATGACCGGCATGGCCGCCTCCGGTCCGATATCACCAAGGCCAAGCACTGCTGTCCCGTCGGAAACCACAGCTACCAGATTTCCTTTTGCAGTGTAGCGGTACACATCCTCTTTGCAGTCCCTGATCTTTCGGCACGGTTCTGCCACTCCGGGTGTATAAGCTGTACTCAGATCTTCTCTCGTCTCAACCGTCACCTTTGACCTTACTGCCACTTTTCCTCTGTTTTCTTCGTGCATCTTCAGCGCCAATTCATTGTAATCCATGACCTTCTCCTTTATGAATCTCTTTCATCTACGGTTTTCTTTTATTATATTACAGTGTGATATAAAATAAAATAATGTCTTCATATCTGCCGTCTGCCAAGCGGTAGCCCCCGGGCACTGTCCCGAGCCGCTGAAATCCAAGCCGGTCATAAAGTCTCAGCGCACCCTGATTAGACGCTACCACCGCATTAAACTGCAGAATTTTATATCCCAGCTCTCTCGCCCTTTCCATACAGTCCAAAACCAGCTGTTCTCCAATATGCCGTCCTCTTGCATCTTTGCTGACCGCATAGGAGGCATTAGATAAATGTCCGCACCTGCCTACATTATTCGGATGCAGTATATAAAGTCCAAGAATCTTTCCATCCGATTCAGCCACCCCAGTATAAGACTGGCCTGCAAAAAATTCTTCTGCTTCCTTTAAAGAAAAAGTATCTTCCTGCGGAAACGCATTGGCCTCCTCCACTACCTGATTCCATATCGCTGTCATCTCTTCTAAATCTTCTTTTTTAAACTGTCTCACCGTAAGTTCCATGTACAATCCACTCCTTTTTCTCACTCTTTTGATCCCGCAGCTTTTGCAAGCCGGTCAAAGCTGCCGCGGAAGAAAGAAAAAAGCCATCTTAGAGATATCTCTAAAACGGCTTGCTAAGCGGGTGATGGGAATCGAACCCACGTGATCAGCTTGGAAGGCTGGAGTTCTACCATTGAACTACACCCGCATATATGACAGAGTCTTTTCAATTCTCTGTAATGCCCAGAGCCGGAATCGAACCAGCGACACGAGGATTTTCAGTCCTCTGCTCTACCGACTGAGCTATCTGGGCATGTCTCATTTCTGCGACTTCTATACTTTACCATATCATAAAGCCCAAATCAAGAACTTTTTTAGATTTTTTGTCACCCTGCGGAATTATCCTGTCTCTTTTCAACCGCAATGATATTTTTCTCAACAGACAAAACACCTTCCGTCTGGAGTTTTCTCAGCTCCACCATCATACCGCTCCTGTCCACACACAGATAATCGGCCAGATCTTTTTTAGAAAAAGGAAGCTTAATCCGGGATGTTTTCTGCTTCTCCTGTTCCTGGTTTATATATGCAAGAATCTTTTCCCTTGTAGTCCTTTTTTCAAGACACTCCAGCTTTTGATTCAAACGTACATTCTTTTCAGCCAAAAGCACAACCATATTTTCAATCAGCCTCTGGTGAAACGCACAGCTGGCGTCGCAGGTCGTCAGTACCTTATGGTAATTCAAGAACAACACCGTACAATCTCTGGCACATTCAACCGATACAGGTAGCTCCGCATCCGGAAGACAGCCATAGGTCTCTCCGAACACATCACCCGGCCCAATATGGGCAAGAATCGCTCTCCTCCCCTCAAAATCATCTCTGACAATCAGGACTTCTCCTTCCACGATAATCCCCACTTCATCCATCCTGTCTCCATTCAGACAAATAGTATCCCTGGAAGCATACGTTTCTTTTCTGGCTGACAGACAGCCCAGCATCCCCTCTAAGTCCTCCTCTTTTATTCCTCGGAACAGGGGACAATGAGATAATATTTGCTCCATTTTACAACTCTCCTCTAAATATGTTGATTTTTCAACAGACAACTCGTGCTCATTATAGTATGATGAGATTACAAACTCAAGGAGGAAATTAAAAATGATACGACAAATAATTAAAATAGATGAGGAAAAATGTAATGGATGCGGTCTCTGCGCTTCTGCCTGCCACGAAGGTGCCATTCAGATGATCGGCGGAAAAGCAAAACTGATCCGGGATGATTACTGCGACGGACTCGGAAACTGCCTTCCAATGTGTCCGACCGGCGCCATCTCCTTTGAAGACAGGGAGGCCCCGGACTACAACAAAGCGGCAGTTCTTGAAAACCAGAGAAAGAATAATATGAGTGCGCTGCGCCAATGGCCGGTTCAGATCCAGCTGGTGCCTGTGAACGCCCCGTACTTTGACAACGCCCACCTTTTGGTTGCCGCCGACTGTACCGCATTCGCACACGGAAACTTTCACGAACAGTTTATGAAACAGAAAGTCACCTTAGTCGGCTGTCCAAAACTGGACCCCGTGGACTACTCAGAAAAGCTGACAGAGATCATCCGCCAAAACAATTTAAAGAGCATCACCGTCACCCGGATGGAAGTCCCCTGCTGCGGAGGACTGGAATATGCGGTGCGCACTGCCCTTGAACAGAGCAAAAAATCCATTCCGCTCAATGTTATCACCATTTCTACCGAAGGGATCATCCTGGATTAAGAACTTTGATTTAAAATATCCACTGCCTTTCCGGCCAGCTCTCTGGTAAGCCCGCCTTCCATGAAGCTTGTGCGGACCCAGTGTTCTCCCAGGCTGTACTCTTCCCAATCATAATCCGTATCATCAAGAATCACGAAAGACCGGATGCGTTTCCCGCGCATCCAGTCTTTTACTTCCAGCGAACGGTTTCCTTTATGGAGATGTTTCGTTTTTGATATAATCTTCAGGCCATAGGAAGCCATGGCCTGATCCAATGCTCTCCCTACCCTGATCATCGGCCCTTTTTCATGCCACGCATGGCGCCAGCTTGACGACAGGACAATCTGTGCCCCCGTCTTCTCCACGATATATCTCAGCTGTTCTAAATTATCTTCATCCACATCGATGCCCATGAACGGCTCCATGTCTCTTTCTTCCAGTTTATCAAACAGTTCCATAGAGTTCAGCACACCGTCGATATCTAAAAAAATGATCTTTTGAGGCTTTACCCGAAACCGCCATTTATCAAAGGCTCTCATATGCTCCATCCCTTTCTCTTTATATAACTGGTACCTTTTCTATTATATCAAGACGCAGCATTACTTTCATTCGTTTTCCGGGAAATTCCGGGATAAGTCCTGTTTTATTTTATCTTCACTCTTTTTATCCCGCTGTAACTTCCAAAATATTTCTTTCCATTTATCGTCTTATATGCCCGTACCTTTATGCAGTAATATTTTTTTCGTTTCAGTCTTCTCATCCAACGCACTGTTCCGGCGGTAAATACAGACTTTGATTTAGAAAACTTTTTTCCTGCTGACCAGCAGATTTGATAACCGCTTGGCTTGCCGGGACTTTTCCTGATATAAACTTTTACCTTCTTTTTCCCGGCTTTTATCTTCCCGATCCGCGCTTTCTTTGGAACAATTACAAAATACCTTTTGATCTTTCCTGTATAACCCCCTTTTCCTATGACTTCCATCCTGGCTTTTCCGCAATTTTTATTTGCAGTATACTTCACCGTATAATCTTTGTTTAACTTTAAAACCCGGTTGCCGCTTTTTACTCTGACCGTCCTGAAGATTGATTTTCCGGTATATACACTGTTTTTGGGCTGAGAGACAAAGCTGATTTTTTCGTATTTTTTATTGTTGTCTTTTCTCCGTATGATCTGGTAATAAGAAAAATTCTGACCATAGTAATCATTGATCCCGGTCAGACAGGCACAGCCAAAGCCGATACCATTGTTCCCCATGTACTCTATGCAGTAGTCTCTCCCTTCTTCCAGATGTCTTCCGTTCAGGCTCACCGATGGTTTCGGCGTAACTGGTTTTCCCTCATAATAGTAATACCTTTGCGGATAGACAACCTCTGCTCCGGAAACATCATTCCCCCTGATCCGTATATCAAAAGATGTCTTTATACTACCCTGAAAGCAGCCGATACCTTCTATCAGCACTTCTGCCCTGCCGGGATTTTTATTGTTTTTATACTCCACTGTATAATCATTTCCACGCTTCAGCACCTGGCCGTTATGATTTCTCACAACCGGTTCCGGGCGTATTTCTGCCCCTATATAAAACTGCATTGGGATATCATCTGAATTCCCCAGAGGGCCATACACAGTCACGCGGCACTCTTTTTTTACGTCCCCTGCCTTTACTGTAACCAAAGCAGTCCCCGGTGATACTGCAGTAATCCTCCCTAGATCGCTTACCGTTAAAATTCTATGGTCACTTCCCGAAACTATGATCTTATCCGTGGATGAAAGAGGAAACAGCGAAATTTCCAGCAAACGGCTTACCTGTCTTCCATCCTTCCCCATGTCCAGAGAAACCGACTCACTATCCAATATGATATCTTCAGCCGGCTGCTGCTCCATGCCTGAGACTTGGATCACTGACTCTTTATCCTGCTGATCAATATACCGGTTTTTCTGATTTCCTAAGTCAAACTGATTTTTCAGTTCCTGGTTTTTTAAATAGATTACACTTCCGGAAGCTAAATCGGTAAAAGCTGCCTTCTCTATCTCCGGCAGCCTGTCCCCGCACAAATAAATTTGGATTGGCTTTTCAGCTTTCCCGTCGTTTCCATAATTAAATGCAGAACTACTGATCTTCTGTACACTCGGCGGCAGGAACACCTGATCCAGACGGCACATATGAAATGCGCTGTCTTCAATGCAGTTAGTACCGGGAGAAACAGCATAGCTTAATTCTTCTTTTGCCGATGGATAACAGACCAATGTCTTATCATCACCGGAACGGCCGTACAGCACACCGTCTTCTGACCATAGCTTCGGATTTCCTTCCTCCACGGAAATATCTTTCAGTGAACGGTTTTCATAAAACTGCCCTCCATTTAGAACAGTTTCTCTTCCCAGTTTTATTTCTTTTAAGTTATGGCAGAATTCAAACGTTCCTCTCCCAGCCTTTTTTACATGGGAAAGATCTAATCGCTGAATGTGGGAACCGGCAAATGTCCACGGCTCTAACTCTGTTAAAGAAACAGGAATTAAAACATCCTGTAAATTTTGATTGGACGCAAAGGCTTCTTTCTTTATTGTCCGGACGCCATTCGGAATGCGGTAAGATATCCTGTCATCTCCGCTTGGAAAGGCAATCAGGTCAGTACCATTCTTGCTGAACAGAACATTATCTTCCACTTTATAATATTTGTTTTTATCGGACAGCTGGATGGAGTTTAAATTCGTCATAGTAAAAGAAAAGCCGGGGTTGATGTACTCCAAAGTATCTGGGAAAATGAGTTCCTCCAGATTTGGATATTTATAGCCGGGTACTCCGTCAGGATTTATAATCACTTCTTTTACACCACTTGGAATTATTATCTTCTTAGTTATCGCATCCGAATGATCATAATGAAACTTTGTAACATTGTACTTTTTCCCTTGGTATTCCACCGATGAAACCACTTCCATTGTATCCGGCTCCTGATGGTCATACTTATAGACCAAAACTTCATTTTTTGAAATAACTTCATATGAAAAACTGCCAGCTTTAAAAGTCTGCCCAATAAAACTTTCCCCATGAATTGTCGTTCCGCTTCTAATGCTAAAATTCACTATTACAAATAAACAAGATACTAATATAATTTTAACCTCTTTTTTCATAACATCTCCACATGATTAATATAATGATGGTTTTTAGTATCTTTTCTCTCATAAATATATTATAGAAAAATAAGTAAAAAATTCCATGTATTAATTTGAAATATACAGGGAACGACTTTCGCCATTCCCTGTATATTTATTTCTTTATTTCAAATTCATATTTTAACTCAGCATCTTCCTTTGTTTTTTCCAGCTGACTTGTGAGCTGAGCATTTAATTCCTCATTTTTCTTCCATTTGCTCGACTCTTTCAAGGTATACAAATATTTCTTATTTATAAATCTTACATTATATTTATATGAGTCTTTAAAAGGATTGTTCTCGGCGATATATACTATCGAATCAAGTTTTGTTTTCTTCCCCAAAGAATCTATTGCCTGATAAACAATTTTATGCTCACCTACCGAATTTAACTTTTCAATTTGCAGCGGTATTGGATCAATAACAGACACTGGTACTTTCAGGCCTTTTTTGTCATCTTCTATGTCTTCTACCTGATAGTTTTCAAATATTTCTTTAAGAATGGTCTGTGGATTGTTGTCTATATCTTTTTGATAAAATGCAAGATTCTGTGAATGTAATTTGGGAGGATTGTTATAAGTTACACATACCGTGCCTTCTTTTTCTGCAACATTTCCAACGCTGTCTTCAGCTTGAAAAGTAACTTTGACTTCTACTGTCTCATCTTTTTCAAGCTTCATAAAATAAGTGTCCATTACATCTGTATCATTCATTCCTCCAGAAAAATTTTGGGTTTCCGGCCGGTATCCTTTCATACTTTTTGTGTAATCTAGTTTTATAATCTGTACTTTTTTTGTCAATTCTCCATCTTCTTCATCATAACAACCCTTTACAACTTTTAATAAATCATTCTTCTTTATTTTTTCATTCTCTAAAAAAGTCTTTTTATCGTTCAGAATAATATCTGGTTTACTGTCCCATTGGCCTTCCATAAAAAATATATCTTCAACATCCAATAAGCTATTTATATTATCCAAATTTTCAGATAAATTGACTTTTTTATAGCTTTCTGCAAAGTCTAATATATGATTTAATTTACCCTTTTCCCGCTCTTCTTTTAATTCTTTATATCCCACCGGTTCTAATTCCATTCTTTTGCGGGCACTGCTGATATCCTGTTTCCAGCCTACAAACTTCCCTTCTGATGACCGGAACCCGTTTTTTCTCAGTAGTATATCCTCAGATTTGTTTTGTTCCTGGCTGTCCGTCGTGCCAGCGGCACTCCGAATTCCAGGCAGATATTCCACCCTGTAATGGGGCCACAGTGCAAAAAGAGTCGCATCCGCATTTGCCGTATAAACATTCCCCGGCTGATACCCGTCTCCTGTCCCATCTGCTTTCGTATTCCATGCCACAAACGCGCCCGATCCACCGGTAGGTGTCAGCGCCGACAGCTTTATATCCTCCTCCCAATACTTAACTGCTGCCGTCGGCATGTTCATGACCTCCTCTTTTGAATTTTTATCATAGCGAATCTGGTATGCCTGACTCAGAACAATGCTGAATGGAGCACAGCCAGAAGATGATTTCTTTAAATTTCCCGGTCTCATGACATATCCGCTGCCTGCATACACAAATCTTCCGCCCGCAGACTGATTATTCAGCAATGCCTCTCCTGTCTTGTAATTACCGTCCGCAGAATTTGATACATTCCCTTTTACTACCGCATAGCCGTTTCGTATATTGGCAGTATCCAGAGAAATTTTGGCCTTCAATGAATTGCTGTTGGAAAAGTATCGGTTGGAAGCCGTAACAAACCGGTCCTTTGCAAGATAAATTTCCTGTTGTATCTCCGTATTTCCTTCTATTGAAAACAGACTTCCTTCATGAAAAATACCCCGTTGTGTACCATTTTTGCACTGATTGTTCAAGATATGGGCGTTGTTGTTCAGAACCGTAATATTTCTGTTATAAATACCTGAGCCATTTCCGGACGCACTGTTTCCCTGGATGTTTACTGCCTGATTCGCCTGAAACGTTGTAAAAGTACCGCTGGCTATGTAAACAGCTCCTCCGTCTCCGGAGGATTGATTTCCAGTAAAGCTGCTCCCGTTTGCCTTGCAGGTGCCGTCAATGTAAATACCCCCGCCTCCCGCCTTTGCGGTGTTTCCGCTGACATTGCCGCTGCTTAAATTACATGTGCCGGATGAACTTACTGAGATACCTCCGCCCTTCCCGGAAGCGCTGTTAGAACTTACCGATGCGTTTGAAAGTGAGACTGTTCCGTCTATCTGAAGTCCCCCACCATTGGCAGAGGCGGAATTGCCTTTGATACTTCCTCCGCTTACAGAACCTCCTACAGTTTTTAAAATGGCTCCTCCCCCGTATGTGGCGGCTGTATTGGCAGATATCTCCCCTCCGGTCATAGAAAGTTTTCCCTTTGCATAGATTCCGCCCCCGGAATTGCCGGAATGATTACTTCTTACAGTTCCTCCACTCATGCGGAATTCTGCCTCGTGATAGATGCCTGCGCCATATTTTGCCGAGTTATCATACATAGTTCCTCCGCTTAAAGAGCCTTTCACAGAATCTGCACAGTAAATACCTCCTCCATAACCTTTGCTTTCATTTCCGTGAATCACGGCTCCCGTCTTTAGTTCCAAAGCGGCGCCCTTTTTATAACTGCCGTTTGACAGACAGATGCCTGCTCCGTTTCCGGTGCTGTGATTTCCATTAATATTACAGTCTTGGATGGCTCCGTTTGAACCGTTATTCAAACATATGGCTCCGCCTGCATCTGCCTGATTGTTTTTTAATACCACACCCGTGGTGGTTCCCTGCTGATATCCATCTTTTCCATTCACAATCCATGCAGCGGATCTCGTGTACTTCCAGACGCCCAAGTCACCTTTTGTAGAGCTTACTTTTCCATTCGTTTCGATCGCTCCCTGCACTTTAACCGCTCCTCCGAGAGCATCCTTCTTTTGGTTGGACGCTGCACAGTCTGAAATCGCACCTCCGTACAGCCTCAGGGTTCCATAGTTCATAATGCCTCCGCCATGAATCGCCTGACAGTGTTCTATTGATCCCGCAAACATGTAAAAAGAAGAACCATTGCCGACCAGGACACCTCCTCCGTGAGAAGATTTCGGTGAACTGGAAGATACGTCTTTGCTGCTCTTTGCCCGGCAGTTGTCGATCCTGCCGCCGAACATATAACAGGATGTACCGGAATTCAGTGCAATTCCTGCCCCTCCCGCAAAGTCCGCCAAAAAATATCCGTCTATGATACGGCTGTATTTATTTAGATACAGGTGCCCTGATGTAACTTCTATCAAAGGAGCTGACGCAGCGATATTTTTTCCGTTGATGTACAGATTATTTTTTGCTCTTCCATCTCCGTCATAAGCCCCTAATGTAAGTGATCCTCCATTTACTTCCAACATGACATCTTTATATCCTGCAGTCCTGTTGAGATTATGTCCGCTCTCACCGTCCGCGTAAATCTTCACATGCCGGCCGTTTGTCCTGATCACTGATGTCACATTAAAACCCTTGTCCACACGGACGGCTATTTTCTCACCTTTCTTTACGGAAGCCACAGCATCTTTCAAAGCTTTCAAAGAACTCACGGCTTTAAAGTTGGAATATCTGTCTGAAACAGCTTTTGCCGCCGCTTTTTTCTGTACCTGGACTGGCTGCCGGGATACTTCTGCTGAGTTTGCTGGAACCCTATCTTTCTTGAGAAAGCCAAGTTCTTTATAGAAATCATCCACTGCGCTCTCAATTTCCAGTTTCCCGTCCTTCACCAGTTTCAGGGCGTCGTAAAATTCCAGATAATGATCCTTTTTTTCTGAAACCAGCTGCTTTATATATTGCTCTGAAGAATGATAATCTGTTCCCTCAATCTGATTTATACACTCTATGACGATCTCATCATCCGGCTTCTCCTGATTTCCCTTCTTCAGTATCAAAAAATAAGGCTGCAGCCGGTCAAAAAATTGTTCCAGCTCCTCCTTTGACCGTTCGCTTTTTATAAGTTCCCTTGTAATCTGACAGTTTGTCACTTCCAAAAACACAGACTGCTGCTGAGGACTTAACCCGTCATAAAATTTATTCTGTTCTTCTTGAGTCCAGGAGGTGAATACATCGATGTATCCACCCTCAAGCAGTTTTCCCATAAAGCTCGTCTCTGTGCCGGCCTGAACGACCGAAGCCACTGTGCCTGTGCCCTGTTCTGATCCCGATATCGCAGCTGCCGTCAGCAGGCTTGCTGCAATCACACCGGAAATGATTCTTTTTCCCCATTTTTTCATTCTGACATGCCCCCTTATGCTTCTTCCTGAAACTGTTCCAGCACTGCTGTTTTTCTGACCTCGATCGTTTTTTTCTTTCCGTCTGAAGTAAGGAAGGTCTCACGGACATTGACGTCCAGCAGGCCGTGGATATGGTCGGCTCCGATAATCTCCACTTCTATGTGGGCATCTGATGTAATCTGTGTCTTTAAATCCCGGACAAATGCCTCTGCCATCTGCTCTCTGGATTCATACTGTTCCTCCTTCATATTGTCCAAAGTCTGTTCAACCGCATTGGAGACATCCATCGTAAGTTCTGTTTTTCTGGTTGTGAGGCCTGCAATATTTTGTGTTATAAACACAGAGTAGATTAAGATGACAAGTAAAATAATTCCTGTGACTGCCCCTTTCATAATGGCTCCTCCTCTGCTTTATGCCCCGCCATGTCATCCCAGCAGAATAAACGAACTGTTTGCACCTGACTTCTCAAAAAATGTTGAAATGGTATCCGTCAGCGCTTTTTGAAACTGCGTCACAAAAGTACCTTTGGCAAAAACACATAAAGCCAGCACTACAATCACCGCTACAATAATCAATCCATAATCTTCTAAAAAACTTTTCATAAATAACTCCTTTCAGTCATTCTTCATCCTCTATTACACTGTTCGCATAGCTTCTGATCTGACAAACCTTTTCTATCCGCAGCAGAGGTACATATAATTTATACTTCAATGTTACAAGAGAGCGGGCCCTGTTCTCATCAGCCTGTTCCTTTAATACATCCAAAGCAACATACCCGTCCTCCTTTGCCTCCTTCCGGCACTGCTCCACCACTGCTTTTGAAAAACCTGCCGCATCCATCTTATGGACTGCGGCCGACTGGTACTGCTTTGCGTTGGAGACAACCTTCGTATTGGCACAATAAACGACATTTAAAAACATTCCTGCGGCTATAATAAAACAGCATACAAATGTCTCTACAGCCAGCTTCATTTTTTATCCTCCTCATAATGCATACCCTTCAATCTCCTGCCGGCTGGCAATTCCCAGCAGTTTTATCCTCAGATGATAAGCCAGCACTACTTTATACTTTGGCTTATCATCATAAAAGCCGTCATTTTTTATGGAAAGACTGTATCCTTTTTCAGACGCCTCTTTTTCACACTCTTTAATAGTCAAAGGGTCAAAACCACTGGCCTCAATTCTCCCTATCATATCCTCATGAACAGCTCTCGCTCCGGCCTCCTCCAGTGCCGCTCCGTTATATGAAGCCATTATAAAGGCACCGAGGCAGAGCAGAATCACACTGACGACTAATTCGACAGGCATCTTCATAAACATTCCCCTTTCTTCTTAATCGCCAGGCAGACGATCCATGCGGAAATAAAAGTAATACAGACGGTAAAACAAACATGATTCAGACTGATCCAAAGAATCGGTGAAAAAGACAGCATATTGCTGATCATATGTACTAAAAAAGGTGCTTTTAAGCTTTGATGTTTTTCATACACAAAACAAAAGACATTCCCCCACAGTGATGCATAGATTCCCTGGATCACCTGTCTGTGACACAGCCCAAAAATAACGCTGGAAATCAGAGACGACTTTACTTTTCCAATTGGTTTTAGTCCTTCATACAAGAATCTGCGGAATAAAAGTTCCTCGGCTGCCGGTCCAACAATCCCTGCCGCAGCTGCGTTTACTAAGATCGGGCTTTTCTCAGCCTCTTGATTCATTATAAATTTGCTGTTATGAAAAATATCAGTTAGATAAACAGAGATGTACTGCGTGAGGAAAAAGAAAGATATTGTAAATAAGATCAGCTCTCTGCGGACTATGAATCCTTTCTTTTGATCCTTTGCCAAAAAGGGGCTGCAAAGAAGGATCAGGCACAGGCCGCTGATCAGATTTGGATACAGACCGGGAATTCCGATCAGGCTGCACAGCTGTCCGCAGATTCTGTAAATTGTATAATATATAAGGAACCGCTTCACATCTTCATTCACTGTGATTTTCACCATAATTCTTTACCAGTATCTTAATTCTTCCTTCCGAAACTAACCCTATGGAGTTTTTAACCGTATATAAAAGAATGAATTCTTTATCATGACTCGTATCCAGATATTCTGACTCAAACAGAGATCTCACTTCTTTCCCTCCCTCATTCGTGACAACAAAAATCTTGATTTTTTCTGTCAAGTCACCGTCTTTTTTATCCTCTGCCTTTACAAGCTTTCTCGGAATCAGCTTTTCTTCTTTTCTAATGACAAGTCTTCTTGCCGTACCGTCTTCCCCGCGGACTCCAGACAACTTTGGTCTGCCCTGCTTTTGAAAAAATTCATTGGATGAGATATGATTGGTATCCTGTATCACGCCGTTTGCTTTCAGCTGTGAATAGACTGTATTTCGTATGAGGAAAACTGCTCCAAAAGCTGCTGCTAATAACACAATAATCCTTCCGTAATTCTCAATGGTCTGCTTCACCTCATCCTCCTAACACAATGCGCAGCTGATAGAGTCAAAAAAGGCCGTTCCAAACCGGGCAGCAGCAGATAATAGTACTCCCAGAAACGCAAGCACCGCGGTTCCCGCGATCACACACAAGATGATGCTGCCGTATTCGTCAATGATTGTCTTCATAGGTGTCACCTCCTTTCAGCTGATCAGCTGAACAAAATGAATGTAGACTGCACAAATACCAATGCCTGTAAGCAGCAAAAATAAAACCGCTCCCAGTTCCTCAAAAAAATCCTGCATATATCCTCCTGTCTATTACGAAAGCTTCGTCCAAAGCGTAAAGAAACTTCCAAAAATCAAGCCCAGGTCCATGATCATCTTGAAAGTTGCCAGTATCATGGGCACAAATGTCAATGCTCCTATCCCTGCTACATCGTTCTCATTTTGAAGCCATTCTGCCTTGTCCATCAATACATTATTCCGGTGAATCAAGGTATTTATCTGTGCCTCGGAATCGTCTTTCCCACAGTTGGTAAGGGAATACAGCATTCTGGAGGCAGACTGTATTTCCGGCAGATCAAACTCCGACAGAAAATTCTGATACGGCAGTATAGATTCGGGATCTTCATCAATGTTATGAAGAAGTATCTCTATCTGTTCCTTTAATACATAAGGTGCCTGATCAAGAGAATCCCTTATCGCAACATAGACATTTTCTGTCTGAAGGCTCAGTGCGATCCCCCTGAGCCAATATGGAAACTTCTGATTGATCTCTTTTAGAATTCTTCCCCCGGCATTCTTTCTCTTTAACGACGGCGTGAACCACGCTGCGGCTATCAGGGCTGTTACCGCCCCTATAATATAAAGATTCTGCCAGTCAAACCCCAGGAGTAAAACGGGAAAACTCAGTATAGTAATGATCCACGGCTGTTTTCCGTCCTTTTCCTCCCGCATTGTCTTAAAATCTTTTTTGATTTGTTCCGGATTTTCATCCAGTGTATCTTTCAGCCACGAGCCTGTGAGCAGTTTTTGTGCTCCCAGATATAACATCAGAAATAAAACCAAAAGAGAAAACGTCGTTCTCTGATAGAGCGGTCCCCTGAGCACCTTTCCAAGCATCTCATCGCTGGCCAGCATCATAACTGTGGTCCCCGCGACTGCCAGAGATGCGGTTAGAGATAGTACGATCTTAAATTTCATGCTTTTTCTCTCTTTCTGAAAGAGATATGTCCGCTCTGTCCATTCTTTCACATCGTCTAATATGATATTTAATGTACTTTGGTACTGACCGCCCAGATTTTCCACCTTGACCAGATAGTCATGCAGCATCTTCATCCGGTCACAGCGGTACTCCTGCTCGATACAGGATAGTGCGTGCCGGTATAAATCGTCCACTGCACCCGGACTGCTGATGGCTTTTTCTGCCTCATCGATAAGCTCCAGGATACGGCCTTCACAAAGCTGTTTTGTCTCCTCCAATGCCACAATGATCTTAGGCTGTTTTTTGAAAGAATACATCATTTGCTCCAAATAATTCACCACATCCCTGAATCTCTGCTGTTCATACATATATTTAAACTGCCGGATGATAATAATCGGAAAAAAACACAGATATGCCAGACCCAGGCCTATGATATAAGGTATTTGCAGATGAAAAAATTTTCCTGCTAAAAGAATTCCAAGGAAAGATAAAAGTAAAGATGCGAGATATTTTTTAAATGAATAAGAGTATCCATAGCCACGAATCTCTTTTTTTAGATTTGTATATTTGATGTACCGAAATGTTGTCAGAATTGTTCGTTTATGATGTTGTCTCATGGTTCACTCCCCTCCCATCGGAACGGATCTTTGACCAAAAATTTCTTCTTTAATTTCTCCGGAAGTTCTTTATTTATAATCCTCCGGTCCTTTAAGATCAACTGTATTGTTTTCTGTCCGGTCTTGTCCAAATAGAAACAGGCAATCTGATCAATGTAACGGCGAATTCTGCCATCCGGACTCTGTTCCTTCCGTATCAGGATTCCCAGGTCAACGAATCCATAGACGTCCCTCTCTATACGTTCCGATGCGATAGGATCATCCACCATATTTTTCATCCTCTCCGGTATCCTTCGCACATCATCTGTGTGAACGGTTGTCAGCGAATAGTGTCCCGTGGTAAGGGACTGTATTAAATGCTGTACTTCCTCGCCCCTGGCTTCCGACAAAAGAATCCACGTAGGCAGCTGTCTTAAAGATGCTTTAATGGCATCTACATAGCCAAAAGTATCTTCATTGACCTCAATGGCCACACAGTCTTTTCCCGGATTAATCTCCCGGTAATGAATCTCTAAGCTGTCCTCAATCGTGATAACTCTCTCCATGTCCGGAATAAACCTGGTCAGATATTTCAAAAGTTCTGTTTTGCCGCTGCCTACCTGACCTGCAATCACAATATTCATATGTCCCAGAATGCAGTTTTTCAGGAAATTCAGGATTTCTCTGCCGCAGTAATTCTCTTTAAAAATTTTATCTTCGCTGAGCCTTACAAGTGCCGGTGACTTTCTGATAGAAATACTCCGCCCGGTGGCACATACATCTTCATGTATAATGGAAATCCTCAGTCCATCTACTTCTGCTTCCACCAAAGGATCATATTTATTAAACGGAGCAGAGACTGCATTGGCTATTCTTGCGCTGAACTGGCTGATAAAACTTTCTGAAATCTCTGTTCCAGCAACAGTATGCCTGCCCCGCTCCAGGTCGTCAACGATCAGCTCTTTTCCGTTCCAGTTAACGTCGGTGACCATATCGTCCTGAATGAAAGGCAGCAGCGGCCCAAAATACTTGTCTTCGATTGCAAATTTCTGCATAGTTCCTCCTGATCAATGGAAATGGGGTTGTCTTGAAATAGATGTAGAAGTGATTGGCTGTATTTTGATATAAGATATCTTATTTCCATATTTTAACTTATATTTATCTTTTTGTCAATCCGTTAATTGTTTTTCATACAGCAAAAAAATAGTAAAAAGTAAAAAATATAGTTGACATCTCTGCCCTGATATTGTAGAATAAATTTTGTTCTCAGCAAAGAACTTCAGATAATATGCGATAGTAGTACAGTTGGTAGTACGCAACCTTGCCAAGGTTGAGGTCGCGGGTTCGAGTCCCGTCTATCGCTCTTGAAAAAACGGCTTAAATAAGCCGTTTTTTTATGTCTGTATTTGTTCACTGCTGTCCTGTTAAAGTTTTTTATTTAAGAACTTGAATAATTCCCAAATGAGACAGTGAATTATTTTTCAGAATTGCTTGACAATTATATTCCCTCATGTTATTATAAACAAGTATTTTGATAAGATTTTGATTTTCACATATTTTTTGTAAATCATTACCACTTCTTGATGATTTACAAAAAATATGTGATTTTTTTATTTTTGCTTCAAATACAATAAAAATATTAGGAGGTACCACATGAATAACGGTACAGTAAAATGGTTTAACAGCACTAAAGGATTTGGATTTATCACAAACGAAAGCACAGGAGAAGATGTATTCGTACACTTTTCAGGAATTGCTGCAGAAGGTTTTAAATCTTTAGAAGACGGACAGAAAGTTACATTTGAGACAACTCAGGGTAACCGCGGATTACAGGCAGTCAACGTTTGTCTTGCATAATAGCTTTGATCATTCTGAAAAGATGCCCAGCACAACGCTGAGCATCTTTTTTTATTAATTTTGGAAACACTGATTTCTTTTGTTATGACATTTTGTTCTGCAGCGGTCGCGTCATACAGTTGCTGGTGCCTTCCCTGCAGAGGATTAATCTGCTCTTACAATATCAATGATCTGGTCGAAGGGCACAGCAAATCCTTCTTCATCTCTCACCATATGGAGAATATCATCTTCTTCACTGTAACGTGCAAACTCCACAAGCATGAAAGTCCCCGTCACCGTTTCATCCACAGTTGTCACCTTAACTTTGTCCCCCTGGGAGATAAAAACGTCTTCTTTTACTCCTCCGTCCTCTTTTACAATTTTCACGCCCGGCAGCAGACTTGTAATTTCCATAATACATTCCTCCATAAAAATTATTATATTAGTAAGTATTATACCCTACTGCGCCGGACGCGCCAAGTCCAAAGGGCATAAAATACAACGTGTCCGGTATTCAAAAGTCTTTGTTATCCTCCTCTGCCGCTTCCTTTTTTCTGGCCTCATCAAATATTTTTTTCATTCGTCTGTTCAGTCTCTCCGTGGGCTTATCTTCCGGTATCAATGAAAGGTCCAATGCACCTTGGCGATCATGTTCGTCTGTACTTTTACTGTCTGTTTTCCCATATCCCATGCTCTCCCTCCTTCTTATATTCTCATTTTATCACCAGCGATGCGCATCAGTTGATGGTAATTTATGGTAATTACATGCCGATATTCTATTTTATTCTTACATATAGTTGAATATGCAACTAATTTATGCTATATTATATTTATCTAAGATAGTATTTTGATTCATCTATGTTCAAAGTACTAATTTTTTTGGCCCAAAATAGTTGGTGTATTCAACTTTATTCGAAAAAGGAGACTTTTATGAAAAAAATCAGCAGACTGATCTCTGTTATCCACCGTCACGGAATGAGATTCTTTGACTGGTCCCTGGCTGACACAGAGATCGGTCCGGGACAGCAGTTCTTTCTCGTGTGCATTTATGAAAATCCGGGAATCAGCATGCAGAAACTGGCCAAGATCGGACACTTCGATAAAGGCACTGTTACAAAAGCGGTAAAGAAAATGGAGGATCAGGGATATTTAAGACGGGAGCCGGATGTCTGTGATAAGAGAGTCCAGCATTTGTTCACAACACGTGAGGCAGAACCTGCTCTCCAAATGATTTTTGATCTGCGCGGACAGTGGAACGAAATATTGTTACAGAATCTTTCGGAAGAAGAAATCCAGCAGGCAGAACTTCTGCTTACAAAAATTTCAGACAATGCATATTCATATATACAGAACAGGAGGTTGAAATCATTTGGAAACACAGACAAATAAGAAAGAAAATCCATTGGGATATGAGCCGGTCGGAAAGCTGCTGCTCCAATTTGCAGTACCTTCCACGATCTCTGTCCTGGTAAACTCTGTCTATAATATCGTAGACCAGATTTTCATCGGGCAGGGAGTGGGTTACCTTGGAAATGCGGCCACAACGGTTACATTTCCTATCATTACGATCATCATGGCATTCGCCACTCTGCTCGGGTCCGGCGGAAGTGCTTATGCGGCAATCAAGCTGGGACAGAAAAAAGAAGAGGAAGCCGAGAAAACATTAAACAATAACTTTATGCTCTCCATTATCACCGGAATCGTGCTGGCCATGATCGGCTTTATTTTTATGGAACCGATCCTTCGTTTATTCGGAGCAACAGAGAGTATCATGCCCTACGCAAAGGATTACGCGTCTATCATCCTGATCGGTGTTCCATTCAGTGTCATCGGACCGTGTCTCTCTAATATGGCAAGGACAGACGGCAGTCCCCGTCTGTCCATGTATGGAATCCTGATCGGGGCGATATTGAATACCATTCTTGATCCAATTTATATTTTTATCTTTCATTGGGGTGTCAAAGGCGCGGCCATAGCAACAATTACATCACAGATCATCTCCGCACTGATCCTGTTTCTCTACTTCTGCAAACGGAGCCAGATGAGACTGCATCTAAAAGAATTAAAGCTGGATGGCTCTGTCTGCAAAAATGTGATCGCACTGGGCACTTCCTCAGGCATCACCCAGCTGGTAGCCTGCATCATGCAGGTTACGATGAATAACTCTCTCGTATATTACGGAAACAAAAGTGCCGTGGGCGGAGATGTGGCATTGAGTGCCATGGGGATCGTCATGAAGCTTGCCATGATCCTGGCATCTGTTTGTATCGGCATTGGTATCGGCTCCCAGACGATCTTCGGATTTAATTTCGGGGCAGAAAAATATCGCCGCATCAAACATCTGTTTAAAAATGCGGTGGCGGCGGCTACCGTTTCCGTACTGATCGGATGGCTGTTATGCCAGCTGTTTCCGGGATTGATCGTAAATTTATTCGGGGGAGGAAATTCCGCATTTGTGAATTTCGCTGAGAAATGTCTGAGGATTTATCTGTTCGGTATTTTCTGCGCCGGATTTCAGATCGTGGCCACAAACTATTTTCAGGCTACGGGGCAGCCTCTAAAGGCGTCTGTCCTCTCTATGCTCCGCCAGCTTCTGCTTCTGGTTCCCCTGATTTTGATCCTGCCGCTCTTTTTGGGGCTTAACGGAATCCTCTTTGCCGGACCCATCGCAGATATGTCATCGGCCGTGATCGTGGCCCTCTTTGTCGTTCCGGAGATGAAAAAACTGAATCGGCATATAAAAGAAAAAGATGAGGAAACCGAAGAAATGGAAACCAGTCCTGCATGATAGCAAGGATTTACTCACAAAAAGAACGGGTATACGCACTGTAAAATGTGTGTATACCCGTTTTTAGTTTTGCCCCTGACTGTATATAAGTCTTATCCTGAAATATGCCGTTGACCGGAATCGAACCGGTACGGGAGTATAAGTCCCGCAGGATTTTAAGTCCTGTGCGTCTGCCAGTTCCGCCACAACGGCTGATGGTGGGAGAAGGATTCGAACCTTCGAAGGCGTTGCCAACAGATTTACAGTCTGCCCCCTTTGGCCACTCGGGAATCCCACCGTGTTCCTGACAATTTAAAATTATACTGTATGAAATATGAAAATGCAAGTATTTTTTGAGAATTCCGATGAATCCCATTGTTTTTTCCGCCTTTTTCCTTTAAAATATTTCGTGGCTATACTACAAATTTAGGAGAAAAGAAAGTATGAATACAAAAAAACAAAAAAAGAAATTATCCCTGACCGTGATGATCCTGACAGCTCTATTCTTAGGTATCCTGTCCGGTCTTCTGCTTCAGGGCCATCCGAAGATCGCTGAGAATTACATTCAGCCGTTCGGGACTATTTTTCTGAATCTGATCAAAATGATCGTCGTCCCTGTGATCCTGTTCTCTATCATCCAGGGGGTCGTCTCTCTCCAGGACATCAAAAAGGTAGGTTCCATCGGAGGAAAAACCATCTGCTTTTACATCGTTACCACCGCATTTGCGGTTACATTCGGCCTGCTGTTCGCAAATGTACTGAACGTAGGCGGCGGCTATGTAATGAACAGCTCCTCTCTGGAGGCATACGAAGGCGCTACCAAGGCTCCTTCTCTTATCGAAACCCTTGTAAATATCTTTCCGTCAAACGCAGTCGAGCCTTTAGTCAGCGCCACAATGCTCCAGGTCATTGTCATCGCACTGTTTTTCGGATTCGGCATCATCATTGCCGGTGACAAGGGAAAACCCGCGGCAGACCTTGTGGAGAGTCTTTCCGAAGTCTGCATCAACATTATGGGCCTCATCATCAACCTTTCGCCGATTGGCGTGTTCGCACTGATCACTCCGGTCGTGGCCGCAAATGGTCCGTCCGTACTGCTTCCTCTTCTGAAATTGATCGGAGTGGCCTATCTTGCCAGCATCGTGCATATGGTTGTAGTTTATTCCAGCGCGGTCAAAGGATTCAGCGGCATCAGCCCGCTCAGATTCTTTAAGGAACAGAGCCCGGCCATGCTATTTGCGTTTTCCAGTGCCAGCAGTGTGGGCACTCTGCCGTTTAACTATGAATGTACAGAAAAACTTGGTGCCAGAAAAGAGATCGCAAGCTTCGTCCTGCCGCTTGGCGCTACGATCAATATGGACGGTACCGCAATCTACCAGGGAGTCAGCGCTATTTTCATTGCCCAGATCTTCGGTGTACATCTGACATTAACCCAGCAGCTGATGGTCATTCTGACGACGACCCTGGCTTCCATAGGAACCGCCGGAGTTCCGGGGTCCGGGGTCATCATGCTTGCCATGGTGCTTCAGAGTGTCGGGCTTCCTTTAGAGGGAATCGCCCTCGTAGCAGGAGTCGACCGTATCCTCGATATGGCGAGAACCACCGTCAACATCACCGGGGATGCAGCCTGCACGATCTGCGTAGATGCCATGGAAAAACGGAAAGAAGCGCGTAGAAAAGTGAACATATCCAATAACCTATGACATTTTCCACATGATTTCCGTTCGGCTCTTAGAATGCCTCACTCCAATCATATAGAAAATGGACATAATGTCTGCTGGAAAGGTATTATTGAATAAAAAGGGCTATTCAATGTAAGATTTCTTTATTTATCAGCCTTCTCCAGAAGATATTTCGTCCATTTCGTGCAAAAAACTGCCGCACCTTTTTAGTACGGCAGTTTTTTTATACCTTATTGTGCGAAGCACATCCACCCGAAGGGTATAAAATACGGTGTGCCCTGTGGGTATGAGTTTTTTACCACTATTTCCGTCACGCTTTGAAATGTGCTCCTCTAATAGTGCTAAAAAATATCATTGGATAGCTTCTTTTGTTCAAAGAATACTTGTCCAGCAGACATTATGTCCATTTTTACCAGTTCGGAGGCATTGCATTCGAAGGAAGGTTAGCTTTTCTTCTTTCAACGAAGGTTCGGAGGCGGTACGCGAAGCGCAGTGAGGCTGTCTGAGCGTCAGCGAGTTCCGAACGGGCCGCCGGAGAAACTTTGTTGAAAGTTAGAAAATCTTACCTTCCTGAGACAGCAAGCCGCAGAACTGGTAAAAATGTCACGCTTCTGTACCTTCAAACAAGGTTTCAAATTCACTCTGATTGATTCGTTCTTTTTCCAACAGCAGTTTTGCACAGCTGTGGAGCACTTCCATATGCTCTTCGATGATCGCTCTGGCTTTCTTATAGCAGTCATCCACGATGTCTTTTACTTCCTCATCGATGATGGTCGCCACCCGCTCTCCGTACGGGCGGGGCTGACCGATTTCTTTTCCGAGGAAGACTTCATCCCCTTCTCCGCTGTCATAATTGATCAGGCCGAGACGGTCTGACATTCCGTACTCTGTGACCATAGATCTGGCAAGCTGGGTAACCTGCTTGATATCCTGGGAGGCTCCGGTCGTGATATCTTCAAAGATCAGCTCTTCTGCGATTCTTCCTCCGAGACTTACCATGATATTGTGCAGCATTTTATTTTTCGTGTTAAAGATATTGTCGTTTTCAGGAAGCGGCATCGTATATCCCGCCGCGCCAACGCCGGTCGGTATGATGGAAACCGTATAGACCGGTCCCATATCCGGAAGCACGTGGAACAGGATTGCATGGCCTGCCTCGTGGTAAGCCGTAATCCTCCGCTCGCTCTCAGGGACAACACGGCTCTTTTTCTCTGTGCCGATGCCCACCTTGATAAAGGATTTGTCAATGTCTTCTTTCACAATGTATCCCCGGTTATTTTTGGCCGCCTGGATGGCCGCTTCGTTCATCAGGTTTTCCAGATCTGCGCCCACGAATCCCGCTGTCGTTCTGGCGATCTCGTGGAGATCCACATCATCGCCCAATGGCTTCTTCTTAGCATGGATCTTAAGGATATCTTTTCTTCCTTTGACATCCGGACGTCCCACGCCGACTTTCCGGTCAAATCTGCCCGGACGGAGGATTGCCGGGTCGAGGATATCCACACGGTTCGTAGCTGCGATGACAATAATGCCTTCATTGACGCCGAAACCGTCCATTTCCACAAGCATCTGGTTTAAGGTCTGTTCCCTCTCGTCATGGCCGCCGCCCAGTCCGGAACCTCTCCGTCTGGCCACCGCGTCGATCTCGTCAATAAAAATAATACATGGCGCGTTCTTCTTTGCCTCTCCAAACAGGTCTCTGACCCTGGCAGCCCCGACACCGACAAACATCTCAACGAAATCAGAACCTGAAATGCTGAAAAACGGAACATTGGCCTCTCCGGCAACGGCTTTTGCTATCAGTGTCTTACCGGTTCCCGGAGGTCCTACTAAGAGGACACCTTTCGGGATTCTTGCCCCGATGCCGATAAACTTCTTGGGATCTTTTAAGAAATCCACCACTTCTTCCAGTTCTTCTTTTTCCTCGGTAAGACCCGCCACATCGTCAAATGTAACTTTGGGGCCGTCCGGATTTGCCATCTTGGCACGGCTCTTTCCGAAATCCATCATTTTTCCGCCGCCGCCATTCTGCTTCATCATCATGATCAGGAAAAATACAAGGATTCCCACCATCAAAAGGTTCGGCAGCAGGGTCGTGATCCAGTCCCCGCTCCGGTCGATCGGCTTCACTACCATTTTTTTGTAGAGATTCGGATATTTATTCTCGATCTCTTTTACCGCCGCGTCAACGTCGGTAATATTACAGTTTTTATACACTTCATTTTTTAACTCTACCGTCATAGTGCCGGTTGGGACCTCTTTGTTCTGCTTCATGGTGATTCCCACAACCTGCCCCGCTTTTGCGTCCTGACGGAACTGTGCGTAATTATAATTGTCCTCGCTGCTGTTCATCATCCTGGAAAAATAAATAATCCCCAGACATAAGATGACTGCAAGGAACAAAAAATTGCTGTTTCCTCTTCTTGGGTTCAACTTACTGTCTCCTCTCTGCTATTCTTCTGCGACTCCGATATATGGAAGATTCCTGTAATTCTGAGCAAAATCCAGGCCATAGCCCACGACAAACTCATCCGGCACGTCAAATCCTGTATATGCCACTTCCACATCCACCTCCCGGCGCTCCGGTTTATTTAAAAGGGTGCAGATCTTTATGCTTTTAGGTTTTCTGCTCAAAAGCATTGGCTTTAAGTGGTTCAGTGTTTTTCCGGAATCAATGATATCTTCCACGATCAGAACTTCCTTATCCTCGATCGGTTCATCCAGATCCTTGGCAATCTTTACGATACCGGAAGACTCTCTGGAATCTCCGTAGCTGGACACGGACATAAAATCAATCGTAACAGGGACTGTGATCCTCTTGGCGAGCTCACACGCAAAAAAGACGCCGCCTTTTAAGATCGCGATCAAATGTACTTCTTTCCCCGCATAATCTTTGCTGATCTGAGCTCCCATCTCCTTGATTCTCTTATCCACAGCTTCCTCTGAGATCAACTCTCTAATCTCTGCATGTTCCATTTTAATGTTTTCCTCCTAATTGTATTCCAATCTTAAATATCTTTTCGTTTTTTCAGAAACCTTATAAAACTCGCTCAGGCGGTGACCGATGATCCATATGATCCGGCTTCCGTCTGCCGCAAGCGGTATCCGGTCCCGCTCTTCCCGCGGGATTTTCTGGTCAATAAAAAACCGGCTCAGAGACTTACTCTTTCCATCTTTTGAAAATACAAAAAAATCTCCTGGCTTTCTGTACCGCAGTTGGATGTCTTTGTCTATTTTATCATAATCAATGATTTTGGTAAAATCTTTTTCCTCCATTTTTTCATACCGGTCCGTCTCGGTCAGGACCAGCTGTCCCGCAGTCCCTGTTTCTGCTCTTGTCTGCTTTTCCTCCACCAAGAGTCCCCCGTATGTTTTTCTCCCAATAAGTCCATATGGAAGATCGATGGATTTCCCGGTTTCCCTGAAAGCCAGATCACAGAAACTCTGGATATGGACCTTCTCAATATCCTTTTTTCTGCCTGCGGTCTGTTCTATAACCTGTTTTGCCAAAAGCCTCCTGATCGGCTCCGGTTCCTCCAGAAACCGGCCAGTATCGATGAGACTTCCCTTCCCTTCCTGCTTTACACAGGCTTTCCATGCCTCAGACAGCTGCTCTTCTAAATACCGGCTCCACTCTTCGATTTCTTCAGACAATGAAACGATATGTTCCACCGCCCTTGCATTGACTTTTGTGAGCGCCGGAATAACCTGATTACGGATCTTATTCCTGGCAAACGTATTATCTTCATTACTGGCGTCCTCCATCCAGTCTTGGCCCTTTTCTTTTAAATAAGCAAGAATTTCCTCTTTCTTAAGGCACAATAGAGGCCGGATCACATCTGCCCGGACGGCTTCCATCCCTTTCAGTCCCTGTATTCCGGTCCCCCTGGACATCCGGTAAAGCATCGTCTCCGCCTGGTCATTCTGGTGATGAGCCACTGCAATCTTTCCGCCTCCGTGCATATCCAGAACTTTCCTAAAACACCGGTAGCGGATCATCCGCCCTGCCTCTTCCAGAGACATAGATTGTTTTTCAGCTATGCCTTTCACATCTTCTGAAAAAGTTATCCACGGCACCTTCCGCCGACGGCATAAGTTTTCCACAAATTCCTGGTCTTTGAACGCTTCCCTGCGGATACCGTGATTGATATGGACTGCGCAGAGCTCAAGATCATACTCCTGCTTAAGCTCACATAAAAGCAGGAGCAGGCACACAGAGTCTGCTCCCCCGGAGACTCCCACAGCGATAAAGTCTCCCTGACCGATCATATGATGTTTTTCCATAAACTTTCGTACTTTATCCATATCAATACTTTATCATTCCCAATCCAAGGATTCAATACTTATCCCAAATTCCGAGACCGATCATCGTCATGTCATCCTTTTTTTCGTATCCCTCGGTTTTTTCGATTTTCTCCATCAGTTCATCCACAAATCCCTGGGGCCGTGTGGTATGGATCTGCTTCATATACTCCATCAGCAGTTCCACTCCTTTTTCGCCCATGGAGTCAATGATGCCGTCGCTGACCTGTAAAATGAAATCTTCCGCCTCCAGCTTCTTCCGGTGTATCGGCAGTGTCTTTTCCTTTAAAACACCTACCGGCAGGCTTGGAAGCTGCACCATCTCCACCTGTCCCTTCCGCTTAAGGAAACACGGGCAGGCACCCAATTTGAGAAAACTACCGATTCCGGCGTGCAGATCGATCTGCAGATAATCAAGGGTCGAATAGCGCTCCTTCTCCGGCCAGAACACAAAAATAGACTGCAGAAGCTGGACGGCTCTTTTCTCGTCCAATCCCACCTCCAGAAGTTCCTCCAGTGTCTCGATCACCGCTTTGCTGTCTCTGTTTGCAGCGGTTCCTGTGCCCATGCCGTCGGAGATCATAGAGACAAACCTGTGATTTCCCACAGTACCCATAGAAAAATTATCCCCATTTTTCATATCTTCTTTCTCCGCCCTGGAGATCACCCCTGTCAGCACATGAAATTTGGTCGCCGCCTGCACCCCCATCATCTCATAGTTCTCTCCGATGGCCTGCTTACCGTTGGGCAGCGGCTGAAGTTTTTCCTGTAAAATGACCGACAGCCACCGGGCTACTTCTTTGGTCGTTACTTCCCTTCCCTTCTGGGCTTTTAAAAACAGGTAAATCTGCTTTCCCCTCATGTCATCTTCATATATGTACACCTTTTTCACTTTCAGATGATGGGCTTTCAGCCCCTTCTCAATAACTTCCTGCATGGGGCGGACTCCGGACAGCTGATATTTCTGGGCCGAGAAGCTTTTAAACATCCTTCCCGCCTCTATGTACTGTTCCCCGATCATCCTGCGCATTTCGATAAAACGCTGTTCAGAGGCATACAAAAAAAGCTCCCTTTCATAGATCGTATTGATCTCTTCCACCCACTCCTTCTCCCGCTGGCATTTGCAGACAGAGCGGATATTCTGCACACTGAGGCCTCCCTGCTTCTCCAGAAGTTCCCCCAGCTTGTCCCTGTCGTCGAGAGTCAGCCGGCACTTATCTTTTTCCCGGCACAGCATACATTCTTTTAAAATCGTGCTCTCTATGATCGTTCTTCCGGTCTTTTTTTCCAAGTCTTCATCCTGCTCTGCGCACATCCTCTTTCCGATCGTAGTGAGGCAGTGCTCCATCTGTTTCATATTATATGATATGATATCTTCCAGCTCATTGAAAAATATCTCTTCCACTGGTTCTTTTTTCTTAATAATCGGCATCCTGCACCCTCCTTCAGCTTCTAATTATACAAGGGTCTTGTGTCATAATTTGCTGAAACGAATCTAAGGGACCGATTTCCATACAAACAGCTCTTGTTATTTCTCTTTGGGACAGCTAAAATAAATTTAAAGTATTGATTGGAGGTAACGAATGGAGCATGCAGACGAAATCATCCCTATCTTAAAGTCGTCCCTTCCTTTTTGGGAGCACCTGAAAGAAACAGAAAAAAAGACTCTCTCCCAGTGGTCTCAGCTTGTCCGCTACGAAAAGGGAGGAATTATCCGGTGCCAGAACTGTGAATGTACCGGCGTGCTGATCATCAAAAGCGGAAGTGTGCGGACATACATGCTCTCAGAAGAAGGAAAGGAGATCACTCTGTACCGTCTGGATCAGGGAGATGTCTGTGTCCTTTCTGCTTCCTGCGTACTGTCTGCCATCACTTTTGAAGTACAGATGGAGGCGGTAACAGAAAGTGAGATCATACAGATCAGCGCAGGCGCATATTCCGAAATTGTTGACCAAAATATTTATGCGGAAGCCTTTACCTATAAACAGGCTACCGAGCGTTTTTCCGACGTGATGTGGACCATGCAGCAGATTTTGTTCATGAGTTTCGATCAGAGGCTTGCGATTTTTCTCCTGGATGAGAGTGGAAAAACAGGTTTTGACGACATCCATATGACCCATGAACAGATCGCCAAATACACCGGAAGCGCCAGGGAAGTTGTGAGCCGTATGCTGAAATACTTTTCATCGGAAGGACTGGTAAAACTGTCCAGAGGCGGAGTCACAATCCTTGATAAAAAGGGCTTAAAACAGCTGATCAGCTGAAATAAAATGCAGCAAACGGACAGATGCCGTTTTGCTGCATTTTGTTGTTCAGATAAAAAGATTTACATCAGAATTTTCCGCGTCTCCCAAATAGGAGGCCACTCCTGCGAACTCCACACCGTCAATGATCTCTTCTTTTCTGATGCCCATCACATCCATGGACATGGTGCATGCCACCAGCTTCACACCGTTTTCCATGGCCTGTTTCATCAGATTTTCAAGAGTTTCCACATTCTTCTCTCTCATGACCCGCTTCATCATTTTTGTTCCCATACCGCCCATATTCATTTTGGACAGTTTAAGCTTCCTGCTTCCTCTCGGCATCATAGCTCCGAACATCTTCTCCACAGCTGATTTTTTTACATGCTGTTTTTCCGGCTTCCTCAGAATATTCAGCCCCCAGAAGGTAAAAAACATGGTGACCGGCCTGCCCATGGCTGCGGCACCGTTGGCGATAATAAAGGATGCAAGGGCCTTATCCATATCTCCGCTGAACACGACCATCGTCTTGCCCTGACCGCTGATTACGTCAGCGGCTGCCGCACACAATTCCTGCCCTTCTTTTCCTTTTTTTATAAAGACTACATTTTGTTTTCCGTCCCGCTCCTTCTTGACTAAAGTATTTCCTGTCCTCTGGCACCAGGACTCAATATCCCTCGGAAATCCCATGTCTGTGGCTGCTACTTTGACCGTCTCGCCATCCTCCATGGATTCTAAGGTCTCGTGAACCTTCATGATCGGCCCCGGACACTGAAGGCCGCAGCAGTCAACAAGCCTTACTTCTTTTGGCTCTGCCTCTGCTACTTTCAGCTGCTCTTCTTCCCGGCAGGCAGATGACTGGCTGTCTTTATAATGCATAGACTGATAAAAACTTGTTCCTCCTTCCAGCACCTTTACATCTGAAAAACCATTCTGCTCAAGGATTCTGGCTGCGTTGTAGGAACGGACTCCAACCGCACAGTAAGTCACGATCAGCCGGTCCTTCGGCAGTTCAGACATTCTCTGCCTCAGCTGCCCCAGCGGAATGTGAACGGAACCCGGAATATGGAACACCATCCGCTCCATCTCTTCGGTTACATCCAAAATGGTTAAGTCCTTCTCCCATCCTTCTGTTTCAATCCTGTCATCCAGTTCCCGGCAGCTCATGAAAGAGACCATCTTCTCCAAAACATTCTCTGCCGTAAAGCCAAGCATATTTACCGGATCTTTCGCTGATGAATAAGGAGGGGCATAGGCAAGCTCCAGCTCTTCCAGATCATAGATCGTATTTCCAGAACGCATGGCGCCTGCAAGCACGTCGATTCGTTTATCCACACCTTCCTGCCCCACTGCCTGTGCGCCAAGAATATTTCCATCAAGGTCAAACAACAGCTTTAACGTAACCGGAACAGCGCCAGGGTAATATCCCGCATGGGATTTCTGATTAATCAGTACAGTTTCATAGTCCTTCCCCCGGACCTTCCCCTTACGGATCAGCATCTTTTCATTAACCCCGGCTGCCGCGGCTGTCAGGTCAAAAACCTGTGCGACTGAAGTCCCGAGAGTTCCTTTATATTTCTTCTGTCCTCCTGCAATATTATCCGCACAGATCCTTCCCTGCTTGTTGGCCGGTCCGGCTAAAGGAATCATTGCTGGTTCTTTCAATACATAGTTTTCAACCTCTATGACATCGCCTACTGCATATATATTCTCTTCGGAAGTCCGGAGCATCTCATCAACCAGAATACCGCCTCTGCCGTTAAGTTTTAGACCTGCTTCCCCCGCAAGTTCGCTGTTTGGACGCACTCCGATGGACAGCAGGACCATATCTGTCTGTAATTCCTTCCCACTGTTCAGTGTGATCAACGTTTTCCCGTCTTTATGTTCAAAAGATGCCACGCCGTCTCCCAGTAGCAGGCTGACACCGTTCATTTCTATGTTTTCGTGAAGGAGCTGGGCCATCTCAAAATCCAGAGGTGCCATGACCTGGTCCTGCATCTCCACAATACTCACTTGAAGGCCTGCCCTGTTAAGATTCTCCGCCATCTCAAGGCCGATGAATCCGCCGCCGATTACCGCTGCTGTCTTCGGCTTTTTTATCTCTATGACTTTCTTTATTCTGTCTGTGTCCGGAACCGTCCAAAGAGTATAAATATCCGGTCCGTCAATGCCCGGGATCGGAGGCACGACCGGAGAGGAGCCTGTGGCGATCACCAGATAATCGTAGCTTTCCTCATATTCTATGCCCTTCTTTAAATCTTTTATGGTCACTGTCTGGTCTTCCGGGTTAATTTTCACGGCTTCATTCTGCACTCTGACGTCTATGTTAAATTTCTTTTTCATGGCCTCCGGAGTCTGAAGAAGCAGAGACTCCCTGTTTTTGATCACATCACCCACATGATACGGAAGCCCGCAGTTGGCATAGGAAATATATTCGCCCCGTTCCAGAAGCACAATTTCCATACTCTCATCTTTTCTCCGAAGACGGGCCGCTGTCGTCGCCCCGCCTGCCACACCGCCGATGATCACTGTTTTTTTCCTCATATTTTCCACCTCATATTTTTTAAAATATCATATCTGGTGTTATCATATCTGAAATACAGTGATTACTCTGTGACCATGTCACACAGGAAAATATTATTCATGTCTGAAGTCATATACATCTTTATGGATGTCCAGTGTTTTTCCATTAATTATCTATTTTTATCATATGATAGAAATCATCTTTATCATCGGGATAACCACAAAATAACAAGTCATCTACTACAAGCAAAGCATACCAATCATCATTTGGCATTTTAATCTTTTGTTCCTGTTCAGAATCCAAGTGATAAATTTGTATATATCTTTCCTCCGAGGTATCCCAATGAGTGTTATATCCAACAATCATGGAGGAGTTATAAACAAACTCATAAGAATTGTTGGAAAAACCATGTTGTATTTTGTCTTTCTTATGATTTCTATATTCGTATAGTCTCACCTTTCCATCCTCGCCCCAGCAAATATAATATACTTTCCCTTGATTCTCTACAATTCCCTTATATAGAACTATATTATCCTCATACTGCAGTTTATCTTTCCATGCTTGTCCCCGTACAATCTTACCCTTCAGAGTCTTTAAGTTAACCTTATTAATTCCCACCTCCCCATATTCTATATAATATAAATTGTCCCCAGAAAAACATGACTTTCTTATATCTTCTGCAATCTTTTCCATTTTCTTGTTCTTAGGATAGAATCGAAAAATAGTATTACCTTCATCACCTTCGACTAACAAGTATATTTCATTGTTATATAATTTAATTCCATGTATCCATTCTATTTCTTTCTTATCTTTTGCGGAAAGAAGTTTTTGGATGTTTTTTCCATTCAGATCGCTTTTAAAAACACAATTATTATGGACGTAATATAAACTGTCTTTTGACAATTCCAATCCGCCTTCACTTTGTACTTCCGACTTCTCATCTGGGCTTATGATTGTTGTTCTTTTATGATTCTTTTTGTTGATTCTAATGATTTCCTGATTTTCCGTTTCATAAAAAACAAACTAAGCGTTTTGAACGATCGTTGAAGAATATTCCGGATCATAGACTCCCGCTAATTTGTCATTTTTTAAATCGAACACATCTGATAAATGTTCTTTTTCCCTCTGACATCCGACACAAATCAAACTGATTATTATTAAAAATATGAATCTATTTTTATATCTTCCTATTTTCATATCGACACCACTTTCTCCTGTTTTTAACATGTAAAAACTGGTATTCTCCTCTTTCCTCTATCAAAAAGCTGTGCCGCAGATAATCGTTATCACAGACAAATTCTGCGTTCCGCCCGGCTCTATAATCCCTGCAAGGATTTCATTAATTTTTACCTTTGGATTATCTATCACATTCAGAACAGAGCAGCATCATCTGGATCCTGTTCCCTTTCTCTGCTCGGAATTTCTTACTCATCAATAATTCTTTTACCCCCGGCAACCAGTCAATCCATATATCTTTCTCTTTACCCGGCACCGCATCTTTCATGATTCTCTTCTTTGACAATAATGTTCCTGATCTTTTTTTCTCCTTCATTATCTTGGACGAATCTGCCTTTTCTTCTATCTTGATGCAGGTCTTATCTTCTAGATAGAGATATCCTTTATAATACCAATATGATATTACGGAAATAGTTGCTGCTCTAAAAGTACAAAAGCAGCATAAAAAATATTTATGCGCTTTTCGACGGCACTCCCTTCATCTTCCTGATAGAGGCGGTTCTCCGTATCCGCAGTTCCAGCCTCCTGCTGTTTTCATAAAGTGAAGAGGCCAGATACTGGCGGTATCCGCTTTTTCTTGCAACGCTCGAAATGATCGTCCCAAAATACTGCTTTAGGTTTCCAAAATATATCCTTCTGTTTATAATATTCTAGTTCATGGAGCAGGATGATCTCAAGTTCCTTTTTCGTGTACTGTTCTTCAGGTAGTATGATTTTAGGTCTGATAACTCCGCAGATAAACGGCACTGGTGCCTGATAGCTTTGAAAAACACATTTTTTTTCGTCTTACAGACATTTACTTTCTTCAAATTTCCGCCACTTTTTGCGTTTGCCTGCTGCAAATACAGGCATTGTTCAAAGCTGCCTTCAGGCGGTTGTGTTTAAATAAATAAAAAATCCCTGAAAACACCCGGACAAGGATTTCAGTCATCTCCCAGCTCATCTAATACCCCCATAAGATGATCCACCGAATCTTCGGTCACTTCATTTGTCAATGCACTCATCATCCTTTGACTTGACCCGTCAAACCAGAAATCCAGCATCTTTGCTGTCTCGGTCTTTTTATACTCATCTTCCCCGGACAACACCTTAATATAGGAATGTCTCCCCCTCCTTTCGAGCGTTATAAATCCTTTTCCCTCCATATCCACAAGAAATGTACGGAGCGTAGAATGTTTTGCATCCCAGCCGAATTCTTCTCTCAGCCTTTCCTGCATCTCCATAACCGACAATTCTTTTTCTGAACTCCACGCACATTTCATAATCAATATTTCCCTGTTTGTCAAATCTTTTTCTCTCATAACTAAATTCTCCTTTGTTATTCATTTAATATTTTAGCATAATTATAGCACAGCAGAAACGGAATCACAAGAAACCTAATAGACTAATCGCGGTTTTCGCAAGAATTTATTAAAAAAACCCCATCCTATAATAGAATGAGGTTTACGGCTATCTCTAAAGCCACTTTTTCAATTGTCCTAATATTTTATCATAATCGATCTTGCTGTAATCGGTCACATCTACTTCGATTAGTTTCCCCAGGCAGAATTCTCCGTATCCCCGGTTTCTGCACCGGTCCATGAAAATATCATAATCCACAAAGCAGTCGCCTTTCGTCCTGTCCAGAAGCACATCCCCTTTGTGATAACGGCTCACCACATGGCCTAAGTGGCGGCTTGTGTCCAGATCTCTCTGCTTTGACCGCCCGAAAAGGACTTCCAGATCACCCACCAGGCGGATCGTAACAGGCTGATATCCGTATTCTTCACAGAGTCTCTTAAGCTTTCCTCTCTGCTTTTCGCTGAAAGGATAATCAGATACCAGCCGTTTCCCTTGATTCATGGCATCTTCTATCTGCTCATAGTAAAGCGTCCAGCTTTTATTCTCCAGAGCCGTCTTTTCTTCCATGTTGTCAAAGCCAAATTCGTCCCAAAGCTGTTCCTTCATGTCATCCTGGGAAATCACCTGAAAATCCTTCTCCTGCTCCAAAAGCTTATTGCACATATAAGTCTTTCCGGTGCCCGGATACCCCGCCAGTAAAATCAATGTCTTTTTCATCTCTCCTGCTCCTTTAGCTTTCGTTCCGTCAGATCCAGAGACGGTATGGAACTCTGTCCTCCCAGACTTTCCACCGAGATCGCAGAAGCCATGGAGCTCAGCTTTAAAATATCTTCAAGAGGCATCTTTCTTGCCAGTCCGTAGGCAAATGCCCCGTGAAAGATATCCCCGGCACCACTCGTATCAACGGCCCTGGCAGGATAGGCGGGAAGATGTTTCAGTTCCCCGTCCTCTTCATACAGCAGTCCCTTTTCTCCGAGAGTGATCACCGCATGCTTCCGGTTGATGCTCTGAATCTGACTAAATATCTCTCTGCACAGTCCGGGGTTATAAAGATCCACAGCCTTTCCTGTATACTGTCTGGCAAAATCTTCAGAACAGACAATATAGTCCACATATGGGGCGACTTCCATAGTACTCTCACGGCAGGTCCCCGCATCCAGTACAGACAATGCCGACGGATATTTTTCAATGGCCCCGATGCTTAATTTTGGGAGATGTCCGTCGCTTAAAATCACACTCACATCAATTCTGGGATAGGTATACTGCCGGTACCGTATTTCTCCCGGGAAATTAAAGATGGTCCTGGCTCCGTTTCCTGTATTGGAAAGAATGATGCTGTAAGGCGTCTCTATCCCGTCTTCCTCCACGAGATGGGCCGTATCGACTCCAGCTTCTCTCAGGATTTTTTTAAGCTTCTTTCCATAATCATCGTCCCCGATACGGCTGATGAGACTGGTTTCCTCTCCCCACAGGGCACAGAGATAAGCCGCATTCATGGCAGGGCCTCCCCCGCATTCCAGCTGGTCTCTGACACGGTACTTCTGATTCTCTGTCAGCTCCCCATCGTATGGGATTACAATATCATAGGCAGACTGCCCTACACAGACTACTGCCATAGGCTATTCCTCCTTCATGATCTTGATCAGCCTGCTGGTTCCGAGACGGTCTGCCCCCAGTGAAAGAAAGCGTTCCGCGTCGTCAAAAGAGGCGATCCCGCCTGCGGCTTTGATCTTTACACCCTCTCCCACGTGTTTTTTAAACAGCTCCACATCCTCAAACGTGGCGCCGCCCGTGGAAAATCCCGTAGATGTCTTGATGAAGTCAGCCCCTGCGTCTGTCACTGCCCGGCACATGCGGATCTTTTCCTCTTCCGTCAGCAGACAGGTCTCTACGATCACTTTCAGAATCCTGTCGCCGCAGGCTTTCTTTAAAAGACGAATTTCTTCTATAATTTTATCGTCCCTGCCTTCTTTTATATCTCCCAGATTTACGACCATGTCGATCTCATCTGCACCGTTTACAAGGGCATTCTTTGTCTCAAATTCCTTTACTGCACTGGTAGAATAACCGTTGGGAAAGCCGATGACCGTACAAAGCTTCATCTTGTCCCCCACGTATTCTTTGGCTCTTTTAATAAAAGACGGCGGAATACAGACGGAAGCTGTCCCGTAGGCAATGGCATCGTCACAGATCACCCTGATCTCCTCCCATACGGCCGTCTGTGCAAGCAGTGTGTGATCAACAGTTTTTAAGATTTCATTTCTCTCCATAACAAGGCTCCTTCTCTCTGAAACTAAAGCGGCTGTTTGACTGGTTTCTTACTTTCTATTGTAACAGATAAAACCGGGAAAGTAAGATGCGTTTTCCCGGTTTTATCTTCTGCCTCTTAGATTCTGAATAAAGATGCTTTCTCTTTTACAACATCTGCGATCTTGTCATTTGCAGGCCCGAGAAGATTTCTCAGTGAAGTCAGAGGAGTCACATCCTCCCCGGTAAAGGTTTCCCTCACCACTTCGATATAGGATTTGTTAAGTTCTGTTCCAACATTGATCTTTTTCATTCCCTCTCTGACGCAGCGCCTCATATCTTCGTCAGACACTCCGGTACCTCCGTGGAGGACCAGACCGGTATCCCCAAGTTTCGCTTTCAGCTCGGTCAGCAGTTCATAGTTGATCTTTGCCTTGGATTTGTACTGCCCGTGGGTTGTCCCGATGGAAACAGCCAGTGCGTCCACCCCGGTGTTTTCGGCAAAATAAAGGGCATCTTCCGGTTTCGTATACATGGCATCATCTTTCGCAACGACCACACCTTCCTCCGCGCCGCCTATGGAGCCTACTTCACCTTCCACAGATACATTTCTTTTATGGGCATAGGCAACCACTTCTTTTGTATTTTTGATATTTTCTTCTAAAGAAAGGGAAGACCCGTCATACATGACAGAGGAATACCCCTTGTCAATAGCTTCTTTCAGCGCATCAATATCTTTGCAGTGATCCATATGTAAGGCAACACTTACAGAAGATGTTTCTGCGATCGCTTTCACTGCGGCGATCAGCGGTTCAAATCCGATGTATCTGGCAGTGCCGAGAGAAGTCTGAAGGATCACGGGCACGCCGAGTTCCTCTGCCGCTTGGACCATTGCCGGAAGCATCTCGAAACAGTGCACATTAAAAGCACCCACAGCCCCCTTACCTTCATTTTCTTTAAACAAGTCTATTAAATTTCTATACATATCGGTTATCTCCTTTACGCTTTTCCACGAATTACATCTTTTGACAGTTTCATCAGCCCGTCAATTTTATCCATGTATTCTTTCATCTTTGCATCATCTTTTGCCTCTGAAGCTTCTCTTCTCTTTATGTTATAAAGCTTCAGCAGATCGGTATATGCTTTCCCAAGGGCTTTGCTCTCTGAAAGGCTGGTTTCATATGTGCTGATCGCCTTGTCTGTCTCCTCAGCCTCAAAATACAGGCCTCCAAGCTCGTTCAGTGCCTTGTTCCGCTCCTCCCCTGAAAGCTCCGGGAGCTCTTTTTGTATGGCCTCAGCCTTTTTTAAAAGCTCTTCCCGGCTGATTTCAGGCACAGCCTCTTCTTTGACCGCTTTCTCTTTTTTCTTTTTAAACAAAAACATTTTTTATTTCCTCCTGCCGCATCATAAACAATTTATTTACGGACTAAAATATTGCAGCGATTGATTTAAACAGCATGAACAGGAAGCCGGTCACTACCGTATCCACATCCGTACAGGTCGTATTGATGAATCCGATGTCGGCAAGCATCGGTGAGAGCATCGCCGGCAGGAAGGTAATAAAGATTCCGTGGGCGATACATCCGATCATGGCTCCCCGTCTTCCTCCTACCTGGTTTGCAAATATACCTGCAGTTCCGCCTGCGAAGAAGTTGGAAAGTACACCCGGCAGTACCATAGGAAGTCCGAATACCGGAGTCAGGAACATTCCGATGATAGAACCGATGGTTGTAAAGACAAATCCGAATATGACCGCATTCGGTGCATATGGGAACAATACCGGACAGTCCAGTGCAGGCACTGAGTTTGGAACCAGCTTCATAGAAATTCCCTGGAATGCAGGAACGATCTCGGCCAAAAGCATACGGACTCCTGTCATCAGCACATAGACACCTACGACAAACTGCATACCCTGTAAAAATGCATGAACGATAAAGTTTGTATTTCCCGCATATTCTGCACATGCGGCAGGCCCTGCAAACGCGGCTGTAATTACATAAAGCGGTACCATGACAACCATGACGGAAAGGTACGTATCCTGTAAAAATTCCAGGCTCTTAGGAAGATTGATTTCCTCTGTGGATTTTGATTTTCCGCCGGTCAGTTTTGCGATAAGAGCCGTGAACATATAACCGATGGTACATAAATGTCCGAGCGCGATATCTTCGCTGCCGGTGATCTTCTTTACAATGGGCTGTGCAAAGGCAGGCATGAAGGTCGCAAAGAATCCTCCCACGATACTTCCGATGATAATCAGCGGTACACCTGTTAAACCACAGTAATAAGCGAATACCACACAGAGCGTCGCCTCCCACAACAGTGCCTGGCCTGTCAGGAATATGTATTTAAATTTTGTAAATCTTGCAATGATAATATTAACGATGAAAATTCCCGCAAGGGTGATGGCGATCTCGCTTCCAAGACCAAGCTCATTCATGGCCTGTCCGTTGATTCCCTCGATGGAGGCCACCAGACCCTTCAGTCCGAACGCGGCCTTAAAGATATCTCCGAAATACGTCAGCGATGAGACGATGACAGCGGAACCTGCGGACAGTACAAGAAATCCGAGCATGGTTTTCATTGTTCCTGAGATGACGGCTCCCACCGGTTTTTTCTGCAGGACCAGACCGAGCAGCGCAATCAATGCGATGATGATGGAGGCCTGCGTTAAAATATTATTGATGATAAAATTCAATACTTGCATAGTTTTTCCTCACTTTCTTTTTCCTCTTGTTTTTAAAGTTCTCCCAGTTCTTTTAACACCGGTACAAGCTTCTCCCGGATTTCGTTTTTGTCTACCAGACGCTCCAAAAATACGGTCGGGCAGCTGATCGTATAACGCTCAAACTGCTTTTCGAAATTCTTTGCGGCGATGATGATGTCTGCCTGTGCCCCGGATACACTGGAAATATCCGTGTGATCCATCTTTGCGTCTACTCCCAGGTCTTTCAGTACCGCTTCCGCACTCATCTGGCATGCAAAACTGCTTCCGAGTCCTGCCCCGCACACTGCTAAAATTTTTAACATGTTCTATCCTCCTTTTAAATTGGTTGTCGTGTTTCTTTTTATAGAAGCCTTGTCAGGCATTACTATTCTTATTGAGAAAATCAAATAATTCCTGCTGATCCTTCATTGCAGCGATCTCCGGAATCCATCCTTTTTCCACGAAGCCAACGATCATTTTCAGAATGTCCAGATGGCTTTCGCTGTCCACCGCCGAAAAACAGATCAGGACTCTCACCGGTTCCTTATCCCCGTCAAAGTAGACAGGTTCTTTTAAGGTGATCAGGCTGCAGCCGATGCCGGTGGCCCCGCATTCCGGCCTTGTATGCGGCATAGCCAGGCCGTCGGCCACGATGATGTACGGCCCCAGTTCTTTGATGGCACTTATGATTCCTTCCACATAGGATTGTTCGGCGCATCCCTGGCTGACCAGCATTTCCGCTCCGATCCTCACTGCCTCCTCCCAGTCTTTTGCTTCTGTCTGCAGCTGCACATTGTTTTCGTTTAAGATTAGCTTTTCCACTTCATATCCTCCCTGCTGTTTCTTTAAGCTTCTCTTCCTGTTCTAATAAGTCTTTGATAAACTGCCCGTAACAAGGGTGCCTCACCAGCTTCGCCACGCCGGAATTTCCGATCAAAAACTGATATAGGTTTTTAAATACAACTTCCCAGACATCGTATTTGCTCTGGGGAATGTTTAACATCAAGACGACCTGGACTTTTTCATTTTCCCAGATGACCGGTTTTTTCAGGACCATGACGGAAACCGCCGCCTCCTGCATATCGTTAAACAGTGCATGGGGGATAGCCACCAGGCTTCCCAGTTCCGTGGTTGACATCTCCTCTCTTTTAAAGATGGACTGCTTGATTTCCTGGTTGATATAGCCCTTTTCGACCATGGCATCGGTCATAAATTCAAGGATTTCCTGTTTATCCTTAAACTCCATATCGGTGAAGAAGAGATCTTCCCGGAAGATGCTGCTGTAATCAATTACTTTCATTTGGTTTCCGCTGTCTGTGATCACCGTAGCCAAATGATTCAAATCATCGTCATCCAGAAACAGTTTGATCTTTTTTATTTTTTCGGACTGAAAATCCGGAAGCTCTACCGTAGTCAGCACCAGATCGGCGCCGTCGATCAATTCCTCATCCACGTCCTGCACCGGACAGGATTTTACGATCTCTATGTACTGACCGAACTTATGCTGTAATTTTTCTTTTAAAAGCAGAGCCGTGGCAATGCCTGCGATACAGACCAGAACGACTTTCTTTGGCTCCTGTTTTCGGTTCAGACCTTTTCTCTCCAGTGCCGCTCCGAAATGCATGGCCAGAAATCCGATCTCCGACTCTTTTGCCTTGAGCTTATGTTTCTTTTCAATCACCTCCCCTGCCACGACTGCAAGTTCAAAGGCAAGCGGATACAGATTTTTGATGCTGTCCAGAAACTCATTTCTGATATTCATGTCAAACCGGAGCCTCTGCAGAGCCGCGCTCAAATGCATGGCCAGCCCGTTGATCAGCTGATTGTCGTCGGACAGATCGATTCCTGTCCCCGATCGGATGGTATTTAAGATATCCTCAATTTCTTCCTTATACTCGTAATCCCCGTCCAGATTTTCGATCAGAAAACGCTGGCTGGAAATCAGATGCTGGGTCAGATAATAGACTTCATCTCCCAGGGAGATGCCCAGTTTCCCGGAAATCTCAGTTATAATCTGCTGGGCACAGCGGAACTCCTTTGTTCCCGAGAACAGCTCAATCTCTTCTTCATCGTATTTTACATGCCGTTTCTTCTCGAAACGCTTCAGCATGATCAGGCTGTGTACGAGCAGGTTGCGGAACGCGATATCCGTAAGCCTAAGGTTAAAATCTGTGATCGCTTCCATGAGAATGATCCTCAGATTCTCCACCTCATCGGACGAAAACATATCTTTATAAAACTGGTTTCCTATATCTCCTGTGTCTTTTTGACTGTTGAAAATGTATTCCGAAATACAAAACCGGATCTTCGTCTCCTGCCCTGCGACTCTCATTCCTTCCTTTTTCGTATCACGGATCCGAAGGTCATGTTTTTTGAGTATTCCGTCGATGGTCCTCAGGTCTTTTTTCAGGGTGGAAGTACTCACAAACAGTTCTTCCTCCAGATCAAAGAAGTCGATCCTCTCCCCGCTGTTCAGAGAATTCAGCAAAAGTCTGGAAATAATATAATGAACCCGTTCCTCTGAATCCGAGGGAATGATATTCTGAAAGGGCTTTGAACTCTCTTCTTTTCGGATCTCTTTTTTCAGGAGGTCAAATTTCCGGCTGTCACTCACAGTAAGCTTGTATCCCTGCCCGATCTCTGACGTGATCTCTGCTCCCCTGTCCGCAAGCATCTGATTCAGCTCTTTGATGTCATTCCTGACTGTCCTTGTGGAAACGCCCACAGACAGTGCAATGCTTGCCCCGGTAATCCATTTTTCATTTTCCAAAAAGAAGCGCAGAATCTTGATCAGCCTCTTGTTGTATCTCTCCATAGTTTCCTCCTCTTTGTTATTCATTATAGGTATATGGCATTTTTGATGATAGTTCGTAAATTTCCGCTTGAAGCGGAAAGAAAGGCAAAAAAAAAGCCTGACATCCATGTCAGACTTCTTTTGGTTCCATCATTTTGATGGTCTAACTACATACTCATCCGGATAAAACAGTCCGAATTTTTCACGTGCAGTCTTTTCTATAAATTCTTTGGTCTTAATATATTCCTTCTTATCCTTCAGCTCCTGCTTTTTATCTTTCGCCTTTTCTATCTGCTGTTCCAGCTGGGCCTCCTCTTTTTGAAGCGCCGCCGACTTTTCCCACAGCCTCCGGTAAGCAATGGACATCACAATGACAAACACAATGACGACAAATAAGATCACTCTTGTGCGCTTCCTGAGTCCCTTTTTATAACTGCTTATCTTTCTCCCCATGTGTCTCACCTCTTTTGTGCCCCTTCCTCATTAAGGCTATTTTAACGTTTTTTCTCTCCTGTTTCAATCTCCATCTCATATTTATTCCCGCTTTTGCAAAGGGATGGCGGATAATACGAAATATTTTCCCAAAAACCCTTCTGATATTATGTAATAAAAACACAAGGCCTTCTAATACCTTCGGGCTGATGAGCATATAATAGACCGCCATGCCGATGATCAGTCCTAAAAAGAAAAATCCGCGGAGCTCTCCCCAATTATACCAGCAGAGAAACCGAAAACACAAGAAGCCCACAAAAATCCAGTAGAGCACATCCTCCACTGATACGATCCATAATTTGTGCCGGAATACGATGCGGAAACTCCTGATGCCGTCATAGACAAGGAGCAGGCATGCCCCGAACCAGACAGCCCCCAGGAAGAAATAAAGCTGGCCTAACACTGCTTCCTGCATTATTTTAACAGCCTTCCGAGCAGCCCTTCTTTTTTGCCTCCGTTATGGTCATCCACATCTGAATACAGGAAACTGTCAACTTTGCCGTCAATCTCCACCTCGCCTTTTTCCACCAAAAGCTTTTTCACATGCAGGTTAAACCCCTTGATCATCAGGAGTCCCTGTTCCGTATCGAGTATGATCTCATTCAGGTCGAAGGACACTACATCCCTCACTCCCGTAATGACACCCAGAGAGCGGTTCAGCAGATCCACTTTATGTGTTTTCATAGGTTGTCTATCTTCTATCATGAAAAAATCTCCTTTCATAGTTTATACACTATATGAAAGGAGAACGAAAATCATGTGAAAAACATCAAATGTATTTGTATAATTCTGCCGCCTGGTCTTTTTTTACGGTTTCTTCCACCCGGAGGACTTCCACGGCCGCCTCTTTATTCCCGAACTGGATGCGGATCTCGTCCCCCGGTTTTACATCTGTCCCGGCTTTGGCAGTTTTGCCGTTGACGGTCACTCTCCCGGCGCTGCACGCTTCGTTGGCAACGGTCCGGCGTTTGATCAGCCTGGATACTTTCAGAAATTTGTCTAGTCTCATTCCATATAACTCCTTAATATAAAAGAAGCCGCCCATACAATGTAGAAGGGCAGCTTGATTTGTCGTTCTGTGATTATTTTTCGTTTACGATATCTTTCAGAGCTTTTCCGGCTTTGAACTTTGGAGCTTTAGATGCAGGAATGTTCATCACTTCACCGCTTCTTGGGTTTCTTCCTTCTCTTGCAGCTCTCTCAGAAACTTCAAAAGTTCCGAAACCAACTAACTGAATTTTCTCACCCTTCTTTAATTCTTCTGCAATGACATCTGTGAAAGCTTTTAAAGCTTTTTCTGCATCTTTTTTAGATAATTCAGTCTTGCTTGCGATAGCCGCAACTAATTCTGTTTTGTTCATTGATTATATTCCTCCTAATTTCGTCATAAGCATTTTCTGCTCTTCGATTACATGAGTTCATTGTATAATTAAGGTGACAGCATGTCAAGCCAAAATGCGCTTTATTCCTTATTTTCAGCCAATTCACGGGCTTTGCGCTTCTTTTCTATCTTTTCTAATTCCTTAATCTTCCTCCAGCTGGATAATTGTTCCTCCCGAGTGGAAAATGTCTCATTTCCAAACACGTGAGGATGCCTTCGAATCATTTTCCTGCACACTCCGTCCACCACATCCGAAAAATTGAAATCTCCCCGTTCCTCGGCAATCCTTGCATGCATCACCACCTGAAGGAGAACGTCTCCAAGCTCCTCCTCCAGATTCTGCATGTCATGATGTTCTATGGCTTCCACCACTTCCCCGCTCTCCTCCACAAGACAGGGAATCAGGGATTCATGTGTCTGCTTTTTATCCCACGGGCATCCGTTTTCTCCCCGCAGTTCTTTTACTACCTGGATAAAATCTTCGATTGTATAGTATTCTTTTTCCTGCATTTTAAGACTCCCTCCGTTTTCTTTTTATGGTATCACATTTTCTGCAAATGAAAAGGGATTTATGCTATAATAATGAAACAAAGAAAGGAAGAACTATGATTAAATTAGGAGAAAACCAAGAACTTTATATTGTAAAATTTGCCGATTTCGGCGCATATTTAAATGATGAGGAAGGTGTGACAGAGCAGAGCATCCTTCTGCCCAAAAAACAGGTTCCGGAGGGAGCCCAAGTCGGAGACCGCATATCCGTCTTCGTCTACAAGGATTCAAAAGACCGTCCGATCGCCACGACTTCCCATCCTCTCATTACGATGGGACATCTGGCTGTCCTCAAAGTCAAAGAAATCACAGATATCGGCGCGTTTCTGGACTGGGGACTGGAAAAAGACCTGTTCCTCCCGTTTAAAGAGCAGACCTCCAAGATCCGGCCGGATCATTCTTATCTGGTCAGGCTCTATATCGACAAAAGCCGGCGTCTCTGTGCTTCCATGAAGATTTATCAGGCACTGAGCAGTGAACATGACTATGAGAAGGATGACTGGGTGACAGGCACCGTATACAGCATCAACCCTGAGATCGGTACGTTTGTGGCCGTAGATGACCAGTATTTCGGCCTGATCCCGCTCAGCGAATGCCACATCAGACTTTCTGTGGGGGACTCTGTAAATGTCCGGGTAGTCCGCGTCCGGGAAGACGGCAAACTGGATCTTTCCCCGAGAGAGAAAGCATATCTTCAGATGGATGCAGACAGCGAACTGGTCATGGAAACGATCAAAAGCTACGACGGGGTACTCCCATTCACCGACAAGGCGAGTCCTGCCATGATCGACAAAGAGCTGGGCCTCAGCAAAAATGCCTTTAAGCGGGCCGTCGGACGATTACTAAAGCAGAATAAAATCGAGATCACCGGCGGAACCATTCGTGCAAAATAAACTTACAAGGAGCTGGATATTGTATGAAATATTTTAAGACACCGGGCTGTTTCTGCCTGATGTATCTGTTTGTGTACTTTTTTATTTCCCCTCTGCTGCAGTTTGCAGTACAGGACCGATACTTGTTTATGATCGTGTTTTATCTGGTGCTGCTCGGACTTGGCATCGGTTATCTGAAGCTTTGCAGAGAAGATGTAAAAAAGAGACTTCATCTGAAGCCTCTGAGACCGGCGGCTGCTTTGCTTTCCGTCCTTTTGGCGTTTACAATCCTGCCTTTTATCAGCCTGATCAACAATGTAAGCCAGCTGATTTTCCGGGATTTCATTACTTCCAGTGTGTCCACGGCCTCACAGAATCCCTGGCTGTCTATCCTGGCGCTGTCTGTACTTCCGGGGATCGTGGAGGAAGTGCTGTTCCGAGGCGTTCTTTATTCCGGTCTTCGGAAAGCTCGTCCCATCAAAGGAATCCTGCTGACCGCATTGTTTTTCGGCATCGCACACATGAATTTTAATCAGTTCAGCTATGCCTTTGTCCTGGGACTGGTCCTGGGTCTGCTTCTGGAGGCCTCCGACAGTATTTATTCCTGTATGCTGCTCCACGCCGCATTTAACGGCGTCAGCGTCATAACCAGCATCATCTACGGACTGACCGGCAATTCTTCGCTTATGAACCAGACCGTATCCACAGCCCAGAGGCTTCAGGCCATCGCAGTCCTGATTCCTGTAAGCATTGCTTTTCTGGTGCTGAGTGTTCTGATCCTCATAGCCATTTCCCGCCTGTGCGGCCGTTCCGGCTATCTGAAGACGTGGCTTAACAAGGATATCCGCCGAAGCTGGCCAAATGAAAAAGCCGCCGGTATCTCCTACTATGCGGCTTTGATCATCAGTTTCGGATATGCGGTTTTACTGGAACTTGTATCCTATGCGTCATCTTATTTGTGATCCTTTTGGTGGTCATTCCACGTTTCCAGGGTCTTGATACAGTGATAAAACATTTGATTATAAGGAGTTGGGATACCCAGCTCCTTTCCCATTCTTATGACCGCTCCTGCAAACATCTCCACCTCCGTCTTCCTTCCGGCCTCGATGTCCTGAAGAGTCGAAGGTTTCCCGTAAAACGGAGCGCCCTCAAAATAGGTCCTGTGTTCCATAAGATCTTCCTCTGTCAGATGAATACCTTTCTTTCCGGCAATAGCGATGACTTCCCTGGCCGCCTGCTCCCTCAGCTCATTGGCGTCTTCACTGATGGTCCAGATGCCGTAGGGGACACGGAGAATGGCAGCGCTCTGATTCTCGCTGACATTCGTCATAAACTTATGCCACATATTCCTCAGCATATCTTTGGGCACTTCATATGAAATACCTCCCTTTTCAAATACCTCCCTCACAGAACACACGGTCTCCGACCATGTATCATTATACGCATGGCCGAAAGAAATTTTGCCGGACCCCTCCGGAAAGGAAATTTCATTTCCATGGTGGAGGGCCGGAACCCGTATCACCGAATATAATACTTCATTATCAGGGTAGGCGGCTTTGATCCTCTCCTCACTTTCCACTCCGTTCAGCAGAGACATGATGACAGTGTGTTCCCCTACCTGATTCCTGATATCTTTGATGGCCTGGTCAAGGGCCGTATATTTCACACTCAAAATAACAAGATCCGCCGGCTCTCTCTCCCATGAGGGCTCGGCCGTCTGGAATTTCCATTGTTTTCCGTTAATGATAACTCCGTCTCTTTCCAGACGCTTTCTGCGCTCTCCTCCCGCGATGACGCAGAAATTTTCACTGCCCAGCGCTTTGCAAATCCCCGGTGCCGCGAATCCTCCGATCGCCCCAAGTCCTATCAATGCCGCTTTTTTGATTTCTCTCATAACAGGTTTCCTTCCTTATCTGTTAAATAGTAATTCAGATCGCAGTGGCCGCTTTCCGTGTTTGCCCCGGGAACAGAAGCCTGATCCGTAAACTGCCACATGTGGTATTGAAATGGAATATCCGGCTCCTCTTCTTTCGTGTAATGGGCCACCCACAGTTTATATGCTTTAATGCCTTCATAATCAAAATAGTGTTTCAAAAAGTAAGCGTTGGAATAGACCATGGGCACGTAACCCGCCCGTTTGATCTCTTCACAGAAAGCTCTTGTCAGCGCCGTCACATTCTTTTTTCCGGTTTTCATGACTTCCTCTTCCTCAATGTCAAATACCACTGGAAGCTTCAGATCTTCCGGGTCAATATCATGCTTTTTCAGCAGGGAAATACAGTGTTTTGCCTCTTTCACTGCCGCTTTCGCGTCTTTGGCATAAGAATAATAATAAACTCCGCAGTGAATGGATGAGATCTTTGCGTTCCGGTAATTGGAAATAAACATTGGATCTTCTGTGCCCTTTTTCTTTTTTCCCGCACCGGAGCCGATCTTTAAGACAGCGTGGTTGATCTGGCTGTCCTTTACTTTCTTCCAGTTGACTTTATGGTTATATTTTGAAACATCGATCACCTTGATATGGCCGTTTTCGACTTTCGTCTCGATCGGCAGCCCGATATTTTGGATGATCCATATAAAAATAAAAGTGACAATAAAAAGAAACGTGCAGATCACTGCAAGTTCCCTTTTATTTTTCCTTGTAAATTTGAACATATAAGTCCTCGTTAATCTTTGCTCTCAATCGCATGTACAAACGTACGGTTATCTTCCTGTTCATAACTGCATGTGACAAACGTATACAGTTTCTTTGTTTTCATCACAGTCTTCTTCGGTATCCTGGACTGGATATCACTCATGGACAAAATCTCCTCCAGATATTTCTTCATGTCCTTCCTGTCCCCAAATGTGATCGGAATCAGCTTGTCGGCCTTTCTTGCGTAAGAAGCAACGACCTTCAGATCCTTCTTCCCACTCGGAGTATACAAGGTGATCGTATCCTGTTTTTTGATAAAGCTCTGCTCGCGGAACTCCATAAGGTCTGCAAACATCGATCCGTTTCTCATATGGTGCCCGTATATAATATTGTGCTCCGCGCGGAAATCCTTATCCCCGTGGCTGTCCATAAAGACTGCTCCGGAGCTGTTTTTTGTCCCCTCAAACGTGGTGTGCAGGTAATAATCGTTATCCTTCCCAAGGACGACCGGGTAATCGATATTAGTTCCCTTGGCATAGACCCAGCCGATGGTATCCGGATTGATCTTCCTGAGTTTCTCAAAATCAATGATTCGTTCTTTCCCTTTTGTTTTGACCACTTCCTGTGCTATCTTATCATATTCATCATCTGCCTTCTTATATTCCAGATAATACCCCACAAGTTTCCATCCGCTGAATAAAAAGACGACGATGCACACAGCCAAAAGAAGATTAGATATTACTTTTTTCATGCAGCTTCCCTCCCCTGAACCTTATTTTTTATCAGTATAACACAAAAAGAACCGGTCTTCCTTAAAGAAAGCCGATTCTTTTCTTAATATTTATTTAGCCGGACGTGCAATCATTTTGATGCACTTGGTGTACTTATATTTTGCCTCCACAACCCCTACTCTTCGGTTGGCCGCATGGATGATTCTGCCGTTTCCTATGTACAAAGCCACGTGGGAAATATTCCGGTACCGCCCGTTTCTTGTGTAGGAATAAAAGATCACATCTCCCGGGAGAAGCTTTTTGGCCTTCACCCTCTTATAAGAAACGACTTTTTTATGGCGCTTCATGTACTTGGCTTCACTGGCCGCCACCGGAGCGTAAGAACGGCTTCCGAAATGTATGCCGTACGGCTTGTAGCAGCGCCAGATCAGAGAACTGCAGTCATAATATCCCTTCCTCATTCTCCTTGGCTGGCTGTATCGGCATCCCTTCGCTTTTTTTGCCTTCGCGATGGCTTTGACCGCCTTATAGGAAGTGACCTCCGCCTTATAGGTTTTCTGTTTTCCGTCTATCTTGACATAAAACTTGGTTATGCCTTTCTTTTTTGGATATATAACCAGCTGATCGTCCTGAATATAAGCTTTCGCCCTGCTGCCGCTCACAGAGACAGATGTCTGGCTGGTAGAACTCAGCCCCCTGATCGGTATTTTCGCAGTCCGGTTCTTTGCCACAGTTCCGCTGCTTTTTGACAGATATGGATTTGTAACCTGTACGCCTGCTGTCACGACCTGGCTGCCCACTACGGCCTGTACATAAGTCCTTCCCGCCGCTTTTCCTCTTACATTTCCGCTGCTGTCCACAGTTGCGATGCGTTCGTCACCTGACTTCCACACAGCCCTGGGAGACGAAGATTCTCTGACTCCCACCTTTGCCTGTGCAGAGACTGCCACAGTCACCTGTGAACGGTCAAGCGTATATTCCTTTTCCCACACAGCCGTGAGGGTCAGATCTTTTTCAGGCATCTCATCGGCGCTGAAATTCCAGTATCCCGTCTGTCCTCCGCTCTGATCACTCCAGCCCTTAAATACATATCCGTCCCTGACAGGTGTCTCCGGCTCAGAAATAAGTTCTCCTGCTTCCATCTGACGCACGGCCTCTCTCACCGTGCCGCCCGCTCCGTCAAACCTGACCTGAAATGTCTCTCTCTGCCCTATATCTTCCTGAATATCTTCTGTTCTGCCGCCCTCTTTTGGTGCCGCTGAAACCGGCACAGATGCTGCTGCCATAGTCAATGCCATGGCCCAGACTGTGATATATTTTTTATAGTTCCTCAACTCTCTTATCCTCCGGAAACTCATTCTATTGTAAGATTTCTGTAATATTATCGTTAAACCTTATTCATAATATCACAAATATTGTCACAGAACAAGAATATACGACAGAAAATTCCAAAAAATACAATATAATCGAATCGAAAAAACTTGAGATCTGCAGCAAGTTGGCATGGTCTGGCTGATGAGGTATACTGGGAATAAAAGAAAGGAGAGATCAGATGAAACAGACTTTTTTTGAACATCATTTAAATCACACCGGACGGGAAGATATGATTAAAATCACTTCCTTCCTGAAAGAAGACCTGAGAATTTCTGGGATCAGAGACGGCATCGCCGTCATCCATTCTCCCCACACGACGGCAGGGATCACAGTCAATGAAAATGCGGACCCGGATGTGGTCCACGATATGCTCTTCGGGCTTGACAAGGTATATCCACTGCATGACAAAAATTACCGCCACGCAGAGGGTAACTCCAATGCCCACCTGAAGACATCAACCGTCGGCCCGTCACAGACAATCATCATCTCTGACGGAAAACCGGTACTCGGAATCTGGCAGGACATCTACTTCTGCGAATTCGACGGACCCAGAAACCGGAGATTCTACGTGAAAATTGTTGAGTGTTAAGCATGAGTTTTTCTCCATTATCTTCAGTCGGCTCTGGAAAGGCCTCCTTCCGACAATAGAGAAAAACTATCGCAGATGGCATCTTCGGTCTCTAAGCAGCCTGCTCCAGCAGATATTACGTCCATTTTGACCAGTTTGGAGGCCTTGCATTCGAAGAGATGTTAGTTTTTCTTCTTTCAGCAAAGGCTCGGAGGCGGTGTGCATCGCACAGTGAGGCTGTCTGAGCGTCAGCGAGTTCCGAACGGGCCGCCGGAGAGACTTTGCTGAAAGTTAGAAAATCTTACATCTCTGAGACAGCAAGCCGGAAAACTGGTCAAAATGCCAGAAAAACGGTGCCGGAATTTCTTCCGGCACCTGCCTGCTTGCAATATGTGCTCTGTTACCGGCAGAGCATTTTTAAAAAGAGAGGATTAAGTATATATGAAAAACTATGTCTTCATTATAACAACTTTTCCTTTAAAAACAATATATAGAAAATAAACAATTCTAAACATATTATAAACTATTGGCTGTCTACCCCTCTTTTCTTGTAGACGATATTAAACACCGCAATGCCTATAACGATCCATACAAGGCAGACCGCATAGTGTTTCATATTGGCTCCGGAGAGAAAGGCAGCTTTATTTTGGTATTCTCCGTTCATAATCTCCATAAAGGCGTTTGTGGGAAGACAAAATGCTATCTTTTCCAGTACCTTGTTCATTCCGGCAAACATCGGCGGCAGCATCAGCAGAAGCATCAGCGGTGTGGAAATCGTTCCGGTTGACATCTGATTTTCAGACAAAATTCCCACAGCTGCACCTAAAAACAGGATACCGACCGAAGCCAAAGTGGAGATGAGCATATAACCCGCAAAAAACTTCATATCAAGTCCCACCAGCAGATAATTCGCCACGGAGATCACTTCCATCAATAAAAGTACAACAAACATCTTGCTGGCCAGAAACTCCATAGCCCTGACATCGGACATGATCAAAGTCCGCAGGGTATTTTTCTCTTTTTCCTCCGCCACCATCATGCTCAGCAGTGAGATCGGCGCACAGATCAGATTCAGCACCTCACAGAGAAGCAGGGGGTATAACATCCCCGTCTCTTTTCCGATCGGCAGTACCTTTGTGTAAAGGACACAGAATAAGATCGGAAGCAGTAAAATAAAAAAAGTATTTTTATTGCCCGCAAGCATCCGGAAATCCTTTTTCATCAGTGCTTTTATGATTCTCGCTCTTAATTTCATGCTAATTCCCTCCCCGTCAAGTCCAAGAATATCGTTTTCAAGTCGGGTTCCACTGAATGGATCGTCACAACCTCTTTGTCTGCACTTAAAAGTTCCTCTGCTATAGCCGTTTTATCCTTGGGAATTTCTTTTACAGTTCCGTCCGTGTAAAGGATCTTCACCCTGTCTTTTGCATATTTGATCTTCAGTTCTTCCGGTACTCCGACCTCTTTGATGACCCCTTCGTTTAAGAATGCCACTCTGCTGCAGAGTTCGTCTGCTTCCTCCATATCATGAGTCGTAAGAAAAACAGTCGTTCCGTCCCGGTTCAGCTGTTTGATGATATCGTGTACATCCTCACTTGTAGATGGGTCCAGATTGGCCGTAGGTTCATCCAAAAAGAGCAGCTTTGGTTTATGTAAGATCGCCCTGGCGAACAAAAGCCTCTGTTTCATTCCTCTTGAGAGTTTCTCCGCCTTTTTCTTCCCGTCCTCGGTTAAATGAAGCTGATCAAGCACCTCCGGAATTCTTGTTTTCGGAAGCCTGTAAATCTCAGAAAATATTTTAAGGTTTTCCTCCACAGACATTTTTTCATAAAAGCCGCTGTTGTCGGATAAAATTCCGATGTTCTGATACAGCCTGCTGACATCTTCAAACGGTTCCATTCCCATGACAGAGATCTGACCGCAGTCCTGGCGAAGCTGTGCACTCAATAATTTGATCGTCGTTGTTTTTCCGGCTCCGCTGGGCCCTAAAAAACCAAAGATTTCTCCCTCCGATACCCGGATATTCACATCGTCCAATGCCATTTTCTTCTGAAATGAAATGCCGACATGTTCCATTGTTATGCAGTCTTGATTCATGTAAATACCTCCTCGTAATACATGCATTTTATTGGATTCTCCCGGTTTTCACAAGGAAAAACGGATGAACGGAGATATAGGTCCATGAAAAGAGCCCCTAAAATCCATAATATTCCTTCAATTCTTCAATCCTTCCTTTGCTGAGAGGGATATTTTCCTCTTCCCCGCCTTTCATCCTGAGGGAATAAGAATTTTTTGTCCATTTCATAACTTCCGAAACTCTCTGCATGTTGACGATATAAGAACGGTGACTCCTGAAAAAACCAAATTTCTTCAGCTTGCTGCAGAGTTCGTCCATAGTCATAGAACACTGGAACCTGGCCTGTCTGACGTGCAGATAATTTTTTCCCTGCATGCTTTCAATATAATCGATCTCGTCCGGATCAAAAAGCAGGATTTTATCACCCATCCTGGCCGGAATCTTTTCCGCCATATAAGGCCCGCTCTGTTCTTGTTTCGAAAAAATATTTTCCGGCAGTTCTTCCGCATGCTCCTCATCCACAAAAAAATGCCTTCCCGGAAGCATATACACATGTTTTAAAGACTGAGAAGTAGTAATAACCTTTTTCCCCTGATCACCACACGATTCGATCCACTGTATCATCGGCTGTACAGAATCTCTGTCTGTCCCGAGGACAGGTTCCTGAAGGAATAAGATATCCCGGTCCATAATGATTTCCCTCGCCAATGAAACTCGGTACTTTTGGGAAGGTGTCAGCGATTTTATCTTACAGTAAAGAAATCCATCAAGCTGCATGGTGCGGACTGCAGAATCCAGTGTGACATCAGAACCCGATAATCCCGCAAATAATTTGAGATAGGAATTCACGGTCATATAGTCATAGTATCCTTCATTCTGGAGAACAGCCCCAACATCTTTACAGAGACTGATCAATGTTTCCAGCAAAAGTTCACTGATATCACTCCGGCATTCAAAATGCAGAAGAGAAGTTCCGTTTGATGCTGAATTATATAGTATTTTTTCCAAACTGAGTTTCATTTTCCTGTCCTTATGTCATAAAGATCTGTCCGGCGGTTTTTCATTACCGGAACCTGATGTATAATGGCATCTCTCTGGTCTGTGTCTACCGGCAGGACAATCAGTTCCTCTCCTGCTTCCCCTTCTGCAAGCTTTCTGCCGGAGGGATCGAAGGCGAGACTTCTGCCCATATAGTGTTCTTCACTGTAATGGCAGCAGCCAATCGTAAACACTGTATTCTCAATGGCCCTGGCACGAAGCAGAGCCTCCCACTGCATAAATTTATCCGGACCGTCTACCCATGCTGAAGGATAGATCAGAACCTCTGCACCCTTCAGTGCCTGTATCCTGGCCGGTTCCGGAAATCTGAGATCATAGCAGGTTCCCAGTCCTGCCTTTCCAAGCGGTGTATTCACCGGTTCATGCAGAACTTCCCCGGGCAGCGTACTGTCCGATTCTTTCCATGAAAATGCATCAAATAGATGAGTCTTTCTGTAAACAGAGCAGAGATTACCTCTGTCGTCTAAAAGGACCGCCGTATTGAAACATTTCCCTCCTGAATCCCTGCCGGGCTTCTCGCTCATTCCAAATAAAATCCACTGCCCATGTGCTGCGGCCAGTCTTTTCATTCCCTGTACAAAGGGTCCGTCGAGAGTCTGGGCTTTTTCATAGTAAGCACTTCCCTCTATAGGATAATACGTCATAAAATACTCCGGGAATATGACAAAGCATGCGCTTTCTTCCCTGGCTTCCCGGCAGAAGAATTCTGCCTTACAGAGATTTTTTTCCGGTTCCTGTGAAGCTCTGCACTGAGCAATGGCAGCAATGGATTTCATATATATGCCTCCTACTCGATATCCAGATTCTTTTTGTATAATCTGTAATTGACCCAGTTGTTGACCAGATACTGGACCACCGCAAAAAACGGCACTCCTAAAAACATACCCAAAGGTCCGAAATACGCTCCTCCGACTGTAATGGAAAAGAGGATCAGGATCGGCCTGACTCCCGTAGAATTACCGAGGATCTTCGGTCCCAGCACCAGTCCGTCGAACTGCTGCAGCACCAGGATCATTCCAAGAAAAATCAGTGTTTTATATGGGCTTACAATAAAAAGAATAAATGCGCCCGGAACGGCCCCGATAAAAGGTCCAAAATAAGGAATCATATTGGTTACCCCGACAATAACGCTGATCAGCACGGTATACGGCAGGTTTAAAAGACTCATAAGCAAAAAGCAGAGGAACCCGATAATGAGGGAATCCAGTGACTTTCCAATGATATAGCCGGAAAAAATATTATGGCACTCTTTCAGCCCATGAATGACCGGAACCGCTGCATCATAAGGAAATACTGCAAAAATAAGTCTTCGGCAGGCACTTTTCAATAATTGCTTATCGGCCGTCATGTAGATGGACACTACGAAAGCAATAAACAGATTAAACAGCCATTTTACAAATGAAACCGAAAAATTGTACAGCATCGGAATGGCTTCTGTGAGCATTTGATTGGAAAGCTGCACCAGCTTCGGCAGACTCTTGGTCTCCAGTGTTTCCATCAGCTCGGCCGGGAATACTCCGGAACCGCTTTCCTTGTAGTGATCCAGCAGTCCCATGATCTGGTCTGAAATGACCGGAATCTGGCTGGACAGTTCCTTAATGCTGTCATAAAGCTGAGGTACGATAAAGATCAGACAGATCGTTAGTGCTCCGACTAATATGATATAAGTAGTGAGGATCGCACATGCACGGCATAATCTTTTTCGTTTTTCACCGAATAATGATGAAAAGACTTTTTCGTTAAAAAAGGTAACGACAGGGTTCATCACATATGCGATCAGAAAACCAATAAAAAATGGGAAAATCGTATTCCATAGATCCGTGAGAATCCCGACCGTAGACGCCCAGTTATTGACCAGGCGGAATATTATACACCCAATAAGGATTACAACAATCGAATAAATCGATATGGTAAAATATTTTTTATTGGATTCAAATTTATTGTTTTTCAATTCTTACACTCCTTCTATTATCCTCAGGTCACAATCGAATTTTGGCTTTATTCTAGCACAAAGACACAGAAAAGTATAGGGTCCGGCGCCTTTTGAACCCGGTCTTTTCAATGACTTCTGCATCACAAATACATTTATTATTGTCATCGACAAAAAGATACAAAAAAATTTTCAATTTTTACTTGCAATTATGGAAAACATCATATATAATAATTCTTGCGTTGAAAATGCAGCGCATCATGAAATAAGCGTGATTAGCTCAGTTGGTAGAGCACCTGACTCTTAATCAGGGTGTCGAGGGTTCGAGCCCCTCATCGCGTATTAAAACACTATTTTTGGCTTGTTTGGGGCTGGGGATGGTGTTTTTTTATTTCGTAAAATGAAAACTGTATGAACCGGCACAAAAGAAAAGGAGCCCCCTATGAACATTGATCTCACTTCCAGTCAATATGCCCAAAAGGCGATGAATTTATTTAAAGAAGGATACAACTGTTCTCAGTCAGTTTTTCTGGCTTTCAAAGATCTGTACGGCATAGACCGGCACACTGCCCTCAAGCTCAGTTCTTCTTTTGGCGGAGGCATGGGAAGACTCCGGGAAGTATGCGGCTCTGTCAGCGGTATGTTTCTCACTGCGGGAATTTTGTACGGATACGACTCACCGAAAGACCGTTCCTCAAAGACAGAGCACTACAAACGGATTCAGGAACTCGCCCGCTCATTTGAAGAATTAAACGGTTCCATCGTATGCCGTGAATTGCTGGGACTTGATCAAAAAAAAGAATCTTATGTTCCGGAAGAGCGCACAAAAGACTATTACCGGAAGCGCCCATGCGAACAGATCGTCGGCTGTGCTGCTTACATTATGGAAGAATATATCAGGAATCACCCGATCCTTTCATAAGAATCACAAGTTTTCCTTAATATTTGTTTATAGGATGTTTAGAATTGTTTAGTTTCTATACATTGTATTCGCACATAAAGCTGATATACTTAAGACATAGTTTTTCATATATATTTTAATCCTCTCTTTTCATTGAAAGACCCCGCAGGCATGCGGGGTCTTTTATTTCCCTAATCTATATATTTCTTATATAATAAATATAAAATTTAATTGTCTGATTGTTGTAATTTGCAGAAGTAGCATAATTCCTGATATAGCATCTCACCCGCCTGTTTGCCTCGTCCACATATGCATTGTATACGGACAGATTACTCGTGGTGCACGCAAATCCTCCAAGACCTAAAACCTTATAGCCTGCCGGCAAATCATATGCGAATTGATACTCCGGTGTTCCTCCCGCCGGTATACTGATATCGGATCTTTGTAAAATCTGGCTTCTCACAATATCTTTCATTTTTGTATTTGTATCATTTAAGCCTGACTGACCTGCTTTTGTATTCAGCTCCTCACGTAATCGGCTGATTTCATTCCTTGCCTCATTTACTGCTGCTGTCAATCCTGCTATATCTTTTGATGTCTGACTTTCAAGATCCTCAACTGTCTTTCCAATCTGTTCAATTGCTTTCGAATGAAGTTCATGCTGCTCAACCCCAACCAGTCCCGCCGAGTCCAAAACGACCTCAAACGGTGCCGTATCTGAATTCTGAAAACAAAAGTTCCATGTGATGGAAAATCCCGGACTTTCTGCCGCTGATGGAATTTTCTTTCCCTCCGAAGTCTGTGCAATGCAGTATAAAATTTCTCCCTCCTCCGGATCTTATGCATAAAATCCTACCTGTTGCAGTTCATAGCTTTCCTTCACCTCTATATTTTCCAGCAGTACAGGAATCACGGCTTTGCCGTCCTCTGTCCGTACCGGCTGCAGTGTAATTTCCTGCCGTTCGTCGGTGATCTGTGTCTGCTGCCTCAGATTCACAGAAGGCACCTCTCCTGCTCCGGCCTTTGCCCCTGTAATTTTTAACGTCTGTCCGTCAAACAGTTTATTCTGCAGCGCTGTACCCTTTTCCGTAAGCGCTGTATTCTCCCAAAGTTTCATAATTTATTACCCCTCTTTCCACAATATGTTCTATATTAGAAACCATACCACAGCTCTACCGGACATTATGGGCAAAAAAAATACTGCCGGATGCCATCCAGCAGTATTTTATAAATCATTTTATTTTTTATAATCCGGTTTTCTCCGCAATAAACTTTCTTGCTTTCAGCGCATACTCCAGTGGATTCGCCTTTGCCGGGTCCTGTTCTGCTTCCACAAGCATGTATCCCTCATATCCTGCGTCCTCCAGCACCTTAAAGATCGGATCAAAGTCGATGCATCCGTCTCCCGGCACAGTAAATGCTCCCATACGCACACCGTCTAAGAAGCTCAGGTTTTCTGCCTTTACTTTTTCTACGATTTCCGGACGAATATCTTTTAAGTGTACGTGCTTGATGCGGTCCACATAAGTTTTCACCATTTCCAGAGGATCGGCGCCGCAGTATGTAAAATGTCCTGTGTCAAATAAAAGGCTGACATATGCAGGATCTGTATCTGCCATCATCCGCTCAACCTCATCCGGGTCCTGCACCACGGTTCCCATATGATGGTGGAAAGTAAGGCTGATGCCGTACTCTTCTTTTGCGATTTTCCCAAGTTTGTTCATACCCGTGCAGAATGTCTCCCATTCCTCATCATTCATCACATACTTATGTCCAAAGATGGGCGTGTCCGTCATTCCCTGTACACTGTGGCTCTGCTCGGATGCTCCGATGACCTTTGCTCCCATAGCCTTTAAGAAGGAAAGCTGTGCACGAAAATCTTTCTCCACTTCTTCAAATGGTTTCGTAATCAGGAAAGACGAAAACCACTGATTGCAGATTTCAATTCCCCGCAGCTCTAAAGCTTTTTTCAGCACTTCGGGGTCCTTCGGATATTTGTTCCCCACCTCTGAGCCGGTAAATCCTGCCAAAGCCATCTCGCTGACACACTGTTCAAACGTGTTTTCTTTTCCCAAATCCGGGAGGTCATCGTTTGTCCATGCGATCGGGGCAATTCCTAATTTTACTTTTTCTTTGTTAAACATAGCACTTCTCCTTTATCCGTGTTCTTTATATGATCTGAATAAAGGATACCATGGAAGAAGCTCAAAAAAATCGGGAATATTTTTAGCTTTGTTGTACTAAAAATAGATGTTCCCGATTTCGTGTCTTATTTTTAGAACTTCCTGCGGTACTCTGCCGGGCTGACCCCATTTAACCGTTTAAAAGCCTTTGAGAAATAGTGGTAATCGTTGAATCCCGATTCCACTGCAACATCTTTAATCTTGTAGCTTGTATTTTTGAGAAGATCTTTTGCATACTCTACACGGAGTTCCAGAAGAAATCCCGAAAAGCCGATCCCCATTTCCTGTTTAAACAGATAACTAAGATAGGCAAAATTCAGTCCTACAGCATCTGCAACCTCCTGAAGCCCGATCTGCTCTTTGAAGTGTTCACGAATATACTGCACTGCCTGTCTCGTCTGTGTCCCCGCATTTTCGGGGACTTTTTTTCCTGTACCCAAAAATATTCTGCTTCTGTAATCCTTAAAGATATCAGAAAGCTGATCCACATGAGTGAGTTTAAACAGTTCTTCCTGACTGTGCTCTGTCCCCACTGCCGTATCTAATTTCCGAATCCACCGGAAAATGATCTTTGGGTCCGTCCTTGTCTCCCGGCATGCTTCTATCACACGAAAAAACTCTTCTTTCATCTCTTTTTCTTTTCTTCCTGCCGCATAATCCCTCACATGATTTAAAAGTTCCTGTGCGCACTCCGGCATCTTGGTCCCAATGGTCTTCTGGCTGTCAAAATATAAAATATCTCTGTCCTCATAAAAACTAAGCTTAATGGTCTCTCTTGCCTGCTGATATGCCTGACGTATGCCCCCTTCTCCAATGCAGATATTGCTGACTGCAATATCGTAGTCAAAAATCTCCTCCCGGCAGCACTTGAAGCAGGCAGAGGCCACACTCGTGAGTTTCTGCTTCATTACACTGCTCCTGCTCAGATCAGAAAGATCCAGAAAACAGCAGAAGATGCCTCCTCCCAGAGAAACTGTCTCGGCCCTGCTGTGCTCCTCTCCCAGGAGCATTTGAAGCTGAGCAGACAGACGCTCTATGAACCCTGCGGCGTATTGTTCCGACTCAGCCGGTGACTGGCTGTCTTTGATAACCATCCAGGCAGGGATAAACATGTTGACGACCGCACTGTTGATATATTTTCCTTTAATCCCCGCCTCGATGCGCCTTTCTTCCCGCTCTTTAGAGCTCATATCTCCCGCCACAATCTCGTTAAAAAATCGTATCTTCAAAGACTGGCTTCCGGCCTCGATCAGCTTTTTTGTCCGTTCTTCTTCACTGTTTCGTTTCTTTAGGCTGTTCATATGGTGTTCCGCATTTTTCAGCACCTCAAAAAGGGAATCCTCGTCCAGAGAATTTTTCAGCACATATTCATTTGCACCAAGGCGCATAGCTTCTTTCACATAATTAAAATCATCATGACAGCTCAGTACGATGATATATGCAGAAAGTCCCATTTCCCGTACCTTGCGTATCAGTTCGATCCCATCCATCAGCGGCATGGAGATATCGGTTACGATCACGTCGGGAGCCTGCTCCCTGACTGCATGTAAGGCCTCTTCCCCATCCCTTACATCGGCAGTGATCTCGTAACCCGCTTTCTCCCAGGCATCCAGCTGCTTCAGATAACTTCGCACTAAAAAATCGTCATCGACAATCATTGTTCGGTACATGGCGTTTTCTCCTTTCACACTGCATACTGATTCTGGTCTTTGTAAGCCGGCAGATACAGATATGCTGTTGTTCCGTCGGAAGTACTGTCATAGCCCAGGCCGGCATTATTTCCGTAATACAGTTCCAGCCTCTCACGGACATTGACAACTCCTATCCCGCTCAGGCCGCTGGTTTTCTTTGTCTTTTTTGTCAGCAGCTCATAAATCTGTTCCTGTGTCATTCCTCTTCCGTTATCTTTGACACTGATACATAAATAGTCTTCTTCGATCACGGCCCTGATCTCGATCCGGCTGCTGTCCATCTTCATATCCAGCCCATGCAAAATAGAGTTTTCCACCAGAGGCTGAAGGATCAGCCGCGGGACAAAACAGCTGCCCGCGTCTTTCCCTATCTCATAATCCACATGAAAATGACCGTCATATCTCATTTTCTGGAGATGAATATAATTTTTTAAAATATGTATCTCGTCTGAGACTGTGACAAACGTACCTTTTTTGTTGACACTTGCCTGCAGAAGCTCCACAAAATCACCGATCAGGCCTCCCAGTTCCTTCTCCCCTTTCAGAAGTGCCGCAAACTTAATGGAATTTAAAGTATTGTACATAAAATGCGGGGTAATCTGATACTGAAGTGCTTCCAGCTCTGCATCTTTTTTGAGTCCTTCTTCTTTGATCAGCTTTTCGATCAGCTTTTCAATCTGGTTCAGCATGTTGTTAAAGTCATTGGAAAGCCGTCCAATCTCATCTCTGGTGCGGACCTGAACCCTTTTATCCAGCTCTCCGGCGCTGATTTCATCCATCGCCGCCGTCAAATTCCTCAATGGCTCATACATAGCCCTCGTGGCAAAATAGGCGGGAATCAGTGACATGCCCAGAAACAGAAATAAAAATGCCAGCAAAAAATATTTCAGCTGATTCAGGTCGCTCAATACGACACTCTTCTCCGCCGTAATAAAAAAACTGCAGCCCGTGAATGCCGTTTTATAGCTGATGCCTATGACCGCCGGGTTACTTTTATTATAAATGCCGTTCTGCTGGACATCGGGGAAATTGCTGTTCCTGTAAATTTTGCCCATGGATTCGGCATTCTTCGTAGAGACAATGACATTTTTCTTATTGAGGAGGACCGCGTCTGAAGATCTGCCGTCATTTAAAATATCCAGATACTTATAATAGACAGCCCTCTCTTCAACATTACACATGACAAATCCAAGGACACTTCCGTCGTCTTTTATGACGGGCTCAATAAAAGACAGCACTTTATTCTGTTTTCTCACCGGATCTTTGATAATAACCGGATGGTCTTCCAGAGAAACCTCTGCAATATGCTTTAATACAGAGTCCTCTACTTTCTTTACATAAACCGGATAATCTTCCGATGTAACAATGACTTTTTGTTCCGGAAGAACCAGACAGACTGATCCGATATCACTGTTTCGTTTCTTGAATCCTCCCAGCATACCGGACATCTTCTCCAGCTGTCCTGCATCCTCTGTTCTCAGATAGCTTTCTGCCTGCCGGGAAAGCCCTTCTGCGTTGGATGCCTGTACCGTAATGTAATAAATCTCTTTCATGGCATCATCGAAAGCATTCCCTACCTGCTCAATGCGGCCATAGAGATTTGTCCCGTAATTGTCCTCAATCATCTGAGTAGATTTCAAATAAAATATCAGGGTGATGGCCGAGGCAGTCAAAAATGTGATGCTGATGATGGCTAAGAAAACTTTACTCCGCATACTGCGTATCATATCAGACTTCACTCTCCCTTCCCTGATATCTTCTTCTCTTTCTAATTATACGTGACACCCAAAGAGTGTCAAGCTAACCGATTTTTAATATTCGATCTTTACAATGCCTCCCTTTTTCCAGGCTTTTGTAGTTGCAAAACCGATCTGTGTTGATTTTGTACCGTCATATACGGTGACATCCGGTTTCGCACCTTTCTGGACACAGTGAATGAATTCTGCCATTTCCAGCTGATAAGACTCTGCAAATCTCTCCGGAAAGCCGCTGACACATTCTTTCACAGCCCCATTTTTATCATAGATCATACACAGATTTTTTTCCGGTACCGGACTGATCCTTAGAGAACCCTCAGTGCCGACAATCTCTGTCTCAACGTGATATCCATGTGCCGCAGTACGTCCGACATGCACAAATCCAAGTGCACCGTTTTCGCATTTATACATTGCCGCACCGGTCTCGTCATCTCCTGCTTCCTTAAACTCCGGATGTTTGAATGTGGCTCCTGCCGCATATACTTCCACGGGATCGGATTCCAGAAACCAGCGCATCAGATCGATGTCATGGATGGCCATATCAATGAAGATCCCGCCGCTGGTCGCTGCAAATTTAATCGCTCCTTCTGCCAGGGCTTCCGGATCGATTCCTGCCGCTTTCACCATATATGGTGTACCAATGGCTCCTTCTTTGATCTTTTCCTTTGCATATGCATAAGACGGATCATAACGCCGCATAAATCCAAGGAAAAATGTAAGTTCCGGGTGGCGTTCCACAGCAGCCTCGGCTGTCCTGCATTCCTCTACCGTTATTCCCAGCGGCTTGTCGGAAAACACATGCTTTCCCGCATCCAAAGCAGCTTCGATCTGCCAGCAGTGCTCCCCGCTCGTCGTCACTATGGCAACTGCATCGATATCTGCTTTTTCCAGCATTTCACGGTAATCTGCATAGACATCTGCAACTCCCAGCTGTTCTTTTGCATATTCCAGCTCCGCCGGAACAATCGAACAGGCTGCCGTAAGTTCCGCATCCGGGATTTTAAATGCCAGGTTATTTGCATGCAGCTTTCCTAATCTCCCCAGCCCTGCAATACCAACTTTTACTTTTCCCATGATATATTCCCTCCTTTTTTGATATTTCGCCTTCCAATAGCTTCCTATTTGATCTCTTATAATCTGTACCTTTGGTTCTATTTTACCTTCCGGTATCCGAAGTCGTATCCATGGATTTTTTTAGATTTGATATTATATTTTTGTAACGCATTCCGGCTGTTATTTAATAGATGAAAGTAAAGGACCTTTGGTCTGCCAAAGGTCCTCAGATATATGTACTATTTTTATTTTTGTGGTTTTATTTTTAGATCTGCCTGAATGATTTTTTGTTCAGGCTGCTTTTTTCCTTCTTTTTGGTTTACGATATAGCGTACCGTCTCATAGCCGATTTCATAACCCGGCTGATAAGCCAAAGCCCCGATTTTCCCCTTCTTGACCGCATCCAGCGCATCCTCCTGGGCATCCACTGTGGCAATCAGCACCGGCCGGTCTCCAAGGTACTCCATGATTCCGAGTGCGGTCACGGCGCTCGTAGCAAAAATTCCGTTTAAATCCGGATGTTCTCTCATAAGCCTTGAAATCTCTTTCTCCGGCATCCGCAGATTGCTGTATCCGCTTTCGGTAAAGGCAATCTTTATGTCTGTATTTTTATCTATATAGTCCCGAAAGCCTTTCAGCCTTGAGGCATGGGAGCTCTGTTTCAGATTCCCTGATATAATGCCCATAAGCCCTTTCTTTTTCATCTGTGCCGCCATATATTGGGCCAGTTCTCTGCCTACTTTTTCATTGTCGATTCCAATATAAGGAACTCCCTTCTCGAGAATCTTTGTGTCATAGGATACAACCTGAATCCCTTTTTCTTCCGCCTTTTTTAAGTAGCCCTTTGCATTATGTGAGTTGATTGGGGATACCGCCAGGGCATCAATATCTTTTTTCAGAAGGCTGCCGATCATCTGCTGCTGAGTCTTCTCATCCGTCTCCGTATCCGGAGACATAATAATGACCTTTACCCCCAGGTCTAAAGCCGCTTTTTCCATGCCGGAACAGACTGACATCCAGTATTCACTGCTCCGTGATTTTGTCACGACACCGATCACATACTTAGGATTCTCTGCCTCGTCAGACTCATGCACTTGGCAGGCAGACAGGCTTCCACCGAGCAAAGCACACAAAAGAACCGCACACAGAAACTTTACCCTGCTATGTTTTTTACTCTTCTTCATTCATATCCACCTCTCAGGAATTCTGGGATTCAATTTTCTCTGCCAAATCGTTCAGGTAAACCCACCGCTCCATCTTTTCGTTGAGCTGCTCCTCGAGTTTCGACTTTTCTTCCGTCAGTTCTGCGAGCCTTGTATACTGGCTGGCGTTTTCCTCCATCTGCTGTCCGACAGATATGATTTTTTCTTCCAGCCGTTCAATGTCCTCATCTATAGTTTCATATTCTCTCTGTTCTTTATATGAAAACTTCAGCCTGGTATCTTTCTGTTTCCATGATTTCTTATCCGTTTTTTCCTTTGGCTTTGGCTCCTCCGCCGGTTTTCCTGCTCTCAGATAGTCTGTATACCCGCCCTCATACTGCTTTATCTCACCGCCGCCCTCAAATGCAAAAATCCGGCCGGCGATGCGGTCCAGAAAATAGCGGTCATGGGAGACAGCCAAAACGATCCCCTGAAAAGAATCCAGGTAATCCTCAAGGATTCTCAGAGTTGCTATGTCCAGATCGTTGGTTGGCTCATCAAGTACAAGCACGTTCGGCGCATCCATCAGAACTTTGAGCAGATAGAGCCTCCTCTTTTCTCCTCCCGAAAGTTTGGACAGAGGTGTGTACTGCATGGAAGGCGTGAATAAAAAACGTTCAAGCATCTGAGACGCACTGATCTTCCCGCCGGGTGTCTGAATATAATCAGCCACATCCCGGATATAGTCGATGACTCGGATGCCGTCCTCCATGTCTTCATTTTCCTGTGCAAAATATCCGATCTTTACTGTGTCCCCGGTCACAACCTCTCCGGTGTCCGGGGCCAGACGTCCCGTTATGATCTTCATCAGAGTGGATTTGCCGCAGCCATTCGGCCCAATGATTCCCAGCCGGTCATCCCTTAACAAGATATAGGTAAAGTCTTTTATGAGCTCTTTCTCCCCGTATGCCTTGGAAATCCGATGGAGTTCAATCGTCTTCTTTCCGAGTCTCGTGCCCACAGAATCCATCTCAACGTTCTGGACTTCCCTGGGGCCTTCCATGTTTTTCAGCTGTTCATACCGGTCAAGCCTTGCTTTCTGTTTAGTCCCCCTGCCCTGAGGCCCTCTCTTCACCCATTCCAGTTCGGTCCGCAGAAGACTCTGGCGTTTGCGCTCCGTGGCCAGTTCCATCTCTTCTCTCTGTGTCTTTAAAGCCAAAAATCCTGAGTAGTTGGAGTCATAGGTGTACAGCTTTCCCTCGTCTATCTCTGCGATTTTATTGGTTACGCGGTCCAGAAAATAGCGGTCATGGGTCACCATGATCAGGACTCCCTTAAACCGGTTCAGATAATCTTCCAGCCAGAGGGCCATGTCATTGTCTATATGGTTGGTTGGCTCGTCCAGGATCAGTACATCCGCCGGGTCCACAAGGGTCCGGGCCAGCGCGGCTCTTTTCTTCTGCCCGCCGGACAGATGATCCACAGATTCATCGAAATCACAGATTCCAAGTTTTGTAAGAATCGTCTTGGCCTCACTCACCGGCTCATTCCCATCCGGATCATGTTTCCCTTCCGTCACATAAGACAGCACCTTTGCCCCGTCCGGAAACTCCGGGTTCTGTGGGAGAAAAGCCGTGCGGATACCTCTGCCGAAGATCACCTCTCCCTCGTCAGCCGTTTCCTGTCCTGCAATGATCTTTAACAGAGTTGATTTTCCTGTCCCGTTGACGCCCAGCACTCCGATCTTATCTCCCTGATGTACTCCTAAAGAGACGTCATCGAATATGGTCTTATCTCCAAAAGTTTTACTGATATGTTCTATGTTTAATATATTCATGGATCCACCTTTTCTTCCTTGACTATCTGTTTTTTAGTTTAATTGCTGTCTTACATCTTGTCAAACGAAATCCCGGTGCAGACCCACAGAAAAACGGATGGCCGGTTTACGTTCCGTCCATCCGTCTTTATACAGTCATTTCCTGACCCCTAACGCGCTTTATCCACGGCTGCTTTTAACTCTTCCTTAGGCACAGCTCCTACAACTTTTGCTGCCACCTGGCCGTTCTTAAAGACCAGGAACGTAGGTACCGACATCACGCCGTACTGCCCTGCGATATCACTGTTCTCATCGATATCCAGCTTTCCGACTTTAACGCTTCCCTCGTACTCTTTTGCCAGTTCTTCCACAACAGGCCCCATCATTCTGCACGGTCCGCACCATGTTGCAAACATATCGACAAGTACCGGCTGCTCTGAGTCTAACACTTCTGCCTGGAAATTTTCATTCGTAAACGTATACTCCATAATCATTCTCCTTATCTTGACCGGCATAAACAATCTTTTGCCTCTTCCAGCGATGCCAGCAGGCGGCAGAACCATTTCCTGTGCTTTGGATGCTGGTAGAAAAATTGATTTACCTTTACTTGACACTTTTTCTGTTTCATAATTATCTTACCACTTTTTTATTATAGTATGCAATACGGATAAAAATATTAACGGCAGGCTGTAAGGCGGCAGATTGGACTGCCTTTTTCAGAAAATTTCTTCTCATATTCTGTCATAACATTGTCTTTTGCAAACTCACTGTGATGCAGATCAAATGTACAGTCAAGAAGTTTCCATCCGGCTTCCTCCGTCTGTTCCAGGGAAAAGTCAAACAGCCCGCGGTTGTCTGTTTTGAAAATAACCTGTCCGTCCTTCGCAAGGATGTGGTCATACCTCTCATAAAATCTCGTAGAAGTAAGCCTCCGCTTTGCGTGGCGTTCTTTCGGCCACGGATCGGAGAAATTCAGATAGATCCGGTCAATCTCTCCCTCGGCAAAAACATCCTGGAGATTCTCCGCGTCCATGCGGATCAGTCTTAAGTTATTCCCCTCGAACTCTTCCGTTTTTTCTACCGCTCTCACGAGAACACTGGAAAACTTTTCGATCCCAATATAGTTGATGTCAGGATTCTTTTCTGCCAATGTCAAAAGAAATTTTCCTTTCCCCATACCGATCTCTATATGAACCGGCCTGTCATTGCCAAACAATTCCCTCCACTTGCCTTTCCATTCTTCCGGTTGATTGACGGAAAATGGACTGGCCGCTATCATATCCGCCGCTCCCGGCACATTCCTTAAACGCATTGTATCTTCCTCGCCTTCTCTGTATTCATGTTTCTAAAACATTTTAAAAGCTTTCTGCTCAGTTGTCAATTTCCTTTGCATTCTGTCTCCGCTGCGTATATAATGAGGAAAAAGGAGGAACGCACTATGGAAATAGAACGCAAGTTTATTGTTACCGACCCGCCGAAAGACCTTGATTCCTATCCCCACTCCGAGATCGAGCAGGGATATCTGTGCATGGAACCGGTGATCCGGATCCGCAGACTCGACCATGATTACATCCTGACCTATAAGTCCAAAGGGCTGATGAAACGGGCCGAGCATGAATTTCCTCTGACAAAGCAGGCCTATGAGCACCTGAAGAGCAAGATCGACGGTATCCTCATCTATAAGACGCGCTACCAGATCCCTGCCTCAGGCTCTCTTACCATTGAACTGGATATCTTCCACGGAGACCACGAAGGACTAATGATGGCCGAAGTTGAATTTCCGTCTGAAGAAGCCGCTCTGGATTACGAAGGGCCTGAGTGGTTTGAAGATGAAGTAACATTGGATCCACGGTATCAGAATAACAATTTGGCTAACCGATGAACTCTTTTGATATGATGTCCCTTCCTGCACTCACCGCAGGAAGGGTTTTTATTATGTAATATTGCAGTGTCAGACTTCAGACACCGTATAAATCGTATATCCATCTTTTCCACGCTGTTTTGTGGCATATAGCGCACTGTCTGCCTTTTTATAAAGTACTTCAAATGTCATGTTTCTGCCCTCGGAGACAGCAATCCCTACACTGAAAGAAACATTCATGCCCGCGGAACGGAGCATTTCTTTTATTTTCTCTGCCTTTTCCTCTATCTCTTTTCTGTCTGAAATCTCATCGAAAAAAACAATAAACTCATCGCCGCCGAATCTCCCTGTAATATCAGCCGGACTAAACAATTTTTTCAGCTGCAGGGCAGTCTGGGCAATGACAGCATCTCCCTCCATATGTCCGTAGCTGTCGTTGATTGCTTTAAAATCATCGATATCTATCATAAAGAGCGCATATTTCTGGCCTTCACTCTGTTTTCCCAGGCGCTGCCTGATCATATGCTCTGATGTTTTCTTATTATAGAGCCCCGTAGATCCATCCAGCATAGCCGACGTCTTCAGCTTGATCTGCTGCTGTTTCAGCTCTGTGATGTCTCTTTCCATACAAAACAGCCTTGCCGAAGCCTTGTCCCCGGTAAACACCGGGACCAGAGTTGCAGAATACCAGCGTTCCTCTTCCTTTACGGCGGCCTCATACTCAAAACAGACAGAAGGGATGCTTTTCTTGATCGCGTCCCATATATACTCCAGGCTGAAAGTTTTTGCAAAGGCTTCCTGAAACTGAGGCGCACACTTCTTTGCCGAACATGATACAATTTCGCTGTACGGCAGATCTCTCTACTCCCAGACACCCTCCACCCGGCAGGAATGAATCTTTAACCGGTCCGCAGACAGATCCACTTCAAAAAACAGGTCACTGGACTTGCTGAGCGCCGTGTGATAGGCATTTTTCATGAGAACCAGCCGCTTTTTTTCTTTCTTTCGCTCCGTCACCACAACTGCCAGCAAAACGGACATGGTGCCTACCAGTTCAGCAGTGAGCAGTCTCCCCATTTTTTCAACGAGCTCCAGATGTGACTGTGCCGAATCCTCCCGGCCGCCTCTTAAATCAGACCGGATCTGCCAGTTAAAATTAAAAAGACTGCAGAGAATCACAACGGCTGCCACAACCGAAGCGGTCACTGCAGGCCCAAGCTTTTGATATAACCTCCTCATGTCTTTACAGCCCCTTTCCATAAAACAGGAAGAACATATTTCTGAACACGGCTCTCACAGCTGCCCGTCCAGAAATATGTTCTGTTTACATCCTTTTTGATAATTCTTCTCTGACCAGAGCTCTCCTCAAAGACATTTCAGCTCTGTGAAGGTCTGTATCGCTCTTGTGTTTCAGGCGTTCCTGGGCACGCCTTTTGGCACGCTCCACCCGCTCTAAGTCGATCTCACCCGGCCATTCCGCAACCTCTGCTAAGATATTGACAGCCTCCTTCGTGATCTCCACAAACCCCTTCATCAAAGCAGCCTGTTTCTTCGTTCCGTCTGACTCCGTGATGGTCAGGATACCAGGAGCTATGATCATTGTCATCGGAATATGTTTTGGGTAGATTCCCACATTCCCTTCTGTGGTCGTAAACTCAGCCATCCGGACCTCTCCCGCATAAAAAGAGCGGTCCGGAGTCGTTACTTCCAGTTTCATCAGATTTTCAGCCATAGGATCACCTGCCTACTTTGCTTTCGCACGTTCCACAACCTCATCAATACTTCCCGCATTCAGGAACATACCCTCCGGAATGTCGTCATGCTTTCCGTCTAATATTTCTTTGAAGCCCTGGATCGTATCATTTAAGGTTACATATTTTCCAACTGTACCCGTAAACTGTTCTGCCACGAAGAACGGCTGGGACAGGAACCGCTGAATCTTTCTGGCCCGGTCTACGATCAGCTTTTCTTCATCAGAAAGCTCATCCATACCGAGGATTGCAATGATATCCTGGAGTTCTTTATATCTCTGAAGAATCTCCTGCACCCCTCTGGCCACCTGGTAGTGTTCTTCCCCGACGATCTTCGGGTCCAGGATTCTCGATGTGGACTCCAGGGGATCCACTGCCGGATAAATTCCCTGTTCCACGATGGCACGGGAGAGTACGGTTGTGGCATCCAGATGGGCAAAGGTTGTCGCCGGTGCCGGGTCCGTCAAGTCATCGGCCGGAACATAGACTGCCTGCACGGATGTGATGGAACCGTCTTTGGTCGAAGTAATCCGCTCCTGGAGAGCACCCATCTCGGTCTGGAGAGTCGGCTGGTATCCAACCGCACTCGGCATACGTCCAAGGAGTGCTGACACCTCGGAGCCCGCCTGGGTGAAACGGAAGATGTTGTCGATAAACAACAGGACATCTTTTCCGCCCTCATCACGGAAGTTTTCTGCGATGGTCAGTCCGGTAAGGCCGACCCGCATACGCGCTCCCGGCGGTTCATTCATCTGACCGAATACCATAGCAGTCTTGTCGATAACTCCTGACTCACTCATTTCATGGTAAAGGTCATTTCCCTCTCTGGTTCGTTCTCCTACTCCGGTGAAAACGGAATATCCGCCGTGCTCTGTGGCAATGTTTCGGATCAGTTCCTGAATCAGGACCGTCTTTCCTACGCCGGCACCGCCGAACAGTCCAATCTTTCCGCCTTTCTGGTACGGGCATAAAAGGTCTACGACCTTGATGCCTGTCTCCAGCACCTCAGTCTCTGTGGACTGGTCCTTGAAAGCCGGAGCCTTTCTGTGGATCGGCTGGCGTTTTGCATTCTCAGGGGCCGGTTTATTGTCGATAGGATCTCCAAGAACGTTAAACATTCTTCCCAGGGTCTGCTCTCCTACCGGGACGGAGATCGGCCCGCCTGTGCAGACAGCCTCCATCCCCCTGACCAGACCGTCCGTCGGTCCCATCGCAATACATCTCACGGTGTCATCGCCCAGATGCTGGGAAACCTCTACAACCAGCTTCCCGCCCTGCTTTGTCATAATATCAATGGCGTCATTGATCTCCGGCAGATGCCCGTCACTGAACTTGATATCTAAAACCGCACCAATAATCTGGGTGATCTTCCCTGTATGATTATCTGCCATTTAATAATTCCTCCTACTTCTATTCCAGCGCCTCCGCTCCTGAAATGATTTCTGTCAATTCCTGCGTGATAGCGCCCTGTCTTGCCCGGTTATAGGCAAGGCTTAAGTTGTCAATTAATTCTTCGGCATTGGTCGTTGCCGAATCCATGGCCTGCATCCTGGCACCGTTTTCGCTGGCAACCGATGTGACAAGCGCACCGAAGATCAGACTGCAGACGTACTTGGGAATCAGCATGGATAAAGCTTCTTCCGGTTCCGGCTCATAATTCATGAGTGTCTTGGAGTCTTCCCCGTCTTTTTCATTTTGATCGATCTCCACAGGAAGCAGTTTGATCATGGTCGGCTCATGAACTACCGTATTTTTAAAATTGGTATATGCCAGATAGATCTCACCGATCTCCCCGTCCTCGAAGGCCTTTAAGACACGGTTTCCCAGATTGACGGCATCTTCGTACTCCGGTTCGTCGATCATCTCAGAGTCATCGGCGACAATATGATAACCCCTGTTTGCCAGACTGTCCATAGCCTTATGTCCGACTCCGTAGATCATTACATCTTCCCTTGCGAGTCCGCTGTCACGGATCATTTTTACAATATTGTTATTGTAACCGCCGGCCAGTCCCCGGTTGGAGGATACAGCGATCACTGCTTTCTTCTGCGAACCGTTAGACTTTAAATACGGATGGTCGATATTATCTGACTGGGCTAAGATTGAAGATACGGTCCGGTACATCTTGTCAAAATAAGTCCTGGATTCCTCGGCCCTCGCTCTTGCTCTCTGAAGCTTTACCGTTGAGACAAGCTTCATCGCCTTTGTAATCTGTCCGGTGCTCTCGATACTGGCTTTTCTTCTTTTTATATCAACTATTGATGCCATAAAAGCTCACCTCTTTACTTTGCCTCAAACTGCTGCCTGCACTCTTTGATCGCAGTGATCAGCATTTCTTCCGTCTCTTTTCCAAGCTCCTTCGTCTCCCGGATCGACCGGAACACATCCGGATATTTTGTGTCGATCAGCTCAAACAGCTCCTTCTGGAAGGCTAAGATGTCATCCACCTTGATCTCCAGGAGATATTTTCTGGTAGCCGCGTAAATGATCACCACCTGCTGTTCTACCGGAAGCGGCTGATACTGAGGCTGTTTGAGAACTTCCTTAATCCTCTCACCCTGTGCCAGACGCTCTTTCGTATCATCGTCCAGTTCTGAACCAAACTGGGCAAAAGCGGCGAGCTCCCTGTACTGGGCAAGGTCGGTACGGATCGGCCCGGCGATCTTTTTCATCGCTTTGATCTGTGCCGCACCGCCTACTCTGGATACGGAGAGACCCGCATTGATCGCAGGACGGAATCCCGCATTGAACATCTCGGTCTCCAGATAAATCTGTCCGTCCGTGATGGAAATAACATTGGTCGGAATATAGGCAGATACATCGCCTGCCTGGGTCTCGATGAGCGGAAGGGCTGTCAGAGAACCTCCTCCCAGTTCATCGGACAGCTTGGCTGCCCTTTCCAGAAGTCTTGAGTGAAGATAGAAGACGTCTCCCGGATAAGCCTCACGTCCCGGAGGTCTCCGAAGCAGAAGGGACAGGGTACGGTATGCGGTTGCATGTTTGCTCAAGTCGTCATAAATGACAAGAACATCCTCCCCGTTTTCCATCCACTCTTCCCCGATGGCACATCCCGCGTATGGGGCAATATACTGGAGCGGTGCCAGCTCACTGGCTGTGGATGCCACCACTGTGGTGTAATCCATGGCTCCGTACTCTTCAAATGTCTTTACGATGTTCGCAACCGTAGACGATTTTTGACCAATTGCCACATAAATACAATGGACGCCCTGGCCTTTCTGGTTGATGATCGTATCCACTGCAATCGCAGTTTTACCCGTCTGGCGGTCACCGATGATCAGTTCCCGCTGCCCGCGCCCGATCGGCACCATGGCATCGATCGCTTTAATTCCTGTCTGAAGCGGAGTATCTACGGATTTTCTTGAGATAACTCCTGATGCTACTCTTTCTATTGGACGGTACTTTTCTGTCTCGATCGGACCTTTTCCGTCGATCGGCTGTCCCAGAGAATTCACAACACGTCCGGTCATCGCGTCACCTACCGGCACTTCCACGACTCTTCCGGTGGTCTTTACGACATCTCCTTCACTGATGTTCTTCTGGTCTCCCAGCAGTACGGCTCCGACGTTGTCTTCCTCAAGGTTCAGCACCATTCCGTATACTTCCCCCGGGAATTCTAAAAGTTCTCCCTGCATGGCCTCATCAAGGCCATGGATTCTTGCAATTCCGTCGGCTACCTGAATCACGGTTCCAATATCAGAGGTTTCAAGCTTGGTAGAGTATTGTTTGATCTGCTCTTTAATGACAGAACTGATCTCTTCTGGCCTTAAATTCATTTTGCTTTTTTGCCTCCTTGCCTATAATCACAACTGTATTTTTGACAGACTTTTCCCCATGGTCTGAAGCTTCGTCCTTATGGAACTGTCGATGACCCTGTCGTCGAGCCGGAGCACCAGCCCTCCGATCAGCTGCTCATCGATCTCATAGTCCACTTCAAACTCCCTGTAATCTGTCAGTTCTTTCATACGATCCACAATGTCCTTTTTCTGCCCTTCTGACAGTTCAAAAGCGGAGGCAACCCAAAGGCTCCCTATCCCCTCTCTCTTCTTCATCCGGCCGATGATATAGTCGAGAACAGACATTATGTCACGGTATCGGTCTTTTTTCACAATGACCAACAAAAAGCCCATCATGTCCTCAGAAATCCTGCCTTTAAATGCTGTTTCCAGGATCCGCATTTTTTCTTCTTTTACGATCTTGGGGTGAGAAAGCATCTGATTGAGCTCCCCGCTCTCCGAAAACACCCGGCGCACACTGAGGACTTCTTCTTTGACAGAGTCAAGATTTCCTTTTTCCTCTGCCAGCGAAAGATAGGCATCTCCATATGTTTTGCTGACTAGCTTCGCCATGTCTGATCACCCATCTCCTTTAAGGTCTCTTCCACAAGGGCATCCTGCTTTGCCGGATCGATCTTATCCGTTATGATCTTGCCTGCCATAGCCACTGCCACCTGGATCATTTCCTGTTTCACCTGATCCCGGACCTTTTTCTTTTCCAGCGCGATCTCATTTTCCGCCCGCTCTGTGATCTTCAGCGCTTCCTGTCTGGCCTCCGAAATGATCTCGTCTTCCCTTTTCAGGGCTTTCTTTCTGGCCTGGCTTAAAATCTCATCGGCTTCTTTTTCTATATCCCTGATCTTTTCTTCATACTCAGCTTTCAGTCTGGCCGCCTCTTTTTTGTCGGCCGCCGCAGTATCCAGATCATCTGCGATTTTATTCTTGCGGTCATTTAGAAGTTTCCTGACCGGTTCAAATAATACATAAGATAAAAATGCAAACATGATGAAGACCGCGACTGCCTGGCATAAAACGTCAAATCCAAGCTGGATATCAAGTCCAAAGATTCTGTCCACGTCCTGTCCTCCTTTCCCTGAATTCTCTCCGGTTTGTCATTTTCCGACGGCTTCTGCCGCCGTTTTATCTCCCGGATTATAATTTAGCGAATAACGGGTTAGCGTATAACAGAATCAGGCCGATAACCAATCCGTAAAGACCTGTGGTCTCTGCAACTGCCTGTCCGAGAAGCATCGTAGACATGATATCTCCCTTGGCGCCCGGATTGCGTCCTACGGCTGCCGCACCCTGTCCTGCTGCGTATCCCTGTCCTACACCAGGTCCGATACCTGCGATCAGCGCAAGTCCCGCTCCGATTGCTGAACAACCTAATACAAATGCTTCACTTGAAATATTCATAAGAAAATCCTCCTAAAAAATAAAATTGTTCTTTTTATTGCTCCTGATAGTTTCTTCCGGTTTATGCATTCCTCTTGTCTGCGATAAATGTCATGGTCAGCATGGCAAAGACAAAGGTCTGGATCGCACCGGAAAACAAGTCAAAATATACATGCAGAAATGCCGGAAGCCCCAGCTTCGCAAAGATCGGAAGCAGGCCGTACCACAGCGAAAGCATAATGGTCCCCGCCATGATGTTTCCGAACAGACGCAGCGACAGCGACACCGGAGTCGCAAATTCGCCGATGACATTGACCGGAAACAGCACCGGAATCGGCTGAAACAGGTCCGTAAACATGCGGAACTTCCTCGTCTTAAATGCGCTGTACTGGATCATCACAAAGGTGATCAGTGCCAGAGACAACGTCGTCCCGTAATCGGCTGTCGGCGCCCGAAGCCCGAACAGCCCCGATGTGTTGGCAATAAAGATGAAAAACATAATGCTTCCGATATAATTGGCAAACGGCTTCCAGTGTTTTCCCATGGTGCTCTTCACCAGCTTATCCAGCATTTCCACCACCAGTTCCACTGCATTTGCAAGACCGCTGGGCTTTTCATAATCTTTCATGATACTCCGCCTCGCGATCAGTGCCAGCACCATGATAAAAAGCATGACGATCAGTGTTGTCACATGAGTGGTGGTGATCCATACCTTATGCCCGAAAAAATTCAATGGTATCAGCCCATGCACCATGAAGTCCACATCACTTCCCGATGCGGCAGCCAACATGGGGGCCTGAATCATTCCCATAGCATTCCCTCCTTTTTAATTCATTTTACTTTCTACTTCTTCGTTCCTGCCGGATCGTCTTTCCGATACACGGCGGTGGATCAGCGGCTGCAGATATGCAGCTATTTTAATCCCCAAAACTCCAAGTATGATCCCTGAAAATGTCAGCATATGGATCTTAATCCCAACAGCTGCCGCAAGGACAGTCAGAACCTTGCGGACCAGAGTCCGCCTTACCATATACTTATTTGCAGACTCGGGATCTAGATCCAGCGCAGTATCAATGGTCAGATACATATTCAGGATCAGACAGACTGCAAAAAACAGGCCCGCAAGAATCCCTGCCAGAAAGTACAGAGATCCCCCTGATGTGACCATGCCGGCTGCACCGGCCGCCGCACCGTAGATCCCCAATCCGGCCAGCAATTCCAAAAGAACGGGATTGATTTCTTTAAATTCTTCTGTCATCATCACCCTCCTGGTCTTCACTGACATTCCTTATGAGTTTCCAGGCACCGCTCAGTCCTCCGCCAATGCCCAGAATCAATAACGGGATAAAAAAATGGGTAGAAAACTTTCGGTCCAGCCAGAGGCCTAAAAACATGCACAGAAATGTCGATGTCAGAATCGTAATTCCCAGCTGTGTTATCAGAGATAACGAACGGACAATGTCCTTATTGATCTTCATAAAGACCTCCTTGAAAAAGTTTCTACTCACACTTTGTAATTATATCATCCAAAGCATATTATGGCTAGGAAAAAAAGATCTGTAACCGAGGGCATTCCTTTTACAGTAGCTATTATTTCCATATTTATCTGGTATTTATTCTTTTTCTTGTTTTCCGGACAAGTATTCCTTGAACACAAGAAGCTATCCAACGATATTTTTAGCACTATTGGAAGTGCGCATTTCAAAGCGTGACGGAAATAGTGGTTTAAAAAACTCTAAAAAACTGTCGCACTAAAAAGGTGCGGCAGCTTTTTGCACGAAATACACGAAATATCTTCTGGAGAAGGCTAATGAATAAAGAAATCTTACATTGAATAGCCCATTTTATTCGAATAATACTTGTCCAGCAGACATTATGTCTATTTTCTACATGATTGGAGTGAGACATTCTAAGAGCCGAACGGAAATCATGTGGAAAATGTCATACGGCACAGAAGCCGCGAGTGCTGTCCATGCCGTATAATATCTTCTTAAAATTTAGTCCTCGATCATATTGATCCTGCGGATATGCCTCTCATCGTTAGAAAATTTTGTCTCTAAAAATGTGTCCACGATATCAAGTGCCAGGCCTTCTCCGGTGACTCTTGCCCCCAGTGCCAGTATGTTGGCATTATTATGTTCTCTTGTTGCTCTTGCGCTGAATGTGTCTCCGCACAGTGCCGCCCGGATACCTTTGATCTTATTGGCAGTAATGGAAATACCGATTCCTGTTCCGCAGATCAGAATTCCCTGCTTCACTTCGTCCTTCAGTATGCCCTCAGCCACCGCTTTTGCATATACCGGGTAATCACAAGACTCCTCTGAGTAGCATCCGTAGTCTTTTACTGCGTGCCCTTTCTCCTCCAGGTGCTTAATAACCGCCTGTTTCAGCTCATATCCGCCGTGATCGCTTCCAATACCTATCATTTCATTTCCTCCTAACTTATGGTTCCAGATTTTATGGATTAGTTGTGTAATCTGTACAAAGCAATGTTCATAGTCTTCATCATCCATCCCGTAAGGGTCGATGACTGCCCCCTCATCATTAGCATACTCGTTGATGGTGGCCACTTCCTTATATCCATGATAGTCTTCCAGTACCTTTTCTTTCTGCTTATCATTCATGGTGAGAATCAGATCACTGGTCTCCACATCTTCCTGTGTGAGCTGGGACGCTTTGAAATCTATGATCTCAATCCCGCTCTTCCTGACCAGATCTGCTGCTTTTGTGTGTACCGGCTCCGGAAATAATACGACGAGTCCCTTGGACTCCACCTGGATGTCTCTTCTGTGAGCGTCTTTTAAATATTTCCGCAGCACCGATTCCGCAATAAAACTGCGGCAGGTGTTGTTCGTACTTACAAATATAATTTTTTTCAAACTAATCTCCTTTTAAACACGGATCATCTGATGTCCCGCTGCTTTCACCAGACGGTTCATCACCGCTTCTTCATACTCTTCACCTTCAAATCCCTCTGAAAAGATCACATCCACGTCTCTGTGGTCAAATTCTCTCAGCACGTCATAGAGGTTTGCCGTCACTGTCTCCATATGGCTGCGGCTCCCCACAGAGATTACCTCATCTGCATCATAACGGTCCATTGTCTCTTCCGTGGCGATAACTCCGGTCTTCATGCACTGTTTACGGCAGTCACGGACCCTTTTCGTGATCTCCTCTGCTACTTTCTCTCTGTCCTCTCCAAGGATAAGGACCAGCTGAGCTTTCGGCGCATAGTGCTTGTACTTCATTCCAGGTGCCCTGGGCACTGTATCCTCTTTCACTGACAGAGTACTCATCAGCACCTCTGTCGAAAGAGCCTTCTCAAGTTCATCTTTTGTAATCTTTCCCGGCCTTAAAATGACCGGTACTTCTCCGGTAAAATCAACGATCGTCGATTCGACGCCCACTTCTACTTTTCCCCCGTCCAATACCATCGGGATCTTGCCGTCCAGGTCCTCTACCACATGTTCCGCCTTTGTGGGGCTGGGCCTTCCCGAAGTGTTGGCGCTGGGCGCGGCCACAGGAACACCCGCCTCTCTCAGCAGGGCCAGCGCTGCAGGATGACTGGGCATCCGGACGGCTACGGAATCGAGTCCCCCGGTAACCCGGTATGGAACCTTGTCGCTTTTGGGCAGGATCACGGTCAGCGGACCCGGCCAGAAAGCATCCATCGCTTTTTTGGCAGGCCCCGGTACGCAAGATGTGATCTCATCGATCATCTCCATGCTCCCGATATGAAGGATGAGAGGATTGTCAGAGGGTCTCCCTTTTGCCTCGTAGATTCTGGATGCGGCCTCTTCCATCCAGCCGCTGCCTCCAAGTCCATAGACTGTCTCCGTGGGAAAAGCTACCAGCTTCCCCTCCCGAAGAAGCCCGGCAGCTTCCCGGATCGCTTCCTTATTGTCCTTGTTTTCAACGTTTCTCACTATTGTCTTCATAAAACCCATCCTTCTTCTGAGAAAAACCCATTAGCAATCATTATAACAAACTTTTCCTAAAAAATAAAGCAGGGAGTTTTCCGCCAAAAATCATAAACCTGCTGCCTGGCTGAATATAATACTTTAATTGCCGCAAAGAGGTTTGATATATGGTTCAAATATTTTCTCTGATCAGCCGTCTGAATGATGCATTCAATTCCTTTATCTGGGGAACTCCTATGCTGGCCTGTTTCTTAGGTGTCGGCCTGATGTTTACACTTAGGACAAAATGCTTCCAGTTAAGACATTTCAGATTGTGGATCTCTTCCACGCTCTTGTCCTCTTTGAAAAAATCTGAGGTAAGAAAAACAAAGGATTCGGCTTCCATCTCACAGTTTCAGTCCCTCTGCACCGCCCTGGCCGGGACCCTGGGAACCGGAAATATCGCCGGAGTCGCCACTGCCATCACTGCCGGAGGACCCGGGGCTATTTTCTGGATGTGGATTTCTTCGATCCTGGGAATGATGACACATTATGCGGAAGTCACACTCGGAATGAAATACCGTTATCGGGACAAAAACGGAAAATGGGCCGGAGGTGCCATGGTCTATATGGAACGGGGCCTCGGCGCAAAATGGCTGGCCTCTCTTTTTGCCGCATTCTGTATTCTCGCTTCTCTCGGGATCGGAAACATGGCACAGGCAAACTCTATGGCCTCCGCGCTCTCCTCCACCTTTTCAATTTCCCCGGTGATCACAGGTCTCGTCACCCTGTTCATGGTAGGTTTTGTCATAATGGGAGGCATCAAACGGATCGCCGGCGTGACAGAAAAAATCATCCCGGTCATGGCTGCCTTATTCACACTGGGCTGTATTGTAATTATTTTTGTCCACATGGACCGGATTCCATCCACAATCCATTCGATCCTCCACGGTGCCTTCTCACCAAAAGCTGCCGGAGGAGGTGTCCTTGGCTACGGGATCACCATTGCTATGAAAAAAGGAATCTCCCGCGGGGTCTTTTCCAACGAGGCAGGATTGGGAAGTTCCGTCACCGTACATACAAACTCCGACACAAAAGAACCCGTTGTCCAGGGCATGTGGGGTATCTTTGAAGTATTTACCGACACGGTTGTGATGTGTACCATCACAGCCCTTACGATCCTCACTTCCGGTGTCTATGACGAGGGAACCTATCTCAAGGCTATGGCTCTGGACGCGGCCCAGGGCACCACGATTCATTTTGATTCACTGCCCAACGGAGTCCCCCTGACCAGCGCTGCCTTCTCCACAGTCTTCGGCTCCTGGGGCTCCGCCTTCGTATCTATCGCCATCGTATTCTTTGCATTTGCCACCCTCATTGGATGGTCCTTTTACGGTGAGACGGCAGCCGTCTATTTATTTGGCAGAAAAGCCGTCACCAATTATAAACTTGTTTTTCTCTATTTTATATTTTTAGGCTCCATTCTGCACTTATCCTTTGTCTGGAACCTTTCGGATACCTTTAACGGGTTGATGGCCATACCGAATCTGATCTCCATCACACTGCTGTCTGGCCAGGTCGTAAAAATGACCGGCGAATACCTGGGACGGCACGACATCAAAAGAAAATTTCCAAAATGACCAAATCACAGATCAGAACTTTTAACAAATCATACATTATGTCCATTTTCTGCATGATTGAAGTGAGGCATTCTAAGAGCCGAGCGGAAATCATGCGGAAAATGTCATTCATATATCAGGCCTTGTTCTGAATATAATATTACAAAAGTCCTGAGGTCTCCAAATGAAATATCGTAAACAACTTTTAGGGGGCGCGATCTTCTGTATCATCGTCCTGCTCTATATTTCCTCGATCACCCTTCCGATCTTTGTAAACCAGACGATCGGAAAACAGAATGTCATCATCATCGATCCCGGACACGGCGGCAATGATCCCGGAAAAGTCGGCAGCGGAGATGTGCTGGAAAAAGACATCAATCTGGCCATATCAAAAAAATTAAAAACGATCCTGGAAAAGAAAAAATTCAAGGTAAAAATGACCAGGGACGGCGACTACAATCTGGCCACCAGCACGACCAATGTAAAAGTTTCCGATCTTTCCAACAGGAAGCAGATTATCTTTGATGCCGAGCCGGTTCTTGTGGTGAGTGTTCATCAGAACAGCTATCCCAGCGGTGAAGTACACGGTGCACAGGTATTTTACTATCAGGGGTCTCAAAAAGGGAAACAGCTTGCTGACTGCCTGCAAAGTTCCCTGGTTGAAAATTTAGATCCAGACAACCACAGAGTGGCAAAAGCAAACAGCGATTACTTTCTTCTTCGGGATAATCCTTATGTAACTGTCATCGCAGAGTGCGGTTTTCTGAGCAATGAAGAAGAAAAGCAGAAACTTCAGGATAAAGCTTATCAGGAAAAAGCAGCACAGGCCATCTATAAGGGAATTCAATCCTATTTAAGCCAAGAGAAATAATCCCTTGGCTTAATTGAGATACTACTGGTATAGATGACGCATTGTTTAATGATTGGTTACTTTTTGATAATAGACGGCACAGATCTCCCCTTTCTCATCATCAATGAAGTCTTTCATGTAGGAATCATCTTCCTCAAGCATAAGATCCATTTGTTCCTGATTGCTGTTGTCTACGGGTATTCCATCGACCTGGACTGCCAATCCAAGTTCTAAATAATCCAATAAATCACTGCGATGTCCCATGATAATCTCCATTCTGAAGTGTTTGTGAAATGAGCCAGAAAAGTGCTATGATATATAAATTTAAGACACTGCCGAAAAGGCAGCGAAGATGCGGCGCCTCAGCGAAGGAAAGAGCTCATTTCCATATGCTGTAAGTTTATAATAGCAAATTCTGTAAATTATTTCAAGTATTTCTGTATATTTTTGTAAGTTATTCAGAAACACTTTACACATATGCATTCAGATACTATACTATAATATAAAGTAAGGGAGTGATGACTATGAAGATAGAACGAATTAGTGACAATCAAATCCGATGTACTTTGAATAAAGCTGACCTTGCTGGAAAAGAGACACTGCTCAACGAACTGGCATTTGGTTCCGATAAGGCCAAAGGACTGTTCCGCGAACTGATGAAGAAAGCTTCTCAGGAATTAGGTTTTGAGACCAATAACATTCCTCTTATGGTAGAAGCGATCCCGGTCTCCCAGGAATGTCTGATACTCGTCGTCACGAAAGTGGAAGACGCCGATCAGTTTAATGACCGTTACGAGAAATTAGTCAACTCAAAGATTTCATCCGGCAATATGAACCTGGAAGATTCCGACGGAGTTCTCAATTTCCTCGACGATGCTTCTGACAGCGATCTGTCCGAACTGGCTGATGCAATGCATCTGGCCATTATGGATTCCAACTGTGACGTATACTGCTTTTCTTCCCTGGAAGAAGTAGCTTATGCAGCAAAACTGGTGATAAGCTTTCCGCATGAAAGCCGCTTATATAAAGATACCGAAAATAACTGTTATTATCTCTGCCTGTCTGCCGAGGACAACAAGTATGACTTTACAAAAGTCCGCAGCAGACTTTCAGAGTACAGCAAACGTATCCCAAATACTTATGCGACTAAGGCTTTATTTGATGAACATTTTCAAACCATCCTTTCTGAGGATGCGATCCGGCAGATAGCCGAATTTTAACTTAACATAATAAAAAGGAAAGAACCTGTGTTTATTGATGCGGGTTCTTTTTTTGTTCCAAAAAAAAGACACAAAAAATAATTCACCCATAATTTTATATAAAAATACTACATAATCCAAAAAAAGTACTAGTTTTGGTAATATCTTTGTCCTGATATGATTAACTCATAAAGAAATCAGACCAGTTGAATATAAGAAAGGACGTTTTTATTATGGTAAATGTAGGTATTATTGGAGCAGGAAGAATCGGAAGAGTACATGTAGAAAGCATCTGTACACAAGTTAGCAACGCAAAGGTGAAAACACTTGCAGATCCTTTTATGACAGAGGATACAGCGGCATGGGCAAAAGAAATGGGTGTTGAAAAAACAACCAGAGATTACAAAGATATCTTAAATGATCCTCAGATTGATGCTGTTTTAATATGTTCTTCCACAGATACACATTCTACAATATCAGTGGAAGCCATCGAGGCAGGAAAACATGTCTTCTGTGAAAAGCCGATCGATCATGACGTAAAGAAAATCCAGGAAGTCGTAGACGCTCTGAAAAAAAGCAATGTAAAGTATCAGGTAGGATTTAACCGCCGGTTCGACCACAACTTTGAAGCAGTAAGAGATGCCGTGGCTGCCGGAAAGATCGGTGAGACACAGATCATCAAAGTGACATCCAGAGACCCTGAACCGCCAAGTGCTGATTATGTAAAAGTCTCCGGCGGAATGTTCCTTGACATGACGATCCATGACTTTGATATGGTACGCTTCCTGGCAGGATGTGATGCCGAAGAGGTATATGTGGAAGCAGCCGTCTTAGTAGATCCGGCCATCGGTGAGGCAGGGGATGTGGACACTGCAGTCATTACTTTAAAAATGAAAAACGGCGCGCTCGCAGTCATCGACAACTCAAGAAAAGCTGTTTACGGATACGATCAGAGAGCCGAAGTATTCGGATCAAAAGGAATGGTTGCTACCGCAAATGATTCCGTATCCTCAGCCGTGATCAGCAATGCAGACGGTGTAACCGGAGAAAAACCTCTTTACTTCTTCCTGGAGCGCTATATGGCCGCTTACGCAAAAGAAATTAAATGCTTTATCGACGCCATTGAAAAAGACACAGACACACCTCTGGGAGTTATGGACGGACTTGAGCCGGTACTCATGGGGCTTGCAGCTAAGAAATCACTGGAAGAACACCGCCCTGTAAAAATTTCTGAAATCACGGTGTAAAGAAACACCAGCCTGCCGGTTTTCCCGGCGGGCAGGCTGTCATGCCATATGAAATTAAGGAGAAGAAAAATGGATAAAAACTATGTCAAAGGCCACAAACTCACCTGGGGAACCCGGGTCTCCTACGCAGGCGGGGACGTGGCATGTAATGTAATCTTCGGAATGATCGGTACATTGCTTACGCTTTTTTATACTGATTATGTTGGAATCAATCCGGCAACTGTCGGATTGGTCATGCTGATTTCCCGGCTGTTTGACGGAGTGTCTGACTTAATCATGGGTGTCATCGTTGAGCACACCAACTCAAAATGGGGAAAATCAAGGCCGTGGATCTTATGGATGAGCATCCCTTATGCTCTTTCAGCCGTACTGCTTTTCACTGTGCCTCATACAACCGGAATCGTTCAGGGAATCTACCTGTTTGTTACATATAATTTTTGTACCACAGTCTGTTATACAGCTATTAATCTTCCATATGGAAGCCTTTCTGCCATGATGACACGCGTCTCTTCTGAGAGAGATATGCTGAGTGTCGTTAGAATGGGATTGTCACCGATCGGACGTATCGTAGCCGTTACCTTTACTCTTCCGTTAGTAAAGATCTTCGGGGATAATCAGGCTGCATGGGTTAAGACAATGTCTATCTGGGCGGTTCTTGCATTGATCCTGCTCATCAACTGTTTCCTCAAATGCAAAGAGACCGTTGTCATTGCGGCCAAAGATAAAGTAAAAAGTATCCCTCTGAAAAAGGGCCTGAAAGCCCTTGTCACAAATCAATACTTCTGGGCAGTTCTCGTATTATGGATGCTTCAGAGTGTATCCTTTGGTATCTCAGGGACCATCCTTCCATACTATTGTAAATACATTTTCCACAACGATACCTGGATGTACAGTACATTGTATCTGACGGAAACTCTTACTTTGGTAGCCTGCATCTTTGCCTGTGCGCCTCTGATCGGAAAATTCGGAAAAAGAAACGTTGCATTTGCCGGAGCATTTATCGCACTGGCCGGGCAGCTTCTGTTCTTCCTGAATCCTTACAGCTTTCCGTGGATGGTCATGAGCTGTGTGACTCGTGCTGTCGGACTCGCTCCATTAAATGCAGTTGTCTTCGGAATGATCGGCGATGTGGTGGAATTTGGTCAGTGGAAGACACATATCCGTCAGGAAAGCCTGATCTTTGCAGGAGGCTCCATCGGCACAAAAGTCGGCGCAGGTGTGGCATCTGCCGCCATGACAGGACTCCTCTCTCTGTCAGGATATATCAGTTCTGCTGCCGGTGCTGTGACACAGCCAGGGTCTGCACTGAACATGATCATCAACATTTATAAAGTAGGGCCGGTCATTGTTGCGGCATTAGCGGTCATCACGCTTTCGTTCTACAAACTGGATAAACAGTACGATTCGATTATGAAAGAATTGATCGACCGTGAAGCCAGAGGTGAATTGTAGCGACTTCTTATAAAATAAAAAACAGGCTATAAAATGGCGGGGTTTTTATCACAACACTCCGCCAGAAGCCTAAGCGATTTGTGCATAATATACTTGATTAGTTCTGTCCTTTATTTTATGTATTCATACACTGAGATGTTCTTTCCAATCCATTGTAAAATTCATTGTATGAAGACTAATAATATTTCTGTTTCTTTTAAATAATAAGCTATTGCCGACATATTATTCTAATATATCTTCTTTTCTTTGAAAATTGAAGAATCCTTCAGAATCAATGCATCTCCATGAATTAGTAAAGCTTCTACTAAATGAGCTTTTAATGCAACCTCTATTTTAGATATCATTGAGAATATCAGGTCAGAAAGCTTTCGATCGAGACGATATAATGTCAGAATATCTTCAAATTTGGTTCCCAAAATATATTTTTGGGTAGAGTTATTATATAATTGAAACGAATATCCCCTCAGCCGATAATAACCAATTATTTTTAATGCTTTTTCTGCATCCTCTTGAGAGACAATCTCCATATCTGAATCAATGTACGATTGTATTTGCTGCGTTATCGTTAATATTTGTTTTGGATACTAATACATGAAACACTCTATAAATGAAAAAAGTCCCACCGGGTTGCGCATAAAAATCAGAGGCGTGGTGGGCTCTGTTAATATCATTATACAATTTCAATCATATTTACAAATATTTGTTTATTAAATTGTTTAATTTACATTATAAATAAGAGAGCCAAAATTTATTATAAAATAGAAATTTTGGCTCTCTTATTGTAATTTTATGCTAGTTATTTTGTACTCTTCTCAAATGCCTTCATAATAAGCACCGCCACATATGCCCCCGGATCTTCAAGACTTCTGGAAGCCTCTCCCCTGGTTGCGGCGCGTCCGTGAACCGCAAGCATGGTGGTCGTATTCTTGAAACCGTCCTCTGCTGCCTTTACTGCACCGGCTGCCATCTCTTCCAGAGAAGCACCCGATGCCGCAGCGGCATTCAGACTTTCCACCGCCGGGTGGATACCGTCAATAAACGTCTTTTCTCCCACTTTGGCTTTTCCGCGGTTTGCAACACCTGCTTCATAGGCCTCAAAAAGCTTTGCCACATCGGCATTCTCAAGCATTTCCGTACCCTTCAGGACTTTGCCCGCCTGCATAAGTCCCGAAGCCATCAGTGTGCCCATCGTAGACGGCACCGCAGATGCCATGGCCTTTCCGGCCTGGTATAAAAGCTTTCCGGCATCCGTAATGGAACCGTCTGCGACTTTCTCATAGGCGGCCTTAAATCCGTCCCCCATGGTCAGTCCCAGGTCACCGTCTCCCACGATGCTGTCCATCTCGATCAGATGATCCCTGTTTTCTGACATGATATCACTGATCTCTTTCAAAAGCCTGATTAAATAACTGTTATCCATCCTTAATTCTGCCTCCTCACTTACTGGCGGAAGAACGGTGTCTTCGCATCACTATCCAACATTTCTTTGAGCTCGTCATCCAGCTTCAGCAGAGAGATTGAAAATCCTGCCATCTCCAGTGCAGTGGCATACTCTCCCACATAATATCTGTGAACACTGATTCCTTTTTCTGAGAGCACCTCGTCAATGTGACGGGTCACAATATACTGTTCATCTAAAGTGGTGGCTCCAAGGCCGTTGACGAGGACAGCCACTTCATCGCCGCTCTCATACGGAAGATCCGCAACGATCTGACCTAACATCTCATCTACGATCTGGTCTGCCGGCTCAATTTTCCCACGTCTGATACCAGTCTCCCCGTGGATGCCCATGCCGATCTCCATCTCATCTTCCCCAATGGAGAATCCGGCTTTTCCGACTCTCGGCACGACACAAGGGGTCAGGGCGACTCCCATAGTCCGCACATTGGCATTTGCCTTGTCGGCGATTCTTTTCACGTTATCCAGATCCATCATCTTGTCTGCGGCAGCCCCTGCGCATTTAAATACAAAGAAAATACCTGCCACTCCCCGGCGGGTGCTCTTCTCACCCGGTGCGGAAGGACCGGCAGAAGCCACATCATCGGCCCCGAGAACGGTCTCCACGCGGATATCCTCTTCCATGTCCGCCATCTCGGCCGCCATATCAAAGTTAAAGATGTCTCCGTTGTAATTTCCATAGATATAGAGCACGCCTGCCCCGCTGTCAATCTCTTTTGTCACGGCAAGCATCTGTTCTGCACTCGGTGACTGGAATACATCACCCACGCAGCAGCCATCCAGCATGCCCTCTCCAACATAGCCAAGAAACAGAGGAAGGTGTCCGGAACCGCCTCCTGTAGCGATGCCTACTTTTCCTTCTTTCTTGTATTTAGACACAAGGCACTGAAGATCGCCGTCTGTGCAGGTCACCATGTCTTTATGTGCGATATAGATGCCGCTGAGCATCTCTTTTAAATAATTGTCCGGCTCGTTGATAATCTTCTTCATCTCTCACACTCCTTATTTATTTGGGAATTTAATCTGTGAAGGATATTCCCAGCTCTGTAATTCCTCCGGCGGGAAGTAATCCGGCTCCTGTCCTCCATTGGCAGCAAGGCAGTTGAAGTATAACTGAGCCAGTTCTTCGATGTAAGAAGCTTTCAGGTAAGCATCGTAAATTTCTCTGCCGTCTACTGCAACAGCGCCGTGTCCCTGCAGAAGGAAACAGTCTGCTTCCTGAACCGGTTCAATAACACTGTCAGACAGGTCCGTGGAACCCGGGCGTCCGTATGGAGCTACCGGAATTCTTGACTTGCTCACTCCTAAGTTTGCAACTTCGTATACAACAGCCGGAATCGGTTTTTTCAGCACTGCAAATGTGGTGGCATACATTGAGTGTGTATGTGCTATCGCATTGACATCCGGTCTTGTCTTATAGATCTGTAAGTGCATCAGGGACTCGCTGGTAGGACGCAGTCCGGAAAGATTCTCAACGACATTGGCATCCAAGTCTAAGACAACCATATCTCTTGCCGTTAAAAGCTCTCTGTCCACCTGAGTCGGTGTAATGACTACATAGCCTGTTTCTTTATCCCTGGCACTGAAGTTTCCGGACAAATGTTTGCATAATCCGTCCTTCTGTGCTCTTTTTGCAATCTGGACTACATCCTTTTTTAATGATTCTAACATAATGATTTCTCCTTTTCTTTTTGAACAATGGTAAGGATCTCTTCCGGCTGTTTTGCCTGCTTCAGCTTCTTCAATGCAGAAGGGTCCTCCAGGATCTCATTCAGCTGAAATAATACTCCTAAATGATTGGTGGCATCCGGAGTCCCAAGAACTATGACAATGTCCGCGTTTAAATACCCGTTGATGTCAATTCTTTCCGGAAGCTTTAACAATGAAATACAGATCCGTCCGGCTCCGTCCTCCACTCCCGCATGGGCGATGATGACTCCGTCTGCGATCATAATATATGGCTTGTCTTCCCGGATGATCTGGACCATCCGCTCCACATAGCGCTGTTCGATATCTCCCCGTGCAAGCAGCGGCGCCGATGCTGCCCTTACGGCATCTTCCCATTCCATGGGCTCCTCTGATATTTGGACCGTTTCCTTTGTAAGTACATCTGCCAGCATAGGCTGTTCTTTCATCTCCGCCGTTCTTTCTGCAGTTCCCTGAACATTTACAGGGTTTAAAACTCTGTTGATCTCTCTGACCAGCGCGTCCCGGTCCTTAATGACTGCGTGCTGTTCCACAGCCCTTACAATTTCTGTCACATCGACTTCGTGAGGCATAATACCATTAATCTCACTCAATACCTTTTCTCTGAACTTATGCTTGGAAGCTTCATCGAGAAATGGTTTTACAAGAAACTGAAGTTTATCCGTCTCCAGACGGACCATAGTAAAGACTAATTCAAATTCTTCTTTGTATTCGGTAAAATCTCTCATAGAAAGGCATGTGAGGAACTCGATCTCCGGAAACAGCTCCCGCAGTGTAAAAAATAAGAAGTTGGAAACCGACACCCCATTGGCACAGACAATTACAGCTCTTTTTTTCTGATTTTCTATGTCCAGGATTCCTTCTCTCTGAAGCCATGCCCCGAAGAGTGCTGTAATATAAACCAGCTCTTCATCAGGAAATTCACTTCCAGCCAGTTCCTCCAGAGGTTTCATGGATCGCTTTACCATGGCGTGCAGGGAACTGTATCTGGGGAGTACCATGTCTACAATACTCTGCTCGATATGATAGTGGTATTTGACCCTGTAAAACGCCGGCTTCACATGCTGAAACAGAGCTTCCAGAAGGATATCCCGCTCCTTGATGTTGACGCATATAATCTTTTCAAAATTGTCGATGACCTGCCTGGCCGCCTCCATGATCTCCACTTCACTTCTCAGATTATCCGACTGGAACCTGTGATAGTTGGAAATCTGAATCTGCGCTGCAAAAAAAATCTTTTCTGTCTGCCATGCCACATCGTGCTCTTTTGCAAATTCCACCATGACAGAATACTCTTTTGTCCCGGCAATATGCTGAAAGGATTCAGGAAGATCTTCCAGGATTCTCCCTTTCTTGATGCGGATCAGCACCAGACAGAGAATATAAGGAAGTTCCCTCAGCCTTTCATCGGTAAAACGGATCTTTAACTTATTCTCAATCTCACTGATCTGCCCCCGCACCTGCTCCATGAGTTCCGGATCGACCTGGGAAATCTCCAGAATGGCTTCCTGCCCGTTCGGCATATTTAAAATCTGCCGAACAATCGGGATCATGGCCTCCCGTTTGCAGAATTCACTTCCCGCCAGATGGTATCCGTCCTGCCTGCTGTAATGGATTCCAAGGCCGTACGGCGCCAGCCTTTCCTCCAGTTTCTTTACGTCGATCAAGAATGTATTCTTGCTGATATCCAGCTTTGATGTAAAATGGTAAATTGATAACTCTTCCCTTGCGCACAGAAGGATCAGGAAGATCAAAGCTCCCCGTTCTTTATCAGAGTACACATAGGTACTGTCTTTGATCCCGATATCCTCGGTCTGGTACTGTTCCAGCACAGGAACCGGTATCACAAATTTCCCGGTGCGCAGTCTTTCTATCTTGGGCAGTCCGTTATCCGCCAGGTACTGGTTGATCTTATCCATCGTATAGCTGACCTGCTTCCTGGACAAATCTAATGACTGCTCCACTTCCTTTCCAGTTATAGACGGATTATTTACAATTGTTTTTAATACTAAATAGCCTCTTTCGTCTAAATACACTAGAATCCCTCTTTCATCGTTCTGCTGCTATCTGGTAACCTCAATACCCGGTGATTTTGCCTCGTAATCCAGCAGTTCCTTTAATTCCTCATCCAGGCGCATAACCGTCAGCGCAGCTCCGTTCATATCAAGGGAAGTCACATAGTCCCCGACAAAAGTCTTATAAACGGAAATTCCCTTTTCTCTCAGGTATCTTTCAATTTCATCGTACAGTACATACAGTTCCATGACCGGTGTCGCCCCGAGACCGGAAAGCAGCACCGCCGCCTCTTCCCCTTCTCCGAGTTCCAAGTCGTTTACTACTGTCTCAGCCATGTTCTGCGCAATCTTTGCGGCAGGCTCCAGGTCCTGCACATTGATGCCCGGCTCCCCGTGGTGTCCGATCCCCACCTCCATGCTTCCTTCTTCAATATGGAAATTAGGATGACCAACTGCGGGTATGGCACATGGACTTAATCCTACACAGATACTTCTTGTATTGTCCACTGCTTTTTGGGCAGATGCAATGACCTCATCCAGGTCTCCGCCTTTTGCTGCCCTGGCTCCCCCGATCTTCCACATAAAAACGCCGCCTGCGATCCCATGGCGTTTTTCCTTCGTTTCTTTCGGAGATGAAGCCACATCATCGTTTGCGGTTACATACTTTACAGTGACACCGGCTTTTTTCGCTTTTCGGACAGCCATTTTTACATTCATGTTATCTCCGGCATAGTTGCCAAACAGGCAGGCGACACCTTTCCCTGCATCTGCTTCCATAAATGCATCGTAGAATGCCTGGGCTGACGGCGAAGAAAAAACTTCGCCGACTGCCACAGCATCCACCATATTCTTTCCGACATAGCCAAGAAAAGCAGGTTCATGTCCGCTTCCGCCGCCTGTCACCAGACCGACTTTCCCTTCTACCGGCGTATTTATGTATTTTACGACACGGTCGTTGGCCTCAGACTTGACGATAAGATCCCCGTGAGCCTTTAAAAACCCCTTCAGCATATCTTCTACGACGTAATCCGGATCATTCACAAACCTCTGCATATTTCTATCTCCTCTTCTATGTCCTTCAAATTAGTTGTTTGTTTCCTGTTTTGCCTCTTTGACAAGGCTTCTGTAATACATTACGAAGCATACGACCCAAACGATCAGGATTACCAGCGGAATAAAATCTCCGTCCAGTATTTTAAACACATGTGAGAAGGCATAGGTCTGGATCGGTCCGTCGATGGAACTGTTGGAGATCATTTCTCCCGCTTTCAGAGATACGGCTCCGGTAGTACGTGCAAGATCTGTCATAAACGGCGCGAATGCAGTACCAACCCATAAGAAGACCGGTGCGAAAATAGTACACAGAATAATCATACGGATCAGGTTTCCTCCTGTTACAAGGAATGCCGGCACAGCAAGGGCGATGTTGATGATTCCCGCAAACGGAAGGATTTCGTTGCCCGGAAGGAACATAGAGAACAACAGTGTGATCGGCACAGAATAAATGACTGCCAGCCAGATCTCATTGGACCCTCCCAGGAATGGCCAGTCAAGGCCTACTACAAGAGTTCTTCCTGAGAATTTCTTGTTCATGAAGTCACTGACTGCCTCTGAAATGGGAGCCAGGGCCTGCATGAAGTATTTTGTGATAACCGGGAACAGGGTCAGCGCAGTTGCGGCTTTGATGGCCAGTGTCAAAGTGTCTGCCACGCTGTATCTTGCGAGAACACCAAAGATGATACCGAGAATAAATCCAAGGATATGGTTCTCAGCAAAAATACCGACTTTTTCTTTCAATGCGGCAGCGTCAAACTGTTTGTTCAGTGCAGGTACTTTCTTTAAAATACAGTCGATCGGATACATCACAGCGCCTAAAAAGGTCATCTTGTGAGTACAGGTAACTCCCGGGATACCGGAAAGCTTTTCGATCCTGTGCTGATGCATATCTGCGGCTTTCAGCTCAAATATGATCTGAACTGCTGCTACCACAAATGCGCATGCAACGGAACCTGCCGCTCCGAAATGCGGTTTTGTAATTGCTACAACGGCAACCGCCGTAAAGATCTTTCCCCATACGTTCCAAAGATCGGCGTTGAATGTATTGGTCTTATTGATTACCAGCATAATGACATTGACGATAATCAGCAGCGGGAACATTAAGAATGCGTACGGCCAGGACCATGAGATAGTTGACATCGTGGTCCATCCTCCATCAACGATCGGCAGTGAAATACCCGTTGACTTTAACATAGCCTGTGCTGCCGGGCTAATGGTGTCTGTCATAAAGGAAATGAGCATGGTCATTCCAGTAAACGCAACACCGAGTGTGATACCTGCGGAAACCGCATCTTTTACTTTCATCCGAACGATCAGTCCCGCGATGATGATAATGATCGGTACAAAAATCGCGGCCCCCAAACTTAACAGATAATTGACAACTGAACTCAATACTTGCATACAATCTCTCCTTTCATCCTCTTATGATGTGTCTTTTGTAGTTTTTCTCCTCTTATTTACATGCCTCGATCAGCTTTTTCAGTTCTGCATCCTGGCCTACTCCGGTTAAGAATGCGATTCCGTTGATCACCGGGATCGGATACTCCTTGTCAATCTTAGTGATCGCGATATATGCCACGCTGGAATCCATATAGCGGTCTACGGATTTTAAATCTACCGCTTCCACCTGAGCGTCTACCTTATTTTCTTTTAATAAACGGTTCACCTTGCTTGCTACTGTCTGAGATGTTGCTACTCCGCTTCCGCATGCTACAATGATCTTTTTCATAATTTTTATTTCCTTTCTTGAGATAAACCCTTAATTTCATTTACTTTCATTCAGTGTTTAGAGTCCTTTCATGGAAAGAATTGCTTCCATATACTCTTCTTCGGTTTTTGCATCCATAAGGCGTTTCATCAGGGACTCATCCTGGAAGTTTGCCACAAGGATCTGAAGCAGTTCCACATGCTCATCAGAACGCTTAAAACCAAGCATAAAGACAAACTTCACATCATGTTCCACATCGTTTGCTGCCATTTCACACCACTTGACCGGTTCTTTTAATCTGACCGGCGCAATGAATGGCTTTAAGATGTGTTCCGGATCTGCATGAGGGATCGCCACCGGATACGGCTCTACTGCCAATGCCGTCGGGAAGTTTTTCTCCCTTGTCTTGATCGCATCCACGAATGAGCTCTTTACAAAACCAAGTTCTTCAAGTTTTGCGGCCATCTTGTCAAAAAAGTCATCGGTGTCTGCCGCTTCCATATCCAGCTGGATCAGGTCTTTGTAAATCATGTCGCGTTTCAAACATTATCACTCCTTTTCTTTTTATTTTCATTTCGTTCTTAGTACTCTTAAATTGTAACCCTGTAATACCCACTAAAACAATCTGAATTGGGTCCCAAAGTTGCTCATTGAATTGCTCATCACAAGCATGCGCAATCCGATTGCGCAACGCACTGAACAATATAAATCCGTGCAAAAAAAGAAGACAATCCCCAGAATCTCATCTGAGGGTTGTCCTCTAAATCTTACGGTGACAGGGTGTCAGGCCTGTTTTGTCTCCATATATTCATTCAGTCTGCCGAGAAGTTCATTTACATTCATTCCGTGCACAAAAGCAGCTTCTTCCAGTGTCTCTCCCTGTGAAGACGGGCAGCCCACACAGTGCATGCCGGATGCCATTAAAATAGCCGCGAAGTTTTCATCGATGGCAAGCAGGTCACCGATCACCATGTCCTTTGTGATTGTATTCATTTATAATACCTCCATTCTTAACAGTCGCCGTTCTTCTTCATAAATCCCTGAAGAAGAATCTTATTTAGTATAATACATTATAATTAAAAATACAATAATTCACCGGAATTCCCTTGATATTGTATATTAAGTATATTAAAATGAAAAGTACCTGGAAGGCGGGTCACCCGCCATTTCATACACAACTTTTTAAAGGAGGAATATAGATATGGCATATGTAATTTCAGACGCTTGTATCTCTTGCGGAGCTTGTGAAGGTACTTGCCCGGCAGGAGCTATCAGCGAAGGGGACGGACAGTACGTAATCGATGCAGATACATGCTTAGACTGCGGAGCTTGCGCAGACGGATGTCCAACCGGCGCTATCAGCCAGGAATAATCGATACATAAAAAGAGATGCCGAACGGCATCTCTTTTTTGTTTAAGAAAATTTTATTAATCGCGGTTTCTTTTTTTCTTCTTAAAAAAGAATCCTCTCTCTTTTGTAGCTGCAATCTCTTCTCTGCTCTGCTGCTGCAGACGGATCAGCTCGTCCAGCTTCTGGAATCTCTTTTCTTCCGATTCCTCCTTCTGACGGAACTGATAATCCATTTCCTTTGCCACCTGTCTGGTAACCTGATCGCCGATTTCCCGGCTCAGCTGATTTTTCTGTTCGTTTAAGGCCCGTCCCATAATCTTAACCATAACATTTTGGAACTGTTCCATTTTATCCTGCGGACCCACACTGCTCCCGCCTGCGGGAAAGGGAATGACATTCTTTGGCAGAGCCTCCTTGATTTCATCCATGCTCATGCCCTCATCCCTCATATCACGGATCTTCATAAATGTATGTAATTCTTTTTCCCCATAGTAACGGTAGCCCTTGTCATTCCGCGGAATGTTAAGCTTCAGCTCTTCCTCCCAGGCCCTTAAAGTATAGGTTTCTAACCCCAATTCTTTGGCTGCTTCAGAAATCATTCGTCTTTTTTCCTTCATAAGTCCCTTCCTTTCTTCTTATTTATTATAAGGTGGGGGCTCTTTGCGGGACAAGAAAAACCGCCCTCTAAAAGACGACGGTTTCTATCATAATCTGCAGGCTACATCCTGACTCTCTCTTTATTTCCAAACTTCGTATACTGTCCTAACCAGACAAGTTCCACACTTCCTGTGGAACCATTTCTCTGTTTTGCCACGATGATCTCCGCAAGACCCTTCTTTTCAGAGTCTTCGTTGTAATAGTCATCCCTGTAGATAAACATAACGACATCGGCATCCTGCTCGATGGAACCGGATTCCCTCAAGTCGGAAAGGACAGGCTTCGGCGGTTTCCTCTGCTCCACCATACGGCTCAGCTGCGAAAGGGCGATGACCGGTGCATCCATCTCCCTGGCCAGCGCCTTTAGGGAACGGGAGATCTCGGAGATCTCCTGCTGTCTTGACTCAGACTTTTTCCCTCCGGACATCAGCTGCAAATAGTCGATGATGATCAGGCCCAGCCCGTAGGTCTGCTTATAACGGCGGCATTTGGACCTTAATTCCGCCACAGTAATACCCGGGGTATCGTCGATGATCAGAGGAGAACGCCCGATGGTCCCGGCACTTTCCATGATCTTCTCCCACTCAGTCTCCTGAAGCTCTCCGGTACGGATCGCCTGAGAGTCCACCATGGCCTCCATGGAGATCATACGGGTCACCAGCTGTTCCTTGGACATTTCCAGGCTGAAGATCGCTGTGGGAACCTGTTTCCTAACCGCAGCATGCTGGGCGATGTTTAAGACAAATGCAGTCTTACCCATGGCAGGTCTTGCAGCCACCATGATAAGCTCCGACGGGTGAAGGCCGGTCAGCTTAAAGTCAAGGTCATCAAACCCTGTGGCAACCCCGGTGATCCTTCCATCGGATGCCGCTGCCTCCTCTATGCTCTCCAGCGTATTTAACACAACCTGGTCAATAGAGACAAAATCCTCACGGCCGCTGGCTTCCTGCAAAAGTCCGAACACGTCTTTTTCCGTCTTTTCCAGGATCTGCGGAACCTCTTCCTTTCCGAGATAACAGTCCTTCGTGATCTCCTCCGTCACCCTGATCAGCTTCCGCAGGGTGGACTTCTCCTTCACGATCTGGGCATACTGCTTGGCGTTGGCAGACGTGGGAACCGCCTCCAGAAGATCCCTTATAAACTCCAGGCTTTTCATGGATTCCGGCACATCTTTTTCTTTCAGCTTATTCTGGAGAGTAACCAGATCTACAGGTTTCCCCTCCTTGTACAGTTCTGTCATCGATTCAAACAGAATCCCGTTCTGCTTCTGATAAAAATCCTCTTTGGTGACAATATCGGAAACATCAGCGATGGCATCCCTGTCCATGATCATAGCACCTATGACAGACTGCTCCGCCTCCATGCTGTTGGGTTGTATTTTCTTGATAAATGCCTCATCCATTGTCTTTATTTATCCTCTTGTACTTTTACCTTTAATGTGGCAGTCACTTTCGGGTGCACTTTCACCTCGATATTGTGTACCCCGAGTGTTTTGATCGGCTCTGTGTGCATCTTCTTTTTATCCAGATCATAACCCAGCTGTTTTTTGGCGGCCTCCGCAATCTCCTTCGTGGATACGGCACCAAAAGTTCTGCCGCCCTCTCCCACTTTCATCTTCAGGATGACTTCCTTCTCCCTGAGCTCTTCTGCAAACTTCTTCGCCTCTAAAAGCTTCTCTTTTGCCACCCTGTCTTCATTGGCCTTTTTAAGCTTCAGATCATTGACCGCTTTTTTGCTCGCTTCCACACCGAGTCCCTTGCGCAGGAGCACATTTCTTGCGTATCCGTCGTTAACTTCCACAATATCGTCTTTCTTTCCTACATTTTTTACATCCTGCAATAAAATCACTTTCATTTTATATGTCTCCTTCCTCTTTCATAAACTGCAGAGTCCCCTTGATGATCTGTTTTGCGTCATACAGGGACACATCCACCATCTGGGCACCAGCCACGGTCAGATGGCCTCCTCCTCCGAACTGCTCCATAATCTTCTGTACATTCACCTCGTCAATGGATCTGGCACTGACATAGACCCGCTCTTCCACGCCGGTCAGCACAAAGGATGCCTTGATCCCGTCAATGTCTAAAAGTTCATTGGCCACCTGGGCCCCGACCACCGTCGGACTGTCGATGCCAATCCCCACCAGAGTGGCAATGGCAAAGGAACCATACATAATCTCAGCATCACTCACCGCCTTCGCTCGGATTCTGTAAGAATCCATACTGGTCCTGGACATTTTCCGCACTTTATTTAAATCTGCCCCGCTCCGCTTCAGAAACGCCGCCGCCTCGAATGTCCGTACCCCTGTCTTATTGACAAAGTTATCGGTATCGATCAGCATGCCGAAGTACATGGCATTGGCTTCCACCGGGAGAAGTTTTGGTTTCGTAGTGATATACTGAAGCACCTCCGCCACCAGCTCACAGGTGGAAGAAGCGTAAGGCTCAATATAAGAGAGAACCGGATACTTGATCGTCTCTTTTCCCTTTCTGTGGTGGTCCAGGATGACGATTGTATTGGTCTGTTCCAGCAGATCTTCACACTCGGTGTAGCTTGCGTGATTTACGTCCACAACGATCAGCAGGGTGTTGTCATCCGTGATCTCCCTGGCCGTATCGCTGGAGATAAACATGTCCTCGTCGTATTCCTCACACGACAGCAGTTCTTCCATGATCGGTCGCACGGAAATTGTCACCTCGTTCATGACGATGTGGGCCTTTCTGCCCAATGAAAGCCCCAGGCGGTATAATCCCACCGCAGCCCCCATGGCATCCGGGTCGGGTATTTTATGGCTCATAATAACTACATTTTCTTTCGACTCAAGAAGTTCTCTCAATGCGTGGGCCTTGACTCTGGCTTTAACTCTCGTATTCTTCTCAACTACGGCGGCGTTCTCCCCGTAATAGGAAATATCCTCGCCGTCTTTGATCACCGCCTGATCGCCGCCCCGTCCAAGAGCCAGGTCCATAGCCGTGCATGCGGCCTCATAGTTTTCCTGGTAACTCTGACCATTGATCCCAAGGCTGATGCTCAGCGTCATATTACCGCTGCTTCCAAGATTTATACTCTTAACTTCCTCCAAAATGTGAAACTTCCCTGCCTTGACTTTCTCCAGATACTTTTGCTGAAAGATAATCAAATACTTATCTTTCTCCGTCTTTTTCACAATGCCGGAAATATTCTGAATAAATTTATTGATCTTCTGGTCTGTCAGCGCCAGAAGCATGGACTGTTTTACTTCATCCACGTTGTCCAGAAGTTCCTCATAATTATCAATGTAGATCAGTCCGACCACCATCCGCTGATTTTCGTTCTGCTCCATATACATCTTGAGCATGGTCTGGTCAAAGATATAGGCGGCAATCATCGACTGGTCTCTGAGCCACTGTTTTGACTTGCTCTCTGTCTCCTCATCAATGAGACTGTCCATCTGGATCCTCACGAATTCGATTTTGTAAAAGCAGGTCTTATCCTGATCCTTTTCCCGGCTCTCTCTCTTCACATGGGAGACTGCGTGATTCATCTCCGACGGAAGCAGGTTCTTGTCCAGTTCGGGGAACATCTGCTGAAGCTTGGAAATGTTCTTCCCGTCCAAAATCTTTTCAAATGCCTGATTATACCACATGATATCCCCGTCCCCGCCGATCAGCACATAGGGAAGAGGCAGCTCTTTGATCAAATGGTTCTGGACCCGGCTCTGCTCAAATAGAAAGTCCATCGTCTCCTGTGTCATCTTCTTCTTATAATACGGATAATAGATCACGGAAAACAAAAAGAAGATCAGTACAAAACAGGCCAGGATGATCCCGGACTTCACGTCAATGGAAAACACCAGAATGTCTGCCATCAAAAACAACAGTCCGGCCAGAACGGGCCAGACAATATCTTTGCTGACGCTTATACTTGTATTCTTATTTTTCATGATACGGCTCCTTAAACCTCGGATTCAAATATTGTATTTTTCATTATAGCATGACTGGCAGGCAAGGTCAAAAAAACCGCCATATCCATAGGGATACGGCGGCTTGTCTTTTATTAGTCCTGTGTGTAAGGCATTAAAGCGAGATGTCTTGCTCTTTTGATCGCGCTTGTGACAGCTCTCTGATGCTTTGCACATGTTCCTGTGATACGTCTCGGCAGGATCTTGCCTCTCTCAGAAACATATTTCTTTAATGTCGCTACGTCTTTGTAATCGATAACGGCATCGGCTTCTGTACAGAATGCACATACTTTTCTTCTTCTGCGTCCGCCTCTTCTCCTGTTCGGAGAATCACCTCTATTATAAGCCATGATTAAACCTCCTAATTTAACTAAATGGCAGTTCCTCTTCCAATCCGTCCGGAATGTTCATAAAACCGTCTCCTGCGGCCTGGCTCGGCTGCGGCGGTTTCGAAGGATTTGCTGTCTGCATTCCTCCTCCGTTATACTGGTCCGTTGCCGCTTTGCTCTCGCAGAAATCCTGTTCTTCTACAATAACATCGGTGGTATAGACCTTGATTCCGTCCTTGTTGGTGTAACTGCCTGTCTGGATTCTTCCTGAGATGACAATCTTGATTCCCTGGCGGAAATACTTCTCGGCAAATTCGCCGGCACGTCCAAATGCGACACAGTTGACAAAGTCTGCATCCGGTTCGCCATCCCTCTTGAATCTCCTGTTTACAGCTAAAGTATATCTTGCAACTGCCGTCGCTCTCTCACCCTGTGAGTATCTCACGTCCGGGTCTCTGGTAAGACGGCCCATCAAAATCACTTTATTCATATTGGATTCCTCCTGCCTACCAAAGTGTTAGGCATCCTGTTTTACGACTAAATAACGTAATACATTTTCTGTAATTCGAAGTTTTTCTTCTAAAACAGCCGGAACTTCTGTCTCTGCATCGAACTGGATGAAGTAGTAGTATCCTTCTTTCATCTTCTGGATCTCGTAAGCTAAACGCTTCTTTCCCCATTCATCGACATTCGTGATTTCAGCTCCTGCTTCTGTAATCATAGCTTTTGCTTTTTCCACTACTTCCGCTCTTGCTTCGTCTTCGATCTTAGCATTCACGACTAATGCGAGTTCATATTTACTCATGTTATCTGCACCTCCTTCTGGTCTTTTCGGCTCTTGATCTTCTGCCAAGAGCAAGGATAAATTTATATATCACAAGTTGATATGTTACCATAAATTCCTTTTAACCGCAAGCTTTTTTCACAAATCCCCTGAAATTCTTCTCCACGAGCTTCCTGGACACCATCACCTGACGTCCGCAGCCCATACATTTCAGCCGAAAATCCATGCCGACCCTCAATATCTCCCACTCGCTGCTCCCGCACGGATGAGGTTTTTTCATCTTGATTACATCACCGATCTGAAATTCCATACACTGCCTCCTTTTCTCAAATCTTTACGAAAAAGGCAGCCGGATCATGGGCTGCCTTTCACAAAGAGCTGTATTACTTTTTCTTCTCTGTCGTTGCTTTCTGCTTTGCTGTGGTTGTGGCTTCTGTGGTCGTCTTTTCGGTAGCTGTGGTCGTTGCCTTATACTTAAATGTGATCTTTTTCCACAGTTCCTGATCGATGCTCTTGTCATCGTCCCACTTCTTGTCTGCATCCTTCGTCCACTTTTTATATACCTTCTGGTATGCTTCCTGCTGTTTTTCCTGCAGAAGCGTACTCTTGGATGTGGCAAGCTCACTCTTTACATTCGGGTTGAGCATCTTGATGATGACATACGCATCGTCTGTCTCGACTACGCCGCTGACCTGATTCTTCTTTAATTTGGAAGCCGCATCTTCAAACTTTGTTCCGAGAACTGCTTTTCCCTTTGTGTAGCTTTCTTCGTTGTCTGTATCGACTTTATACTTTTTGGCTACTGCCTTGACGCTCTGGCCTTTCTTGATCGCCTTTAATGCTTCTTTGGCTTTCTTTAACTGAGCTGCCTTTTCTTTTGCAGTCATATTTACTTCTTTGCCGGTCTTGCTGTCTGTTTTCTTCGTTGTAAAAACAAGCTTGTATACTTTTACGGTCTTCGCTTCGTCGTCTGTCACTTTCACATCTGCCTTTTCGATGATCGCATTCATAACCTTCTGGGCAATCAGGTTTTCCTGCTGGATCTCTTTGATGTAATCTTTATCTGCCCCGGTCACCTTCATCACACGTTTTCCAAGTTCATTTTTAGTAAAAGATTTGACGGATTCGTCCAGCTGTTTCTTCTCATCGGAAGTTAGCTTTACCTTGTAGTCATCTGCGTGGTCAGCCAGTACTTTTACAGTCTTGATCTGGTTGATGACATTGTCTTTAATAGAATCCTGCATTGTGATCTTTTTGCCCTTTTTGTCGGTGCCGACCTGGGTAGACCACAGTTTATCTCCCAGATAAGATGCGTACTGCTGCTCTGCGCTGTACTGCATGATTCTGGCATATACATGGGCTTCCTTATAGGTCACCTCATTTCCTGCATATTCAAACAGCGTCTTGTCATCCTGCTTCTTACAGCCCGCTAATAAGGCCGCGCACAAAGCCATAACCGCCGCAAGACATACGATCTTCTTCGCTACACGTTTCATTCTTCGTTTCCTCCGTTTAATTTATTTCCATTTTGGATTATACTACATTACGATCTGATAATCAACGCATCCAATGAGTTCACACAATGTTCAATCTTTGATAGCCATGCGCTTTTCTTCGCGGATGAAAGATCCAGTACGAATACGGGATGCTCCCCGGCACTGACGGAGAGTTCCTTCGGAAATTCGCTCAGCACATCCGGGATCTTCTCTACCTGCACGTTTGCCTCCGGATTCATCTCAAAGGATACTTTCTCTCCCTTTTGTTTTACATCGGTCATATAGGCATGGTGAGCCATCGACTTCAGCAGGGCGATATGGAGCAGATTGACTACCGCTGCCGGCAGATCCCCGAAACGGTCCAGGAGCTCATCCTGCATATCTTCCAGCTCATCCTTCGTCTCGATGGCAGATATCCGCTTGTAAAGCTCCAGCTTCTCCACTTCGTTTCTGATATAGGCAGATGGAAGAAAGGCATCGATGTTCAGATCCAGTGTCGTGTCAAAATCAGTATCCTCTGAAAGTTCTCCTTTCAGCCTCAGCACCGCGTCGTTGAGCATCTTACAGTACAGATCATATCCCACCGCTTCCATATGGCCGGACTGCTCTTCTCCCAAAAGATTTCCTGCTCCCCGGATCTCCAGATCCCGCATGGCGATCTTGTATCCCGATCCCAGGTCCGTAAATTCCCGGATCGCCTGGAGTCTTTTCTCCGCTGTCTCTTTTAATAAAGTGTCCCTTTTGTACATTAAAAATGCAAATGCGTTCCTGTTGGAGCGTCCGACACGCCCCCTGAGCTGATATAGCTGGGAAAGTCCCAGCTGGTTGGCATCATGGATGATCATCGTGTTCACGTTCGGTATATCCAGCCCGGTCTCAATGATGGTCGTGGAGACGAGTACGTCGATCTCCTTTTCCATGAACTGCATCATAATATTTTCAAGCTCTCTTTCCCGCATCTGTCCGTGGGCAAAGGCCACTTTTGCATTTGGCAGGAGTTTCTGTAGCTCACTCGTGATCTCCGCAATGTTGTTGACCCGGTTATATACATAGTATACCTGACCGCCTCTCGTCATTTCCCGGTGGACTGCCTCTTTTACAAGCTCCTCGTTATACTCCATCACATAAGTCTGGATCGCTCTCCGGTCGTGGGGAGGTTCCTCCAAAATGCTCATATCCCTGATCCCGATCAGACTCATATGCAGCGTCCTGGGAATCGGTGTTGCGGAGAGAGAAAGCACGTCCACATCTTTCTTCATTGTCTTGATCTTCTCTTTATGTCCCACGCCGAAACGCTGTTCTTCATCGATGATCAAAAGTCCCAGGTCTTTGTACTTCACATCTTTGGAAAGAAGCCGGTGTGTCCCGATGACCACATCCACGATTCCTTTTTTCAGGCCTTCCATCGTCTCTTTCTGTTCCCTGGGAGTACAGAATCTGGACATCACCCTGACAGTCATCGGATAATTCTGAAAGCGCTCACAGAATGTATTGTAGTGCTGCTGGGCAAGGATCGTAGTGGGCACCAGATATGCCACCTGTTTTCCGTTGGTTACAGCCTTGAAAGCCGCCCGGATGGCAACTTCCGTCTTTCCGTATCCCACATCCCCGCAGATGAGCCGGTCCATGATTTTGGTGCTCTCCATGTCCCGCTTCACATCCTCTATGGCATTGAGCTGGTCCTGCGTTTCCTCATAAGGAAACATTTCCTCAAACTCTCTCTGCCAAACTGTATCTTTATCATAGACATACCCTTCTTTGGCCTGGCGGACCGCATACAGCTCCACCAGCTCTTTGGCGGTTTCCCGCACCTGGCCTTTGACCCGCTTGGTAGTCTTCTTCCACTCATTGCCTCCCAGCTTGTTAAGCCGGGGCTTCTTTGCATTGGCGCTGGCATATTTTGCGATCTGGTCCAGAGCAGAGGCAAGGATGAATAGATTGTCCCCGCCTTTATACTCGATGCTGATATAATCCTTCTCGACGTTGTTTACGGTGATTTTTTCAATACCCCGGTAGATTCCAACGCCGTGCTTTTCATGAACTACATAGTCGCCGATGGAAATATCCGCGAAGTTCTTTATCTTCTCTCCTTTTCCCTTAAAGGCGGCTTTCTTCCTGCGTTTTTCTTTCCTTCCGCTGAAGATATCACTCTCGGAGATCAGCACCCATTTCGTCTCCGGATATTCGATGCCGCTCTTTAATTTGCCCGGCGTGATAACGATCTGTCCGGGAACCATATCTTCTGAAGGTTTCTTATCGTATGTGACAGTCAGCCCGCTGTCTCTCATATCCTCGGCCAGGCGCTTTGCCCTGGTTACCGAAGGGGAGACAACAAGAATCCGATATTCTTTTTTCTGATATCTTTTCAGATCCTTGATCAGCTGTTCAAAGCTGTTGTTATAGGACTGTACCGACTTTGTCTCTATGAAAAACGTGTCTGTCACCTTCGCTGCCTTCACTTCAGATGCCAGTGAAGATAAAAAGGCCACCGGCTGTTTCAGCAGACGGTTCAGCGCCTCCTCAAAACAAGCTACCGTGTCCATCTGTCCAGGCAGCAGATATCCGGCCTCCAGACGGCTTTTCATGCTCTCCGTAAACTCCAGGAAAAAGCCCCGTCCTCTCTCTTCCACATGCTGCGGCTCATCCACATAGACCGCGGTATCTTTCGGGAAATAGTCGAGAAAACACACCAGCCGGTCATAAAAATACGGCAGATATCCTTCCACTCCGATGAGCATGGAAAGTTCCGAGAGTTCTTCTCTGATCCTCTGGTATTCCTTCGTGAGTCTGACCTCTTTGTCCGTCTCAAAGGCTTTATGAAACGTCTCTTTCAAATCCTGATATTCGGCCTCGATCTTTTTCAGTCCCTGTGAGATCCGTTCTTCGCTTAAAACAATCTCCGTGGCAGGATAGACAGTCAGACTCTTTACTTCTTCAATGGACCGCTGACTCTGGGCATCAAAACTGCGGATCGAATCGACCTCTTCCCCCCAGAGTTCAATTCTGTACGGACAGTCCGAAGTAAACGGATAAATGTCGACGATCCCGCCTCTGACCGCAAATTCTCCGGCCGCCTCTACAAACGGAGTCCTCTCATACCCCATAGCGGTAAATTTTTTCGTAATATCCTGTTCGGAAACCTCTGTCTCCAGGCTGATCATCACCCGGTTTTTCTTGATCTCCGCAAGAGGTACAACCCGGTCCATCAGGGCGTCGACAGACAGGACAAAGACGCCTCCCTGTCCCTTGATAATACTCTCGATCCCCCTGAGCCGCTCTTTTGCGATGGCATTTCCGTGGACGTCAGCGCTGTAAAACAGCGGGTCTTTGGCAGGAAAGTAGACGGCGTCTTCTCCGAAGAACCGATAGTTTTCCACCCACTCCTTGGCCTTATTCTCATCTGCTGTCACGATCACTTTATAGCTGCCGCGCTTCTTTTTTCCTCTCAGTGCACTGACCAGATGGGCTTTTGCCCCGTCCGTGCATCCGGACACTAAAACAGGGCCCTGATTGTTCTCAAGGCCTGTTTTTATCTGTTCAAACACTGCATCATTCTCAAAAATATGATCTAACACGTCTCATTCCTTACTTTCTGCTGCGGTTACTTCCTCGCTTTTTTATTATATTGGTTCATTGCCCCGGATATGTCATCCATCACCATAAGTTTTACCGCATCGTCCACATCCGGAAACACATCATCATAAATTTCTATCTCACCTTTGGAGAAATGGCCCAGCACATAATCTGTCAAATCGTATCCCTTGGGCTTTTCTCCCACGCCTATTTTTATCCGCGGAAAATCCATGCTTCCCAGATGGCTGATAATGCTCTTGATCCCGTTATGGCCTCCGGCGCTTCCCTTTCTCCTGATCCTGAGCTGCCCCACATCCAGAGAAATGTCATCGAATATTACGATAAAGTCTGAAGGCTCCAGCTTGTAAAAGTCCATGACTCCCCGGAGGCTCTCCCCGCTTAAGTTCATAAAGGTCTGCGGCTTTACAAGCAGTACTTTCTGCCCTCCTAAGTATCCGCTTCCGATGAGTGCCTTATGCTTTTTTGAAGAAATTTCTATCTGGTTTTTCCCGGCAATATAATCAATGGCTGCAAAGCCGATATTATGTCTGGTCCGTTCATACTGCCTTCCGGGATTGCCCAGTCCGACGATTACTTTCATTTTGCTGCTCCTTTGTCCTGATTCCTTTTCTTTTCAAATAAGTCTGGAACCAGTATAACAAAAGATTATAAATTTTGAAAGAAGTCTCTTGTTTTCGTCACCTTCTGCATCATATGGTCAAATTCTTCCGGTGTCAGTGACTGCGGTCCGTCGCAGAGCGCTTTCGCCGGATTATTGTGTACCTCTACCATCAGGCCGTCAGCACCCGCTGCGATGGCGGCAAGAGCCATAGGCTCTACCATGAAACGGATGCCTGTGGCGTGAGAAGGATCTACGATGACCGGCAGATGAGATTTCTTCTTAATCATCGGAATAGCCGACAGATCCAGTGTGTTTCTCACCGCAGTCTCGTAAGTTCTGATCCCCCGCTCACACAAAATCACATTCTCGTTTCCCCCTGCCATGATATACTCGGCACTCATAAGCCATTCGTCTATGGTGCAGGCCATCCCTCTCTTTAAAAGAACCGGTTTGTCAATCTTACCAAGTTCTTTCAGCAGTTCAAAGTTCTGCATATTTCTTGTTCCCACCTGGATCAGGTCCACGTCCTCGAACAGTGAAAGGTGGCTGGCATCCATGATCTCTGTCACCACAGGAAGACCCGTGGCTTTTTTAGACTCCAGCAAAAGCTTGAGCCCCTCATCGTGGAGTCCCTGGAAAGCGTAAGGTGACGTCCTCGGCTTAAATGCTCCTCCGCGCAGAAGACCTGCTCCTGCTTCCTTTACCTTCTGTGCCACTTCTGTCATCTGCTCTTTCGTTTCAATAGAGCACGGCCCGGCAATCACCTGAAACTCTCCCCCGCCTATCTTTACTCCTCCAATATCTACAGCCGTGTCATTCGGGTGAAACTTCCTGTTTGCCTTCTTGTATGGTTCCTGAATCCGCTGCACGGTCTCCACAATGTCATTTGCCATCACGTGGTCCACATCGACCTTGGAGGTATCCCCAATCAGCCCTAAAAGCTGTGTATTAATTCCTGCGGATTCATGAATGGCAAAACCCTGGGATACCATCTCCTCCTTTAATGCCTCTATCTGCTGCTTCCTGGCGTCACTCTTTAAAATAATGATCATTGAATTTTTCCTCCTTGAAAATAAAATGGATATTTGCCTTGACTGCTGCAATACGGTAAATAAAAAGGACCTGTATCCCACTACAAGAATACAGGTCCTAAAAATGAACTTTACCGACGATGTTTCTACCGGGTTTCAGGAGATGATTCATTGTAGCGCAAAAAGCCGGGATTAAAATAATAACCCCAGAAATAAAATGAAAAACCATATGTATTTGTCATTTTACCTTTTGCTGACATGAGAATCTCCTGATATTGATGCTTTCGTTCTGAATTAATAACTTTTGTCTATCAAACCAATAGCTTATATCTATTAATTTACACGATTGTCTCATCCTTGTCAAGTTAAATCGTCCTGTACTGCCACTTACCTCTTATGTACCGGATAAAGAAAAGCACGGCCCGTACAGCCCAGTCCAGTGTCATTGCCACCCAGACTCCAAACACTCCCCATCCGAGCCATTTGCCGAGGACAAAGCTGAAAAAGATCCGGAAGATCCACATGGAAATAATCGCGGTGACCATCGTGTACTTTACATCATTGGACGCCCTGAGAGTATTGGGCAAAGTGAAGGAAACCGGCCAGACTGTCACACAGCACAGCGTGTGGTACAGCAGGATCTTCCTCGTAATGGCCGCGGTCTCCGGCGACAGATGATATGCCCGGATGATCACGGGAAGCATGGCAACAATGAACAGGTTAAACACAATCAGGGAAGCGTATGCGATCTTTAACAGTTTTTTTGTATAATACCGGGCCGCCTCATAATCGCTGGCACCTACACATCTGGATACAACCGTCAGCACTGCAAGCCCTACGGCCATTCCCGGGATGATCTCAAACATAGCCACCATGTTGCTAACCGCATTGGCCGTGATAGATGCGGTCCCAAACCCGGCCACCAGACTTAAAACAAGGATCTTTCCAAGCTGAAACATACTGTTTTCCACTCCGTTGGGGACGCCGATCTTCAAAATTCTGCTGACCAAAAAGCCTTTGAATTTGAAATGAAAATTTCTGCTGATATGGACTGCCTGATTCCTGTTTTTCAAAAGCACAAGAATCACTGCCGCAGCGATTACCCGGGATACCAGCGTAGGAATTGCCGCTCCTTCCACGCCCATTCCCACACCGTAGATCAGGGCAGCGTTGCCTATGATATTAATGGCATTCATAAAGAGTGACATCTGCATGGCTGTCTTTGAGTTCCCCATAGTCCTGAACAAGGCCGCACATCCGTTGTAAACTGCCAGAAACGGAATCGACGCTGTCACGATCAGAAGATAAACTTCCGCACTGTGCATAACGGCCGGCTCAATAGCCCCAAAAACTCCGTGAAGGATAAAGCCTCTCATAGCATAAATACCCGCCATGATCACCAAAGCCAGAGCTGAGATAAATAAGATCAGCTGATCTGCGGTCTTGCAGGCCATCACATGCTTTTTCTGTCCCAGATACTGGCCTGCCACCACGGCTCCCCCGGTGGCCAGTGCCGAAAACATGTTGATGAGAAGAATCATGATGCTGTCCACCAGAGATACCCCTGAGACCGCCGCCTCTCCCACACTGGAGATCATAATGGAATCGGCAAGACCCACGGTCACCGTCAGAAGCTGTTCGATGATCAGCGGAATGATTAGTTTTTTCAAATCCTTGTTGGTAAAAAGTACCTCTCTTTTTTCCATCCCCTATTTCTTTTCTCCGTTTTTTCTGTCGATGCTGTCGACCATATAAGCGATTGCCTGATCTCCCGTTATATTGCAGGCCGTCCCAAAGCTGTCCTGGGAAAAGTGAAGAGAAATGATCAGCTGGCTCATCGGATCTGTAAAATGAAGCATAGATTTGATGAGGCCCAGAGCCGCCATGACTCCGCCTCCGGGAACTCCCGGAGCTGCCACCATAGTAATACCCAGCATAAAAATGAACGGCAGGAACATGGACAATGTCGGTGTCAGTCCGTTGGCGAGCATTATGCCCATGGAACCGATCACCAGACAGATCGTATCTCCGGAGAGATGGATCGTTGCACATAACGGGATGACAAAGTCTGCAATATCTTCTGAAACACCGCTGTCCTTACTGCTTTCAAGGTTTACCGGGATCGTGGATGCAGAAGACTGTGTACCCAGTGCCGTAAAATACGCCGGCGCGATGCCTTTTAAATTCTTAAACTTATTCTCCTTCGTAAACAGTGTGGATATCAAAAACTGAAATGCAATGTAAAGCCACTGAAAGATCAGGATCATCACATACAGTTTAACAAACATCTTTATGGTCGGAAGCAGCTTCCCTTCGGCTGCTATTTTACTGAACAGCCCTGCCACGTAAAATGGGATCATTGGTATGATGATCTTGTTTAATGTCTTGGTGATGATCTCCTGAAGATCTTTTAAACAGAGCAGCAGCGTATCATTTTTACTGTTTGCGATTCCAAGTCCCAAAAGGAATGCCAGGATCAGAGCCGTCATAACTCCGAACACCGGGTCAGCCTGGATCGCAAAAATGGCTTCAAAAGATCTGGTCTGAATCTCACTGCCAGTGATCCGGTGAATCAGTGAAGGAAGAAGTGCCTTTCCCACAAAAAAAGCACTGATCCCTGCGATCACCGTAGATGCGTATGCGAGCAGAAGAGTTACCCCAAACAGCTTGTTGGCCTTCTTACCCAGGTCGGCCAGTCCTACGGCCACAAAAGAAAGGATCAGCAGCGGAATAATAAAATTTAAAAATGTACTGAATAATGTAGTAAAAGTAACAAAAAGACGGATTACGCCTTTAAAGATAAACGTATCCCCGACGCCAAATATATCTCCGGCAGAGCCGATCAGCATACCCGCTGTGATTCCGATCAGCAGCCGGGTCAGCAGGCCTAATTTTTTCTTCTTCATATAAAATAATTCTCCCTATTTTTCTTTGTTCTGAACGGCAGAAAACAGTCTGCCCCACAAAATACTATTATACGACGTGAAAAAAAAGATAACAAGGGGCACCAGGATTTTCAAAAAACAAAGTGGGAAAGGCTCAGAACTTTTCTTTGAAAATGAAAAAGCACCAGACCTTCGTCTGATGCTTTCAGCAGTCGGGGCAACAGGATTTGAACCTGCGACCTCGTAGTCCCGAACCACGCGCTCTACCAAGCTGAGCCATGCCCCGCTTTTGCTATTATATTACGTCTGGCCCCAAAATGGAAGAGGAAATTTCATTTTTTTTTAAAATTATTGTATATTTTTCTGTACTTTATTTTTCCGTATTCAATAATGCCTGAAAATCAGAGCCCGGCATTGGCTTTGCAAAATAATAGCCCTGGATTTCATCGCACTTCATCTTCCTCAAAAACTCATACTGCTCCTCTGTCTCGACTCCCTCTGCCGTGAGACGGATGCCCAGGCCCCTCGACAGATCGATAATGCTTCTTATGATCTTCTCTCCTTTGCTGTCCCCGATATCGTCCACAAAGCTTTTATCAAGCTTCAGCACATCAATCGGCATGGAGCCAAGCATTGTCATGGAAGAGTAGCCCGTTCCAAAGTCATCCATAAGCACAGAAAAACCAATACTGTGAAGTTCATCTATAATATTTCTCAGCAGCACCTCATCCTCTGACATGACACTTTCCGTAATCTCCAGCGGGACCAGCTTCGGAGAGATCTCATACTCTCTGAGGATATCCTGATATTTGTTAATAAACGAACTATAAAAAATATTATACCGGGACAGATTGACCGATACCGGCACGGCCCTTCGTCCCTGGTCGATCCACTCCCTCTGCTGCCGGCAGACTTCCCGGAACATAAATTCATCCAGTCCCACAATCAGTCCATTTTCCTCAAACACAGGAATAAAATCCGTCGGCGGAATAATCCTGCCGTCCCCGGTGTTCCACCGCACCAGTGCCTCCGCTCCTGCCAGTTCTTTTGTCTCTGTATCATACTTGGGCTGGAAATAAGCACAGAATTCATGATGGGCAAGAGCAGTCTCCATCCTGTCTTCCATCTCTTTGTTGTGAATGATCCTGCTTTTCAGTTCTTCATTATAGAAAGCGTAGTAGCTGTGGATCTGATTTTTTACCGTAGCCTGAGCAATAAGCGCCATATCTGACATGGAATCCACGGACATGCTCCGGTCAGACACAAGATAAATACCGATGCTCGGCTTTATTTTGTAGTTCATATTCTTTATCTTCCGGATCTGGCTGCAGAACTTATCCAGTCTCTTGAGCAGTTCTCCTTCGGAGTGATAATGCATGAGTGCCACAAACCGGTCTGCTTCCCTGTGTGCAGCCAGCTCACCTTCGCAGAGCATATCGCCCCATAATTTCCATATGAGACGTATGATCTCATCTCCCATTTTAAATCCGAACAGGTCGTTGACTAGCTTAAACCGGTCAATATCCATGCAAAGAAGCGCCATTTTTGCCGTATCCTTTTCAAGTGCGTTCTCTGCTTTCAGACAGAAGGCCTTATAATTATCTCCACCTGTTATGACATCCGTGTAGGCGATTTCCATGAGTCTTGTCTGTTTCTTCTTTTCAGATCTGACAATATAAATCAAAAGAAGAAGGAAGACCGCAACAACGATTCCTGACTGCACATAGTTCAGCTTCATGATGTTCATAGTTTTTGTGTTGGCAACTTCCATAGGCACAACTGTCAGGAGATACCAGTCATTAATCCCGGTGGGGGTATAATACATATATTTTTTTTCTTTGTTTATAAACTCAATATAACCTTCTTTTTGCTTTTTTAATGCGTACTTTAACTTATGAGAAGCTTGTATATTTTGGTCTGAAGCGGACTGAAGGGCTTTGAAAATATTGGTCATTCTCTGAAAACTATTCTTGTTGTCTGAGTCGACCACTACATCTCCGTCCCTTTTTACAACGTATGTATATCCTTCCCCGTAGTAGGTGGAAATCGACAGAGCTTTCTTAAAGTCATCCGTACGGTAAGCCGCATACAGTACGGCCAGTACTTTCTTGTTCCGGATGATCGGGGTACTGTAAACGTTGATTTTGGGCCTTTGGGGGTCCAGACGGTCGGTCAGCGTCCCGGAAATCGAAGAAATCCCCTTTAATCCTGACTGAAAGTATTCCCTGTCTGAAAGATTGCCTTCTTTGCGGTCACTTGTGTAGACTTTTCCATTGACAAGGATGATGCCCATCCGCTTAAACTGATACTTCTCTGTAACTTTCTGAAAGCTCTCTGCGAGCTTCTTCGGATCTTTCAGCCTCTTTTCACTGATCTCATTGGAGATCCCATCCAAAAGATTAATCTCACTGAGAATCTCTTTTCTCAGAATCTTGACACTCTGGCCTGATACCTCGTGAAGTGAACTTATCACTTCATTTTCCAGATTGCTGTGAAGTACACGGGAATACACATAGAGAGAAGAAAACAAACCCAAAGACAGCACAACTATAAAAAGCAGAATTCTTTTCATCACAGAACTATCTTTCATCTAAGGCTCCTCCTCTCTTATCGCAGATTATTGTTATATGATTATAAATCATATTGTATACCCGGCACAATCCTTATTTTCAGATACCGAGTTCTGCAAGTTTCTCTTTCGTCTGTTCCCTGCTTTCAAATACAATCCCCTTGTATCCATATTTTTCTGCCGCAAGAATATTTTCTTCCAGGTCGTCAATAAAAACCGACTCTTCCGGGCAGATTCCATATTTATCTTCCAAAACCTTAAAAATCTTCCGCTCCGGCTTTACAGACAATGCCTCAAAGGATATGACCTTTCCGTCCGCCTCTGTGATAAATGAAAATGGCTTCTCCCTATTCTCAAAGGCTGTCTTTCCGTAATTGCTCAGAATATACACGGAATAACCCGCCGCTTTCAACTCCCTGATCCAGCTTGATGCATAAGAGTATTCTTCGGTCATCTCATGAATGTGCTCATAGAGCAGGTCAATCTGATCTTTATATTCCGGCGCCAGCGAATAGAATCCTTCTATAATTTCCCGGTCCGGCATGCGGCTCCGGTCAAACTCTACCCAGTACGGCCCTCTCACGGTCGCATCAGCCATACGCTCAAATACTTCTCCTTCAAAACCCAGCCTCAAAAATAATCTCTCCCACCCAAAATCTGCAAGAACATTTCCTATATCAAATATCACATTTTTAATCATCCGTTCCTCCCGTTATGTATTCAGAAAAAAATCTCAGGCTCAGCCCTTGTTGTATACTGTTCTTCCAATTCCGTCTTATGGTACAGATATCCTTCATCCTCATAATATTTTGCATGTTTCGGGCACTTCTTGATACAGGCCCCGCATTTGATGCAGATCCCGTCCACTGTGCCAACATCCTCACGCCGTATAGAACCCATGGGACAGACTTTTGCACAAATCCCACAGCCGTCACACTCCCCGGAGGTTAAGGGCTTTACTTTTCTGATGTCAATGAAATTTCCTTTTCTGTCCCTGGGCTGGTAATATCCCCTGTATGGCTTCCGGGTGCCTTTCACGTATACCGGACAGCTGTAATCTTCTTTTTCAGTCCTCCTCAAACGTTCACAGAGTCCAAATGCAAACTCCCTTATAAGGCTCACATCCCTGTTGTCCGGCCGTCCACTGCCCAGGATTTCCGAAAAAGAATGTTCACCCACGAAGGCTGCCGCTGCCACAGTATGAAACCTGCTCTGCTCTAAAAGATCCCGAAGCTCGATCAGGGCATCGTCATAGTTTCTGTTGCCGTAAACCGTAACCGGCACCGCACAGGCATGACTGCCCTTGAGATGCTCCTGCAGAAAGCCAAGCAGAACATTGGGCACTCTGCCCGCATATACCGGTGTCCCGAAGATCACAAGATCACGCGGTCCAAAAACAAGAAGATCCTTTCTTGCAGCAGGCAGCGTAAAGTCATATTCACAGTACTCTGCACGCAGTGTCCGGGCCGCCTCCCCGGCTAAAACCGTCACAATTTTTTTTGTTGTATCTGTGGCGCTGAAATAAACTGCCCAGACTCTATCAATTTCCATTGGCCAATCCTCCTTTCATCTATTATATCAACTGCACACAGTGTTTGCCATTGAAAGAAAAAAATACTTGGACCAGATTGACTGACTGAAATAATCGTGGGATACTTATGATGACATTTTCCACATGATTTCCGTTCGGCTCTTAGAATGCCTCACTCCAATCATGTAGAAAATGGATGTAATGTCTGCTGGAGCAGGCTACATCGAGACAAAAGGTGCCATCTGCGATAGTTTTTCTTTATTATCGGAAGGCGGCCTGTTAAGAGCCGACTGGAGATAATGGAGAAAAACTCATATTTTGAAAGGTGATAGAACGTATGAAGACTTCAGATGATTTAAGATCGCTGTTAGAGCGCATCGACCATAAAGGCTATCCTGCCTATAAAGACACCAGAGGGAGCTACCGGTTCGGCGGCTATACCCTGCATATTGACCATGTACAGGGAGATCCCTTTGCCTCCCCTTCCAAAGTGAGCATCAGTATTTCCGGCAGAAACGCGGGATTTCCTTCCCGGCTGTTTGATCTGCCCCATAAGCGGATCGCACTGCAGGACTATCTGACCCGCGTTTTCGGAGGGAAACTGGAATCCTATAATTTTAAGGCAAAGGGTTCTGGAAAAAGCGGACTCATTTCCGTCAGCAGATGCGGACAGGAGATTCTGGAACGGACCGCCCTGTCCATCCATCCCGAGTCCGGTGATATCTCTGTCCATTTTGAGATCGGCTTTCCCGCCAGAGGCCGGACCATCGCCGCTTTTGAGCTGATCAAAATCCTGTTTGATTTTCTCCCCGAATGCGTTTTGTCTTCCTTCTATTATAAGAAGCTTAACGCAGGCGCCCTCGAAGATGTGTTAAGCCTTGCCGAAGATCAAAAATATATCCGGGACCAGCTTCCCAAGCTGAATCTATGTGCTTTTGTGGCCGACGGTTCTGTCCTCCCAAGGGAGAGCGGTGTATCCTCCCGTCCGATGAGGCAGGCTGTGGCCTTCCACTCGCCGGACTCCCTGAAAGTTACATTAAATCTTCCTCATCGCGGCCCCCTCTCCGGTATGGGAATCCCAAAAGGCATTACCCTGATCGTAGGCGGGGGATACCATGGGAAATCAACGCTGCTGAAGGCATTGGAATTAGGTGTCTACAACCATATAAGAGGTGACGGCCGCGAATATGTCATCACCGATGACACAGCGGTAAAACTCCGCGCAGAAGACGGACGCAGCATCAAAAATACAGACATATCTCTGTTTATCAACAATCTTCCCAATGGAAAAGATACAGTTTCTTTCTCAACGGAAGATGCCAGCGGCAGCACCTCCCAGGCGGCCAATGTAATTGAAAGTATGGAGGCCGGAACTTCTCTCTTCCTCATTGATGAAGACACCAGCGCTACCAACTTTATGATCCGTGATGAACTGATGCAGAGAGTGGTCCACAGGGATCATGAGCCTATCACACCGTTTATCGAGCGGGTCCGGGGCCTGTATGAAGACCACGGTATTTCTTCCATCATCGTGGCGGGAAGCTCCGGGGCCTATTTCCAGGTTGCCGACCACATTTTACAGATGGACCGTTATATGCCAAAGGAAATTACAGACTTTGCAAAAGAGGAGTCCAAAGCCTTTCCGTTGGTAACACTTCCGAATGAAAAGCCGGACAGCCCTTCTTTTCACCGTGTCGTAAAACCCAGCCGTACATCCCCAAAAAACGGCCGGAATAAAATAAAAACTCTCGGAAAAGATGCCTTCCAGATCAACAAAGAGACCGTGGACCTGCGGTATGCAGAACAGATCTGTGACTCTGAACAGACAACAGCTCTCGCCTATGCTATGCTTTATGCCCAGCTGCATCTGATCGACGGCAAAAGAGACCTGTGCCAAATCGCAGAGGAACTTTTAGCTCTCATCAATGACAAAGGGCTTGCGGCGATCCTTGACAGCGGATATGTAAAATCCAATCTGGCAATGCCGCGAAAACAGGAAATCTATGCAGCATTTAACCGTTACCGAAAGCTTTAGGCATTTTTGTGAAGCTCTTGACACAGAAAGCTGAGACATTTATAGTTATCTTATCAGTGGAAAGAAAGGGTGAGTACAATGATATTCGGAAAATTATGTATTGATGATAGCTCCATACAATTTATTTCTTCAAAACATTGTACGGAGCCTTAAAATATGAACACGCATTTTAAGCGCTGATGAATTCATTGGCATTTCTTTCTATGCTTTCATAAACAAAAATTAAAGGATATTTGGGCAGCGGACAATGTTTTGTCTGCTGCCTTTTGTATTTTTTGACTTTATAAGCAGAGGGCACACCTTGCGGTTCTGTCCTCTGCGTTTTTGAAAGGAACATGAAAATGAAAGAAAAACAAAACCTGACCAGTGGAAATATCACAAAAAATTTAGTTCTGTTTGCTCTCCCTCTCCTGTGGGCTAATCTGCTCCAATCCTTTTACAGCATTGCGGATATGTTTGTCGTGGGAAGGACCGTGGGCCAATCAGGGCTTGCCGCTGTGAGCAATGCCTCAATGATCTGTTTTATCATCAACTCTTTCTGTCTGGGAATCACTATGGGCGGGACTGTTCTGATTGCTCAGCTGAAAGGGGCCGGTGACAGAAAAGGACAGACGGAAACAGTCGGAACGCTTTTTCTTGTTACCTTTATCGCTTCATTTGTTATAACTATATCGGGGCTTATTTTCTGCAGGCCTCTCTTCATCTTATTAAAGGTTCCTGCCGCTGCAATGCAGGATGCATGCGCATACATGAAGATTATCTGCTGTGGAACTATTTTTATATTTGGATATCACGCAGTCTGCTCCGTCATGAAGGGCCTCGGGGATTCTAGGAGTCCGCTTTGTTTTGTCACAGTGGCTGCTGCCGTTAATGTCATACTGGATCTGTTTTTGGTATCTTATCTTAAGATCGGAACGAAAGGTGCGGCTTACGCTACCGTCTTTTCTCAGGGAATTTCATTTGTAACCGCGGTCATTTATCTGAAACGCAGAAACTTTGTCTTTGATTTTAAAATCAGACACTTTGCGGTCAAAGCCGATAAGCTGGCAGTTATTATGAAAATCGGTCTGCCGGCGGCCGGCCAGATGATCATTGTCAATATTTCTTATCTGTTGATCACAGGCATGCTCAACAATTTCGGCACGGCTGCCGCAGCGGCATCCGGTGTCGGGCTGAAAATCAATACTTTTGCAGGCATGCCGTGCTGGGCTGTCGGACAGGCAGTCACAGCCATGGCCGGACAAAACATAGGTGCAGATAACATCAGGCGCGTGAAAAAAACTACCCTGACCGGTCTCCGTCTCAATGTCACGGTGACACTGCTTTCTATCCTGATCGTCCAGATCTTTGCTGAGCCCATCATTATGCTGTTTGACCCTTCGAGCCCGGAGGTCCTGGAAAGCGGGATTTTGTACCTCCGGATGTGCTGCGGAGCAAACAGCCTGGCCTATGCCGTAATGTATACATTTGACTCCTTTGCCATCGGTATAGGTTCCTCCCATATTGCCATGATCAATGCTCTTTTCGATGCTGTCATTGTGCGCCTGCCTTTGAGCTGGCTGTTTGCATTTCCTCTGAGACTGGGATTTCCCGGAATCTGTCTGGGGCAGGCTCTGTCCTCCCTGCTGCCTGCCATTTTCGGTTTTTGCTATTTTAAGAGCAGCAAATGGGAACGAAAAACCTCTGCTGCATAGCAGGGAAAAACAAATAAAAAACATCCGGGACCGCAGCAAATCCGCTGTTCCCGGATGTTTCTTTTGCTTTACATTTTCCTCTCAAATACTTTGTAGGAAATGATATAAGTGATCAGGAAAATCCACATGAGAATTCCTACCACCTTGATCAATATCGGGTACCACAGGCCTCCGATCAGGCATATGCCGTACAGCCCAATGAGCAGTACCGTGGATGCAAACCTGTATGCTTTTCCCCCGATCTCCTTATTTCTCTCATCAGTATTGGAAAGCCGCATTGCTTTCAGCTTTTCCGGATTTTTTAATATGCGCTGAAACCGTATCCACAGGACCAAGGCCGCTGCCATAACTCCGGACCCCACTCCCGCATACGTTGAAATCATATGTTCATTGATGTTAACCTCCCAATAACTGTCCGCTAAAAGTGAAACAGCCAGCGCTGCAGCTCCCGCTATGAACAGTAAAATAAGATATCTCTGTTTTTTCCTGACTGAATTTTTGTATTCCTCATCGTTTCTTGCATTTCCTGCACAAAATAATCCTATCATAAGTTTTCCTCCTCCTGATCAAATATAAAAATATCCTCAATTGTGACTCCAAAAAACTGCGCAATCTTGTGGGCCAGCACAAGCGAGGCTTTGTATCTGCCGTTTTCCAGAGAGATAATGGTCTGCCGGGTCACTCCTACGGATTCGGCCAACTCCATCTGCGTCACCTTTTGATCCTTTCTCAATTCCTGAATTCTTGTTTTCATATGCACACCCTTTTTTGTATAGTTTGCTTTACAATTTTAGTATAGCTCGCTTTACATCTAATGTCAAGTGCATTTTACATTTCTCTGTTTACATGTTTTCTGTCCTGTGTTAGAATCTTTACTATCACTGAAATTAACTATGAGAATGGAGTCTTATATTATGGATACTTATAAAAAATTCATCAAATATTACGGTCCTTACAAGACTGTTTTCTTTTTTGACCTGCTCTGCGCCGCCTTCATCAGCATCGTAGATCTGGCATACCCGCAGATACTCCGAACCCTTACAAATACACTGTTTTTAAAGGAATCTTCCGTGATCCTTAAAAACATCTTTATCATTGGAGGAATTCTGCTGGTCTTTTATATCCTCCAGGCATTATGCAAGTATTATGTAAGCTGTCAGGGGCATATCATGGGCGCCCAGATGGAACGGGATATGCGAAGGGAACTGTTTGAACACTATGAGAATCTCTCATTTTCCTATTACGACCAGAACAACACAGGACAGATGATGAGCCGGTTAGTGTCCGACTTATTTGATATTTCTGAGTTTGCGCACCACGGTCCGGAAAATTTATTTATTTCCGTAGTAAAGATCACCGGATCATTTGTCTTTCTGTTCATCATCCAGTGGAAGCTGGCTCTGATCCTGTCAGCCGTAGTCCTTCTGATGATCCTCTTTTCCGCCCGCCAGAATAAACGGATGCAGGCCACCTTCCTGGATAACCGGAAGAAAATCGGGAATATCAATGCAACCCTTCAGGATTCTCTGGCCGGCATCAGGATCGTACAGTCCTTTGCCAACGAAGATATTGAACGGGAAAAGTTCCATCAGGGAAATGAAGGCTTTCTCACGTCCAAGCGGGATAACTACAAAGCCATGGGAACCTTCCAGGGCGGCAATACCTTCTTTCAGGGTATCATGTATCTGGTGACTCTCGTAGCGGGAGGCTGCTTCATCGCCGCCGGGCAGATGACGCCCGGAGACCTGGCGATGTATGCCCTGTACATCGGTATCTTTATCAGCCCGATCCAGATCCTCGTGGAACTCACGGAAATGATGCAGAAAGGCCTGTCCGGTTTCCGCAGGTTCCTGGATATTATTGAGACAGAACCTGAGATCGTGGATCTGCCGGGTGCAGAACCGATCACCGATCCGGACGGCAGCATTTCTTATCAGGATGTAAGTTTTTCCTACGAAGACAATGAGGTAGTGCTGGACCACGTTTCATTTGAAATTGAAGCAGGAAAATCTGTGGCTTTGGTCGGACCGTCCGGAGGAGGAAAAACCACGATCTGTTCCCTGCTCCCAAGATTTTATGATGTGAGCGGCGGCACCGTTTCAATCGGAGGCCAGGATATTCGCAGGATGACTCTTCAGAGCCTGAGAAATTCCATCGGCATCGTTCAGCAGGACGTTTACCTGTTCGGCGGGACTGTCCGGGATAATATCGCATACGGAAAACCGGAGGCCTCCATGGAAGAGATCATTGAGGCTGCCAAAAAAGCAAACATCCACGATTTTATCACAGAACTTCCCGACGGTTATGACACTTTTGTGGGAGAGCGGGGCACCCGGCTTTCCGGCGGGCAGAAACAGCGGATCTCGATTGCCCGTGTATTTTTAAAGAATCCTCCGATCCTGATTCTCGATGAGGCAACCAGTGCATTGGATAATGAAAGTGAACGCCACATTCAAAAAAGTCTGGAAGAGCTTTCTAAAAACAGGACGACGATCACCATCGCCCACCGTCTATCCACGATCAAACATGCCGATGAGATCCTCGTCATAGATGACCACACCATTCAGGAGCGGGGTTCCCATAAAGAACTGTTAAAACAGGACGGAATCTACGCAAAATATTATAAAATGCAGTTTGAAGGTTTGGAAACCTTTGAAATATAAAACAATGAGGCCGGACGCATCAAAGCGTCCAGCCTCATTTTATATATCCACATGGCAATGAATATGCTATCTCACGACTCTGCCGGCGCCCCCGCCCGATGCCAGAGTCTCAATCTCTGCTGCCCGGGCATAATTCATATCTCCGGGTATCGTATGTTTGAGTGCCGCCGATGCCGTGGCAAATTCCAGCGCCCGCTGAGGTGTCCAGCCCTCCGTGATCCCGTGGATGAACCCTGCGGCAAACGCATCTCCTGATCCTACCCGGTCAACAATGTGTACCATATACCGTTTTCCCCGGTAAAGGCCGAAATCCCCCGCAGCTTCCGCTCCATAACTGTTATCAGAAGCAGAAATGCTCTCCCTGAGAGAGCTGATCAGATACGTGAATCCATATTGTCTTCTTACTCTCTGCATATGTTCTTCATCTACACAGTCCTCATAGTCTCCGCTGATAAAATCCATGCCTGCCTCTTCATATCCGAGCACCAGCGCCGCATCCCTTGCATTTCCAAAACAAATGTCCACATAATTCATCAGTTCCCGCATGATACCCTGCTTTTCTGGGATATTCTCTGTCCAGAGTTTGGCCCGGTAGTTGAGGTCAAAGGAAACCGTAATCCCCATCTCTTTGGCTGTTTTCAGTGCCTGAAGAGTGATCTGCGCCGCATTTTTGCTGATAACCGGAGTGATCCCCGATGTATGCAGCCAGGATACATCCGAAAGCAAGGATTTCCAGTCAAAATCCGACGGCACCGCCTCTGCCATGGAAGAACCTGCACGGTCATAAATTACACTGGACGGCCGCACAGAAACTCCGTTTTCCAGAAAATAAATGCCGAGTCTTGGACCGCCGTAACTGATCCCGGAGCAGTCCACTCCGGATTTCCTCAGCACGGCTGCCGCACATTCCCCGACGGCATTGTTCGGAAGCTTTGTCACGTAGGAGACCTCATGTCCAAAATTAGACAGCCCTGCCGCAATATTGGCTTCCGTACCGCCGTAAGTCACATCAAATGAAGAGGCCTGAATGAATCTTTGGTTTCCCGGAGGCGAGAGTCTCAGCATGATCTCCCCGAACGTCATTATTTTTCCCATTGTATCACCCCTTATTTCTGGACCAGATGGACTGCAAATCCCCCGATCTCCTCTCTGAAATAGACAGCTCCAAGGGTCCCATCCATTTTATACACTGCGCTTTCTTCCCTGAATGAAAAACCTCTTCTTTTAAAATAACTTAGTGCCCTTCCGGCATCGTTCGTCCTCACCGCAATGTGGCCTTTCTCCCCAAAAAACGGGCTCTTCATAGCCTCAATATAACTTCCCGCAAAAATGGAATTATCGTTTTCACTCTTCTGGAATCCAAAAACAGACTCAAACATTCCGGCGGCGAGCATGGCTTCATCCCGATTCTTCATGTTCAGCCCTATATGGGCAAGTTCAAAACCAAGCATCTCATGGACCGCCTTTTTAGCCATTTCCCTGATTGTGATAAAATCGCCTTTCTCGATGAGGTTTTCCGGTACCATAAACGAACCTCCACAGGCCGCAACCTGTTTAAGCTCCAGATATTCCCCCATGTTGGCTTCCGTAATTCCTCCGGTAGGCATAAACTTCATCCCGGAATAAGGTCCTGACAGAGATTTTAACATCCTGACCCCTCCTGCAGCCTCTGCCGGAAAGAATTTCACAAGATGAAGTCCATACTTCATTGCCTGCTCTACATCCGTAGGACTTGAACATCCCGAAATCACAGCAATGTTATGCCCTATACCGTATTCAACGACCTCATGGTTAAAACCCGGACTGACCATAAACTTTGCTCCGGCTTTGGCTGCCTCCTCTGCCTGTCCTTTCATAATAACCGTACCTGCCCCCACAAGCATCTCCGGGCAGGCTTTTGTCATTCTTCGGATCGATTCCACACAGGCATCGGTGCGGAAAGTCACCTCGGCACAAGGTATACCCCCCTCACATAAGGCTTTTGCCAAAGGTTCCGCTTTCTCAGCGTCTTTCAGGCTGATCACCGGCACAATTCCGATACTCTCAATCTCGCGCAGCAGCTCATTCATGGTATCTGCCTCCTTCGATCCGGTTGACCGGGTAATGGATCGCTTCTCCCTTTGCAAACCGCACGGCCTCCTCGGCCGCTTTTCGCTTAAGTTCCATAGCCGCCTCCTCAGAATACCACGCCATATGCGGGGTCACGATCAGATTCTCATTCTCGAAGATGGAAGAATCCGTCATCATAGGCTCCGATTTCATACAGTCAAGAGCTGCCCCTGCGATCACTTTCTCCTTTAGTGCACGGTCAAGGTCTTCTTCATTGATGATCCCTCCTCTGGCTGCATTGACGATGACCGCTGAATCCTTCATTACCCTGAATGCCTCCATATCAAACAGATTCTGGTTTCCGTCTGCCGGACAGTGAAGAGAAACGGCATCGGACTGCTTCAGCAGTTCTTCAAAGCTGACGGCCTCTGCATTTCCGATCCGTTCACCCTGATTTACCATGGGATCATATCCGATCACCCGGAATCCGAGAGCTGCTGCTTTCTCAGCAAAATTTCTTCCGATACGGCCCAGACCGACAACCCCCACGGTCTGTTCAGAAAACCGGCGGATCGGGATCGACTGCGTATAATCCCAGCCAGTCGTCTTTGTAAACCGGTTCATCTGATCAGTTTTTCTGAGCATCATGAGAAGCAGAGCCAGTGCGTGGTCTGCCACCTCATTCATTCCGTAATCCGGTACATTTCCAACCTGTATCCCATACTCCGCTGCCGCTTTCAGATCCACAGTATCCACGCCGACCCCGTATCTCACCACATATTTAAGCTCCGGCAGTGCCTTCATAACCTTTTCCGAAATATTGGCATACTGAACGATAAATATGTCTGCCCCGGCGCACTGTTCAATCACTTCATCTTCTGTTCTGGCACATGTGAGTTTAAATTCAATCCCCGCATCAGACAGGACTTTCGTCTCGATATCAATGTTTTCATGATCGCAGTCTGTAATAATCACCTTCATAATCAGTCTCCTCCTATCTCACCAAATATCCCCCATCTACCGGGATCACCGCGCCGTTCAGATAATCGGAACACTCCGATGCCAAAAAGACACACGGTCCCTTCATATCTTCGTCGGTCCCCCATCTGTGGGCAGGAATCCTGTCCGTGATCTCTTTGTTTCTCGGATTTTCAGGGTCCAGAAGCGCCGTATTCATCTCCGTAGCCATATAACCCGGCGCCAGCGCATTGACATTGATCCCCTTCTCGGCCCACACATTGCAGAATGCCTTTGTGATCTGTGCCACTGCCCCCTTAGATGCCGCATAGGCCGACACTGTATACCCTCCGAAAAAAAAAGCATCGACGCAATATTAATGATCTTTCCTTTTGTCTGCTGGACCATAAACTGTTTTGCTGCCATCTGACACAGGGAAAATACCGCCGTCAGATTCACATCCAGCACAAACTTCCAGTCTTTCATGGGAAATTCTTCGCTCTTATGCCGCCTCTGTACTCCCGCTCCGTTGACGATAATATCCAATGTTCCTCCGAGAAGCTTCACCGCTTCTGAAAATGCCTGCTCCCTCTCCTTGTCATCTGCAATGTCTGCGATCACAAAACTGCACTGAAATCCTCTGTCTGTCATCTCTTGAGCCGTCTTTTCAGCCCCGGGATTAATATCTATAATACAGACAGATGCCCCTGCTTCCATCAATCCCTCTGCCATACCGAGACAGAGTCCTCCTGCCGCGCCCGTCACGATGGCGCGTTTCCCGGTCAAATCTAAATATCCCATGTTATCTCCTTCCGCACATGTCAACATACAAAATATATCTTTTCTACATGTTTTTTACATCCGAAAGGTGCACAGTGCCGCGTTTTTCACAGCACCTTACTCTTAATTTCCGCTGATCAGCTCTGACACGATCTGCTTTGTCTCCCAGAGTTTCTCCTGTATCCGTGTCAAATTATCTTCTTTTGTCCTGGTGACCGGGGCTGAAATACTGATTCCATAATTATAGATTCCCCTGTAATCCCGGACGCTGACGCCGACACAGCACAGTCCCGCTTCCCGTTCTTCCCAGTCATACGCAAATCCGGTTTCTCTCGCTTCCTCCAGCTCTTTTAACAGCTGGTCCAGACTCTGAATAGTATGGGGTGTGAAGATGACATTTTCTCCCTGATTCCAGATCTTCCTGACTTCCTCCTCAGGAAGTTCCGCGAGGATTGCCTTTCCCACTGCGGTGCTTGACATCTCAAGCTCCAGTCCTATGTAAGATCCTGTGGCAAAAATGTTTGCCGTCGGAAGTACCTTGTCGATATAACGGATCTTATTTCCCGCCCTCTGGACAAAATGTACTGTCTCTTTACAGTCCTCTGAAAGCTGCTTCAAATAAGGGTGCACCAAACGAACTACATTGTTTCTTTCCTGCACATAGTTGCCCATCACAAGCAGACGGTATGTGAGAAAATATTTTTCTGTTTCTTTTTCCTGCTTTACATATCCAAGCTCTGCTAAAGTGTTGATGATCCTGTGGACCACCGTCACCGTAAGTCCTGTCTCATGGTGGATTTCCCGAATCCCCATGGTCTCATTCTTTGCCATCAGCTCTATGATCTGAAATGCTCTCTCCACAGACTGTACTGTTTCTTTCGCCATAATACCCTCCTAATTCTCGACTATTACAGCTATTATACCACAATCTGCAGTTTCATTACACAGATCACAGATCCCCGGTTTCTCCTTTGCTGTCTTCATCCAAATGACTCAGATCCTTAAATTTATCCTTTCTGGACAGATAAATCGGAAGGCCCAGCAAAGTAAGTCCTACGCCTATCAGCGCATTGACCGGCTGTGTAAAGACTGTAATGATTACTACAAACAGTCCTCCCAGGATAGCCAGAATAGGAATCAGCGGATAAAGCGGGGTTTTATAAGGCCTCTTGAGGTCCGGCTCATCCCTCCTTAACTTGATCACGCCATAAAATGCTATCGTATAGAAGATCCAGATAACAAACATACACATATCGGTCAGAGAGTTATAAGAACCTGAAATGATCATAATAGAGGTCACTGCCAGCAGGAAAATACCGCTTACAACCGGAGTTGCATACTTCGGATGCAGATAGGCAAACTGTTTGCTGAACGGCAGCTTATTCTGCACTCCCATGGCATAGGGGATTCTCATACCCATCATAATATTACTGTTTAAAGTACCAAATACTGCAATCAAAATGCCCACTGTAATCAGCTTGGCACCCATATTGCCTCCCATCAGTTTAGCTGCAACGTCTGCTGCCGGTGTAGCCGTATTTGCCAGCTGGTCTGCCGGTATAACGAGAAGGTAACCGATGTTGATAACTGCATATACGAGTATGACAATACTGAGTCCCAGCACAATGGCCTTTGGAAGGTCTTTTTTCGGATTCTTCATTTCACCTGCCGCATTTCCCACATGAATCCACCCGTCATAGGCATACATACAAGTCAGCATTCCGGTGGCAAAGATGGCAATAAACGAGTCTCCTCTCTGAATAAACGGCGTCAGATTTTCCGGACTGCTCTGTGTGGATGTAAAAGCCATCAGGATAATGACAGCCAGAGGCACAAGTTTTGCAACAGTAAATACATTTCCGATCATGCCTCCTACATTTGCCCCCAGGCAGTTGCAGACGATCAGGAAAAATACCATGAAGATGGCGAACGGAATCGTATATTTATCACTAACCCCGATAAGTTTCAGCGCCTGTATAGAAAAAATGGTTCCTAAAGCTCCTACATTGGCCGGCCAGAAAACAACGGATTCACACCATCCAAGCAGATAGCCGAGTCCCTGTCCGAAACATTTTTCCACCCAGGATACCAGCCCTCCCGTCTTTGGAATGGATGCGGCAAGCTCTGCGGTAGTTAGTCCTCCGAACAGTGTAATTAGCCCTGCGAACACCCAGATCAGAAGCCCGATCCCCGGTGCTCCGCCGGTAATCGTATAGACTGCCTGCGGTTTGAAAAATACTCCGGAGCCAATGACCATGCCGATGACCGACAGCATAACCGTACTAAGTCCAAGACTTCTTTTTAACTGTGTATTTGATTCATTTTTCATTATTCAATATCCTCCTTTCCCCTTTACAGGCTCTCTACAAACTTCTGTATTCTTTCCATTCCTTTTCTGATCGTCTCCACGGAAGTCGCATAGGAGATCCTTATATAACCTTCTCCCTGCTCTCCGAATGCAGATCCGGGTGCAACCACGACTCCCTCCTGATTCAGCAGCCGTTCTGCAAACTCCTCAGATCCAAGTCCTGTCTTCTTAATGTTAATGAAAGCATAGAAGGCTCCCTTCGGCGGTCTGCAGGAAATCTTTTCGATATTCTCAATACATTCCAGAAGTACCTTTCTTCTCTCTGCATACTGGTCATGCATCTGTTTTATGGATTCCTGCCCGCTGCTGATCGCCTCTACCGCACCGTACTGGGCAAATGTGGTGACGCAGGAAGGTACATTTTCCTGAAGTTTTGGCATCAGACTCACAATCTCCCTCGGTCCTGCCAGATATCCGATCCTCCATCCTGTCATAGCATAGGTCTTTGAACAGGAATCAATGTAAATTGTTCTGTTTTTCATGCCGTCCAGAGATGCGATATTCACATATTCACCCTCATACAGCAGATGTTTGTAAACCGCATCATAGACCACATACAGGTCGTGTTCCAGAGCCACTCTTGCAATATCTTCCATGACTTCCCGTCCTGCCACTGCCCCCGTAGGATTGCACGGAGAATTGAGCAGTATGGCTTTTGTCTTGTCTGTCACTGCTTTTGAAAGCCCCTCATAGGTAAAATTAAAACCATTTTCTTCGTACACGGGAACCGGCACCGGCACCCCGTGATTCATGCTGATCTGCCCATAATAATTTGCATAGCACGGGTCTGAAATAAGCACTTCATCCCCCGGATCCAGGAGGGTAGCCATGCTCAGATACAGGGCCTCCATGCCTCCAGTACATACAAGGATTTCATTTTCCGGATTATAGGCCACATGATCATACTTCTTTGTTTCTCTGGCAATAGCCTGTCTTAAAGGCAGAATTCCGGAGTTGTCCGTGTAATGGGTCTGTCCCTCTTCCAGTGCTTTTTGTGCCGCCTTTATTACATTTTTAGGTGTGTCAAAGTCCGGTTCTCCAAGAACAAAACTGATGGTATTTTCTTTATTCTTTGCCAGGTCAAACATCCTCCTGATGCCTGACTGCGGCAATAAAGTTGCATCTGATAACTTCTTCATTTTCTGACCCCCTGTCATCAACCTTCATTTTTCATACTGCAGATTGACTGCATGGGGCTCTTTATGTACGCCGGTCAGACAGATCCTGCCTCCGATCCGGCATATCTTTGTCATCTGTGCCGCCGCCTGAGCAGAACCGCTGCACTCAAACACTGTATCAACACCGGCTCCATCTGTCTGTTGTTCTATGTACTCTTCCAGGTTATGATCTTGTACATTCACCGTTTCAAGTCCGAATTCTTTGCAGATGTCCAGCCTTTGCTGATCTACGTCAGAAATAATGATTCTGGAAGCTCCCGCATGTTTTAGTACAATTCCAGTGAGTACTCCGATCGGTCCTGCCCCGATGACCGCCGCTGTATTCAGCATTTAAAAATCTGCCTGGTGCATCGTCCTTATGATCACTGCCAAAGGTTCAATCACTGCTGCCGCCTTATCCGTGATACCGTCATCAAGCTTAAACAATACATCCTCATCGCAGCAGATAAACTCCGCGATTCCCCCGTCCACATCGATTCCGATCAGCTTTAAAGTATCGCACACATGAGGGATCCCATTGGCACAGGCAAAGCATTCCCCGCAGGATAAGAGCGGATACGGCGCAACCCTGTCACCCTTTTTGAATTTTTTGCTGTCCTCTGCAGTTTCTTCTATGATGCCGATAAATTCATGCCCCAGTACAAGCGGTGCCTTTGCCCTGGGATGTTTTCCTGAAAAAATCCCGATGTCAGAACCGCATATACCACAGTAATGCACCTTTATGCGCACCTGTCCCGGCCTTAGTTCAGGAAAAGGTTTCTCCTGAACTTCCACCTTTCCAGGTCCGGCATAAACTAATGTTTTCATACTGCCTCCTTTCACTTGTTCCGTTATCCGGAACACTGTTTCTTAATTGCAACTACATCATAGAAGAATCATTTCAGGCTGTCAATCATTAAGTTCATTTTCCACAATTTAACCAAGACATTAAGGAACAATAGCTTCATTTCAATCTAATATTTGGTTAATTCCTCTAATTAACTTTTGTGCGTCATCTCTTTTTATAGACGCAAAAAAGATGACAGAGGTTCCAAAAAACCTCTGTCATCTTTATATTTCCCAAATAGTATTACTCTAAAATGGCGCCTGTGCTGCCTGATGTGACACTTCTGGCATACCTTTTCAAGTATCCGTTTTTTAATTTCTGCTGTCTTGGCTGCCATCTGCTTTTTCTGTTTTTGATCTCTTCCTCATCTACCAGAAGCTGGATTTTATGGTCAGGGATATTGATTTCAATGAGATCCCCTTCTTCCACAAGTGCAATGGTTCCTCCTACGGCTGCCTCCGGCGAAACATGGCCGATGGCCGCTCCTCTTGTAGCGCCTGAGAATCTGCCGTCCGTGATCAGTGCCACGCTGTCTCCAAGACCGCTGCCCATAATAGCAGAAGTAGGATTCAGCATTTCACGCATACCTGGTCCCCCTTTTGGACCCTCATACCGGATGACCACTACATCTCCGGGTTCGATCCTGCCGGCATAGATTGCTTCAAGGGCTGCTTCCTCACCATCAAAGACTCTTGCTCTTCCACTGTGGCAGAGCATCTCTTCTGCCACCGCAGACCGCTTCACCACACATCCTTCCGGCGCCAGATTGCCTTTTAAAACAGCAATCCCTCCGGTCCTGCTGTATGGGTCCTCTGCAGGCCGGATCACCGTTTTATCCCTTATTTCTTTTCCTTTGATATTCTCAGCCACTGTCTTTAAAGTACAGGTAAGCAGATCCGTGCGGATCAGTCCCAGTTTATCCAGCTCATGCAGAACTGCAGGAATGCCGCCGGCTTCGTTCAGGTCTTCAACATAGCTCTCTCCGGCCGGCGCCAGATGACACAGATTCGGTACTTTTTCCGAAATAGCATTCGCCATGGTTAAGTCCATTCGGATTCCGCACTCATGGGCAATAGCAGGAAGATGGAGCATGCTGTTTGTGCTGCATCCCAAAGCCATATCCACTGCCAGGGCATTTTCAAATGCCTTCTCAGTCATAAGATCCGATGGCCTGATCCCCTTCTTCACCAGCTTCATAATCTGCATGCCCGCTCTCTTGGCGAGACGAATCCTCTCAGAGTAAACAGCGGGTATCGTTCCATTTCCCGGTAGTCCCATACCCAGCACTTCGGTCAGACAGTTCATGCTGTTGGCCGTAAACATACCGGAACAGGAACCGCAGGTGGGACATGCCTTTTGTTCACACACCCTGAGTTCCTCTGCTGTGATCTCACCTGTCTGATGTCTGCTCACTGCTTCCGATACCGTGGAATAGCTGATCCTCTTTTTCTTCATGGTTCCTGCCAGCATCGGCCCGCCGCTTACAAAGATAGACGGAATATTAAGCCTTGCCGCCGCCATTAAAAGTCCCGGCACATTTTTATCACAGTTTGGTATCATCACAAGTCCGTCGAAAGGATGGGCCTCGGCCATAGCTTCCGTGGAATCGGCAATCAGTTCTCTGGTCACCAGAGAATATTTCATTCCCTCATGTCCCATGGCAATGCCGTCGCATACGGCGATAGCCGGAAATACAACAGGCACTCCTCCTGCTAAAGCCACCCCCTGCTTAACTGCCTCCTCAATTTTATCCAAATTTCGGTGTCCCGGGACAATTTCATTTTTTGAGCTGACAATACCGATCAGCGGCCGTTCCATTTCTTCTTCCGTGAAGCCCAGAGCATACAGCAGAGAACGCTGCGGGGCTGATTTATCACCTTGTTTTATGCGGTCACTTCTCATCATAATAACCTCCTCTTAATTTAAGACATCATACCTCTTGTTTGTCGTATTATAATTCATATGATGTCTTATGTCAATATATACATAGTATCTATTTTCTAAAGAATAAAGTGGGCAAGCCTATCTCAGCTCCCCAACACTACCTCTTTGAAGGGCTTGACAACTTTGCGTACCAGATGCGGTTTGACGTAGTCAAATGATTTCCTTGCGCATCTGTGTACAACCCGCGGAGCGTTTTTTATTACTCAGGAAACACTTTCACACATTAGCGTGACAAGGTCTTTCCTAAGTAATAAAAAAAGAAGGCCTGCGCCTTCTCTTGAACTTTATATTTTTAATTCTTTCATTGCATGTAGGATATGAATCCTCATAGCGCTCCTGGCTCCCTCCGCATTTCTGGCTTCCAGAAACTCCATGATCAGCTGATGATCCTTTAAGGTATCCTGTACCGCCATCTCTTTCTGCCTGGACAGCGTGACTCCCTCTCCGATTCCCTGATAGATCACAGGCATCAGCTGATTCATAAACTCATTGTGAGTAGCCTTCGCAATGGATCTGTGAAACATCTGCTCTTCATTTGTCCGGTCTTCCTTCTTCCGGATCTTTTCTTCCACCTGACGCCCGAAAGAAAGAATCCGGTCAAGTTCCTTGTCACTGGCTCTCAAAGCCGCATAATAGGCCACTTCCGGCTCGAAGATCAATCTCATCTCATAGAGCTCCCTAGCATTCACCTTGACATCTTTCAAAGGCGTGAGCAGCTTCACATCATCCGTGTCGATATCCTGTTTCACAAATGTCCCCCGGCCCCTTTGAATCTCCAAAATACCATTGGCGACCAAGGCCCGGACCGCTTCCCGAAGTGTCGTCCTGCTGATCTCCATCTCCTGTGAGAGTTCGTTTTCATTGGGCAGTTTATCACCGGGCAGAAACCGTTTTTCAACCGTGATCATCGCAAGGATCTCCTCTGCCGCACTGTCTGAAAGCCTTTTTTCTCCCATATTTTTCTCCTTTTCCGTCTCAGGCACATTTTATCCACAATTCTATCTCAGGAATTTTTCCGCTGTCAACACTTGGGACAATACCTTCCACACCTGTTTATATCCCTCTCTGCTGAGATGAACACCATCTACCGTATAAGAAAGCGGCAGTTCTCCATCCTCCCCGATTAATTCCCGGTAAACATCCACATATGGTATTTCTTTTTCCCCGCAAAGTCTCTCAATTTCTGAATTAACAGCCTGTATCTCTTTGTTTGACTTCCCTTCTGACCAGAAAGGAATTCCATTTCCTGTTTTTTTCGTATACATTGGATACAGTGATTCGATACAAATCCTTGTCCCCGGGAGTTTCTCCAAAATCCGCTCTGCCGTCCTCAACAGCTGACCGGCTATCACCTCTGCGCCCCGGTAAAAAGGAAGCAGATAATCATTGGCCCCGCCCTGCATTAGAACTAAATCCGGTCTCAGCGAAACCACATCCATCTCTGCCCTGGCAGCCATCTCCGGCACTGTATTGCCCGCCTCACCTCTGTTATAAACCTGCGCCTCCACATCTTTAAACAATTCCATAGGAAAGTAGTCGGTGAGAGAGTCACCGAACAAAACGAGGACCTTTTCTTTACTCATCGATTCCTACGTATTCATATACTTTATCTATGAATACTTCTCCATCCAAATGATCGATCTCATGGCAGAAACACTTTGCCATCTCACCTACCACCGTATAAGATACTTCATGTCCGTGTTCATCCAGCGCTTCTACCGTCACTTTGGCCGGACGAATAGTTTTACCGAAACGGTTCGGAAAACTTAAACACCCTTCCACACACTCCTGTGACCCGCTGCTCTCAACGATCACAGGGTTTACCAGTTTTAAATAATACCCTTCATGGTCAATGACGATCATTCTCCTTAGAATACCGGCCTGGTTCGCAGCCAGTGCCGCCCCGTTTTCTGCACTGTGCAGAGTATCCATGAGATCGTCAAGCTGCTGTCTTGCCTTGTCATCCACCTCAGGCACCGTCTTACACTTTTTCTTTAATATCGGATCATTTCCGGTACGGATCTTTCTGACAGCCATTTCATCTCCTCCTTCAGTTCTCTGTCTTTCTTATTCTTCATACTTTTTAATACTCTCAAGAAACTTCTCCCCGTATTTTTCAAGCTTAAACTGTCCCACTCCGCTTATATTAAGCATCTCATCCAGAGTCTGCGGTCTTACCTCACTCATGCCTGCCAGCGTCTTATCCGAAAATACCATATACGGCGGTATCTTCTCCTCCTTTGCGATCTCCATCCGAAGCTTCCTGAGTTCTTCGAACAGACCCATATCTTTTTCTTCCAGAGCAGAAGCAGCTCCGGCCTTCTTTTTCCTGGCTTTCGGCGCCTGTTTTTCTTCTCTCTTCGGAACTTTTATAACAAGTTTTTCACCGCTCAAAAGCTCTTCGGACCGGTCTGTCAATTCTATTACCGGATAGTCATCATTGCTCAGGTTTAAAAATCCCTGCATCATCATCTCATTGATCAGCTGTTTCAGTCTCGGAACTGTCATATCCGGCAATGCCTTATATTCCGGATTTTCCTCCAGTCCTCTCTGACGAATCTTTTGATTGTCTGCCCCTCTCAGGACATCCACGATCAGATTGACTCCAAAACTTCTCTGACAGCCTTCGATACATCTGACAACTGCCTCTGCCTGCTCTGTCACATCCAAAAGATCAAATTCTTCTAAACAGTTACTGCAGTTCTGGCATTCCGCGCTGCTTTCTTCTCCAAAATAATCAAGGATATAATGCCGCAGACAGCTGCTGGTTGCACAGTAGAATGTCATCTGTTTCAGCCGCCCCAGATCCTTTTCCATGACGATCCTGCGGGTCTCCTCGTCCAGTTCCTGATTATCCTCGCCGTGTTCAATCAAAAAACGATTGGTCCTCTGGTCGGCGGCACCAAAGTACAGGATACATTCTGCTGGCTCTCCGTCTCGTCCTGCCCTTCCGGCTTCCTGATAATAGCTTTCCATATTCTTCGGCATATTATAATGAATGACAAAACGCACATCCGGTTTATCAATACCCATGCCGAACGCATTGGTTGCCACCATGATCTGTCTCCGGTCATAAATAAAGTCATCCTGATTCTCACGCCGTTCTGTATCCGACAGTCCCGCATGGTATCTGGTCACCGAAAATCCTGCTTCTCTGAGCTGATAACATACTTCTTCCACACTTTTTCTGGAAAGGCAGTACACAATGCCGCTGCTTCCCGGCATTTTTTCTTCTTTCTCTCTTAAATAGGATTCTAATTCCCGGTATTTATCTCTGGGCTTCTTAACTCCAAAGAACAGATTTGCCCGGTCAAATCCTGTTGTCACGACCAGCGGGTCTCTCAGATTTAGGATATCCAGGACATCCTCTTTTACCTCCACAGTGGCCGTAGCCGTATACGCCCCTAAAACCGGACGCCTCGGCAGCTTCTCCAAAAAGGAAAGAATCTTTAAATAGCTGGGACGGAAATCCTGTCCCCACTGAGATACACAGTGTGCTTCATCCACAGCCAAAAAAGAAATATCCACGCCGGGCGAAAGAGCAAACCGTAAAAATCCCTCTGTCTCCAGCCGCTCCGGAGCCACGTATATGATCTTATACCTGCCTTCCCGTGCCAGATCCAGGGCTTTTCTATACTGTCCCATGCTCAATGAACTGTTCAGAAAAGCTGCATGTATCCCGGCCTGATTCAATGCTCCCACCTGATCCTTCATCAGAGAGATCAAAGGGGAAACAACCAGCGTAATCCCCGGCATCATCAGCGCAGGGATCTGAAAGCAGAGCGATTTCCCGGCACCCGTGGGCATGATACCCAAAACGTCCCGCCCGTCTAAAACCGCGTCGATTAAAGGCTTCTGGCCTTCCCGGAAGTCATCAAATCCGAAATATTGTTTCAGTAATCCGCGTGCATCCTCCATATGTAACCTTTCATTCTGTAGTCGTTTTTAACTCCGTATACTTTAAATTCTTTCCTTTTACTTTATCCACGGGATACTTCTCTCCGTTTTTTTCAATTTTAGCAAGGAGAGAATCTTTCAAATCAAATTCATACATCTGAGAAAAGCGGAGAAGGAAGAAAAACACATCCGCAAGTTCTTCCGATATGCGTTCCCGTGCTGTATCCCGATCCATCATCTCCCCCATTTGTTCCTCTGATTTGAACCGGAACAGATCCAGAAGCTCATTGGACTCGGTTGACAACCCGATGGCCAGATCCTTTGGCCCGTGAAACTGATCCCAGTCTCTGTCCTCACAAAACTTTTGTACCTCTTTTGTTAAATATTCTAAAGTGTCCATATACCTTCTCCATCAACATCTGGTTTTCATGAATACTGCTATTATATAACAATTTCCCCGGGTGTGGTATACCCTTCTTTAAATTTTAGAAATATTTTACATTTTTCGTTTTAGGAATGCTCCTTACAGGACATCTCACTCACTTCCAGCTTAAAAGTACACACTGCGTCAAACATTTCCTCTGAAAACTCCCACTCTTCTTTCCCGGTGTTTTGATACATAATAGCCAAAAGCGCCTTTCTTTTTTCATTCGTATCTTCCACAAATGATACATTTCCGCTTCCTACAACACTCTGAAACCGGGCGGAATAGCCGCAGGCTTTTGTACTCTCATTCAGCTTATAATTTGTATCCAGTTCAAACCCTGCACAGGGATTTTTGGAGATCAATTCAATTTTTCTGCCCTCACCTGCACTGTGGAAATAAAAAGTCCTCTTTTCGCCATCCTCACAGTATCCAAAACTTAAAGGCACGATATAGACGCTTTCTCCATCCGCAAATCCCAGCCTGCAGCAGCTGCACGCCGAAATAATTGCCCTGATCTTCGCAGGATCTGTGATTTCCCTGTCTTTTCTTCTCATGATCCAGTCCCCCGTAAAATACTTATTTTAAAATCCTTCTGGACAGTTCCTTTACTGAAAGTCCATTTTCTTTGATCTGTTTTCTCCATCCCATCTGACCAGCCAGCTTATACATGATTCTCGGTATCCCCGGAGAAACAAACCGGTCTTCGGCTTTCCGCCCGGTGCTGATACTGCACGCCATCTCTTTCAGCACAGCGGAGAAATCTTTCTTGATTCCTTTTCCTTCCGGTATATCAGAAAGCATGGGGATCATTCCTCCCCCGCCGATGCCAAGGCCCTGTCCCCATGAGAGACCTGCTTTCTTACACCAGCACTTCATAATGTTTAGGGCAATATGATTTTGATATCCTTCGTAAAATCCACAGTTTACAACCGCATAGACCATCCTGTCAGTCTCAGATTCCTGAAACAATTTTTCCATCTGCTGCAGTACAGCCGTCAGATGAGAAGGTACACTGTCCACATATAGAGGAAACGCAAATACAAGGCACTCGCTGTCCATGACTGCTGCTTTCATTTCTTCCGTCAATTCCGGCTTTCGGACAGAAATTTCTTTTATGTCCTGCCCTTTCAGCAAATCTCTGAGTTCCTTTAAAATAACCCCGGAACTGCTCCCTGAAGGCTTAGGACTTCCGTTGATACATACAATCTTCATGTTACCTTCCTCCTAACTCATCCGGTGTTTTCACAAACCGTATTCCCTGCACCTGGGCATACAGATTGACCGCATTAGCTCTAACAAGCTCCTCTGCAGTCCGCTTCTCATCTTCTGATATACATTCTCCGTAAAATCCCACTTTTAATTTTAATATTTTATCGTATCTCTGTTTGTGGTGCATTTCGCCATTCTTAATCTTAAAATACGGATGCAGATAAGGGATGCTCCGGTCCAGCACATTTTTCACAAAAGGACTGTAGCCTCCGTAACAGCACCGGCTGATGATCCGGGCCTCCTCACACCGGGCAAGCAGTTCTCCCATATCACCATACTGGTCTCTTATAATACATTTGCCCGGAGTCTTGATCCAGCATCCGAAACAGCCGATACAATTAAGGATTTCCCCGCTGTTTCCTATCAGGACTACATCTTCGTCCGGTTCAGAAAATATATTTTTGAATTCTTCTTCGTCCAGATCATGAATGATTAATTTCATATTTCCCCCTCTCATAGTATAAGTTCTGTCTATTTATACAGCCTCGAAAATTCCATTACCTGTTTTCTCAACGCCTCCAATGCCTCTTCTTCCTTGTCCGGTTCCTGGTCATATCGGTTCAGCAGGAAAAAAATCGGGGCATAAAAATTAACTGCCATGGCTTTTGGGTCTTTCCCATGGAAAATGCCCCTGGCGGTCATTTCCGCAAACAATTCTGTCTGATAGGACACTGCCGCATCCATAAAAAGCCCCCGGTACACTTCAAACACCTCTCTGTCCCTGTACTGCTCGATCACAAGCATCCTGCGGAACTTAGACGCAAATTCATCTTTCAGATAAAACAGGAAAATCTTTTCACTGAGAGCAAGAATCCCTTCCTCGCTGATGCTTCCATAAAGCTCTGCGGCTTCTGCCATATCGTGTTCATCGGGCAGGCCGTACTCCTTGGACATCTGCTCCATCCGAACCGACATCTCCTGAACAATCGTATCAAATATTTCTTTCTTGCTTTTGAAATGCTTATATAAGGAACTGTCTTTTATGCCTACCGCATCCGCAATGTTTTTCACACTGGTCCCCTGATACCCATGTTTAGAAAATAGCGTGAGCGCTTCTTTCACAATCCGTTCTTTTGTATTCATCATCTCTCTCCCTGTAATAAATCTTTTACCAGCTGTTCCTGTTCAAACAGGGCACAGCCTCCGGTATGAAATTTCTCAAGGCTTCCGCTTTCCTGCAGTCTCGAAAAAAGTGGAGACTGCAGTGCCTCTTTGAGGCTTGTATGTACCAAACTGGTATCTGAATAGGGAGAAAACGGACAGGGCTCTGCGCCGCCGGATGCATTGATATGGAAAAATCCCCTGCCTGCCGCCAGACATCCTCCCGAAGCCCTTTCATCTCCCGGAAACGATATAAACACCATATCCTCCTGTTCCTCTCTGAGCTTTCGGATCCTTTTTTCCAACGCTTCTCTCTCTTCTTCCCCCGGAGCTAAATACTCTGTCTTTCCGTCAGCCGGTACATATTCCACATAAACGACCGCCTTACAGCCATTTGTTCCAAGTTCACCGAGGAATTCTTCCGACGTGACCTCGTAAAGATTTTCCCTTGTCACCGTAACCGATGCGCCGAATAAAAGGCTCCATTTTTTTAAACTTCCCATGGCCTGTCTGAGCCTTTGATAGACTCCGCTTCCTCTCCTGGCATCCGTCTGTTCCTTGCCGCCTTCAATGCTCAGCACCGGAAGCAGATTCCTGTTTTCCGAAAACAATGTAAGGCAGCCTTCCTGCATTAAAGTCCCATTCGTAAACACCGGAAAGATCACCTTTTTATGTCTGCCTGCAGATTCTATCACATCCCTGCGCATCAAAGGTTCCCCTCCGGCCAGCAAGATGAAACTTATGCCCAGTTTTTCTGCCTGATCAAAAATATCATTCCACTGAGCGCCGGAAAGCTCTCCTTCAGGCTGACCTTCAGCACAGGCTCCGCTGGCCCTGGCATAACATCCTTTGCAGTGAAGATTGCATTGACTCGTAATACTTGCAATTAAAAATGGCGGAATATGCCCGCCCTCTTCTTCTGCAATTTCTCTTAATCTTCGTGCTCTTTTTTCCGCCGCCATAAATTTCAGCATAAAAAAGCTTCCCCTTGGATCTGAAACTCTCAAAATACCGCGGAGGATACGTTCAACCCCGTCACTTAAATACTTCTCCAGCCGAAAATCCTGCATACTCTTGCCCTCCTTTGACACGCCATATATGGCTAGTAATTGCTAGCTTCTGTCATCTTCAGTATAGGGTAGTGAACACTAGCCTGTCAAGTATTTATACGCCGAATCTATATTTCTTTCCAATAATCAGACATTTTGAATCTGTCCCATGACCGATTTCCTCCGTCTTTGCAATGGGAATTCCCGGACCAGCCGTATTCTTCACCAACTCCTCCATCCTTGGAAGACATCCTCCGGCTTCCATTGCTGTAAATGTTCCGAGTAAAATTCCATTGACCTGCTCAAAGACTCCAATCTGTTTTAACTGGTTTAAATACGTGACCATCTGAGGAACCTCCCCTCCTCTGCTCTCCAGGAATAAGATCTTATCCTGCATATCCGGCCAGAACGGGGTTCCTGCCAGCTTCAGCAGACAGCGGATATTTCCTCCCACCACCATGCCTTCCATTGATGTTCCTCTGATCAGCCTGGTCCTGAACTGAAACAGGCCGTTACCGTTTCCAAGCAGTGAATCTTTAAAATTCTTTTTCTGCTCTTCTGAGTGATCCATGACCAGATTCCGGACTTGGTACAAATAAGATTTCCGGCCTGTCTGCTGAAAGACTGCGTTTACGATTACAGTGAGATCGCTGTATCCGAAAAATGGTTTTAGATGTTCTCTTATGACTTGAAAGTCTAAATTCGTCAGAACTTCATTGGCCAGATCTCCTCCCGAAATATCGAAGACCGCCCTGATTCCGGGATTCCGGTAAAACTCCATAAGTTCCCCTGCGCGCTGCCTCCCGGTTCTGTCAAAAACTGAGGAACCGGCATAAAGATACCGGCTGAAGACTGGTTTTAATCCCAGCTCCTTCAGGGCATTTTCCAGCGGCATCACAGCGGGCCGGGCCGAGTCTGAAAGTCCGTTGGAACAGCATACTATTCCAACCTTATCCTGTCTCCTAAGCATCATTGCCCTTTCCCTCTCTTAACAATTCCAACCCGTTTCATATCCTCTTCCAATAATGCGCACGGATGATCATATGTCTCAAAACCGGCCGGCGAACAAATATCTCGGTTCACCCAATGACAAATATCCTCCTGATACATCTCTCCCAGATTCCAGGGCTCATCTGTATAATCCAGGCGTTCTATTGCCTTATTAAGCCCCGCCACAGGCTTCCGCCCGTGAGTCTTTGTGATCTTTAGCGCTCCGGCCAGATTAAAGTAAGCATTGATCTGCTCCTCTTTATATCCCTCACTGCGCAGACCGGCCTCTATGGCTTCTTCTGCCCTTTCGGGCAGCACTTTCCAGTCCGCTGCTTTCATTCCCGCGAGCATCACAAAGAACCGATTGTTTGCATTGACCATAGCCAATGCTCTTTTTCCCATAAAACGTATAACATGCAGTTCCCAGCAAAAAAACAAGTCGGTGGGCTGCCCATACGGCGGCTGTTTTACCTTCAGATGCTTTTGTAACGTAATCGTAATCCCCAGCTGCATTTGTTCTCCTCCTCGCTTTTGGCTTATTCTAAATCTCTTATCTTTTTCAGCTCCTCCTCAGACATAGAGTCCAGCAAATAACTGCGGTCCTTTTGCTGCTTTTCTAAATATTTTTCTCTGAGTGTTTGATTGGCGAGATTCACTTCTTCCAGCAGTTCCCTGGCTGAGAGCAGAGAACACCCCTGGCCCCGGATAATGATCTGTTCCATGCCGTCAGAGGTGGCCACCGTAACATCATATTTCCGTCCATGTTCGTGCGCAAACTTCTCTATATATTGATCTGCAGTCTCCGCTTCCTTCGTATATACCACATGGATATTATGATAATCGAGTATCTCCGTATCATGGCCCACAACGCGGTAGGCATCAAAAACAACGATCAGCTGACATTTTCTGATTCCTTGATAGTTGCTCATAATATCCAAAAGTTTTCCTCTGGCAGCGTCGATATTTGCCTCTGCCAGTTCTCTTAAATCCTCCCAGGCAAAGATAATATTATAGCCGTCCACCAGCAGATATTTTTCACCCGGCTTTTTCTTCACTGAAGCCCTGAAAGCCGAACTCTTATAATCATCTATTGTCCTCTCCAGTTTCTTTTTGGCCCATCCGGTCTTTTTCTTTCGGTTCGCAAAATAAGTCTGTTCCAGAATCCGGTCGATCTCCTCCGTATCAATCCATTCTTCTTCGGTATAAGAACGGCGCACCGCATTCTCTTCCTCTGTCTCTTTTTCATTATCTGTAAGCTGGCTGTCCACATGCATATAATCCTTGACCTTGTCCCAGCTCACTGTAAATCCTGCCCCGTGTGAGCAGAAGACAGAACCCGTCGGATTATCTGTATCCCGTTCAGAATCATAGCCGGTATTTTCGATCACTTCGTCTGCATTGTGACAGGGCCTGTAACCGTTAAGGGCACAAAAAAGACGGCCCCTTCCCTTCGCGTAAGCTATGACTTCTCTCTGATAGCCGTTCATCTCTGAGACCGGAGCACTTCCGGTCAGAACTGACATCTCTCCCTCTGTCTGAGGATTCTCAAACTCTCCGTACATCCGCTCAATATCCGACATAGCCCGTCCCACCATCTGCTGAGGCACTTCCAGGCGAAACTCATAGTACGGCTCTAAAAGGACCGACTCCGCCTGTTTCAGGCCCTGGCGCACCGCCCGGTAAGTAGCCTGCCGGAAATCACCGCCCTCGGTATGTTTTAAATGTGCCCGGCCCGCCGCTAACGTGATCTTCATATCAGTTATCGCCGAACCGGTGAGGACTCCGGAATGCTCCCGTTCCTGAAGATGAGTCAGGATCAGCCTCTGCCAATTTTTATCCAGCATGTCCTCACTGCACTGAGTATCAAACTGAAGACCGCTTCCCGGCTCCAACGGCTCCATGAAAAGATGTACTTCCGCATAGTGCCTCAAAGGTTCAAAATGCCCAACACCCTCCACTGTATTTTTAATAGTCTCCTTGTAGACAATATTTCCAGTCCCGAATTCAACTTCTGTATCAAACCGTTCTGCAATCAGGCTTTTCAGTATTTCCAGCTGCACTTCCCCCATGATCTGCACCTGGATCTCCTGAAGCTGCTCATTCCAAACAATATGAAGTTCAGGTTCTTCCTCCTGAAGCTGCCTCAATTTTGGGAGCATTACTCCAGCACTCACTCCTTCCGGCAGTATGACCTGATAAGTAAGCACCGGTTCCAGCGCCGGCTCATACCCGGTATCCTCGATACCAAACCCATCTCCCGGACGGGTATCCGCAAGCCCTGTGACCGCACAGATCATTCCTGCCTGTGCTTCCTCCGCCGTCTGATATTTTTCTCCGGAATAAATCCTGATCTGACTGACCTTTTCCTCTTTGGGTTTTTGTATCAGCGCCGATCTTACTTTCAGCACACCTCCTGTGACTTTTAAATGAGTCAGGCGGCTGCCCTGCTCATCCCTGGAGATTTTAAACACCTTTGCTCCGAATTCTTCGGGATAATCCACAGGCCGGGTATAAGACCCAATTCCCTGCAGAAATTCCCGGACTCCGTCTGCTTTCAATGCAGACCCGAAATAGCAGGGAAATACCCTTCTCTCTGCAATGATCTCTGCAATATCCCTGCTGCCAATCCTTCCGCTGTCTAAGTATGTGTTGAGCAGTCCTTCGTCGCAAACTGCGATATCTTCATAAAAATCCTCACCGCACTCCCTGCTGAAATCAACACAGCCCTCATCGAGCCGATTTTTTAATTCTGTCAAAATCCATTGTTTGTCAGTACCCGGCTGATCCATCTTATTGATAAATAAAAAGGTCGGAATTTTGTATTTCTCCAACAGGCTCCACAGCGTTTGCGTGTGACCCTGCACCCCGTCGGCACCGCTGATCACAAGGACCGCATAATCAAGAACCTGCAGAGTCCGTTCCATCTCGGCAGAAAAATCCACATGACCCGGTGTATCCAGGAGTGTAATTTCCATTTCTCCGAACCGGAACACTGCCTGCTTTGAAAATATAGTAATCCCCCGGTTCCTCTCAATCTCATGGGTATCCAAAAACGCATCTTTATTATCAACTCTTCCCATGCTCCGGATGCTGCCGCTCTCATAGAGCAGACCTTCCGACAAGGTTGTCTTTCCCGCATCCACATGGGCTAAAATTCCTATACAAGTATATCTCTTTGGTTTGCTTTCAGATGTAGCTTCCATTATAATTCCTCGTCCTTTTTCTCCTTCTGCTGTAAAAATTTATTGCTTTCTGACTCTCTGTTTCCGCTCTCAACTCTTCATCATGTGGGCAAATACAATTTATATTTCGCTGCAAATAATTGCTCATTGCCATGTAAAGATATCTTTTGATCTAAAATATTATAACAAATACCCTTTAAACAATATAGGTATTACTTTATCTAATACATGAAAAAACAGCCCCAGATCAAAAACCTGAGACTGTCCATATTACTTTTTTTGATAAACAGAATGTCCTAAAAACTCCCACTTCCCGTGCCCCGGCCGAATAATTTCTCCGTTCCCGAGAAATAAATATCCTCCCGGTTTTAAAGACTGATAAAGACCCTGCAAAATCTCTTTTTTCTTTTGGATATCCATATACACAATCACATTCCGGCAGAAAATCACATCATACTGCTCATCCGGCCACTGAAGCTCTGCCAGGTTGTGATAGCGGAACCGCACCATATCCTTAATCAGCTGAGTCACTGCATAAACAGTTCCATCCTTCTTAAAATATCTCATCTTCCAGTCCACCGGAACTTTTATAAGCTGCCGGGGCAGGTACTTTCCTTCCTCTCCCTGTGTGAGTTCGTGTTTTGCGATGTCTGTCCCGGTAATCTCAATTTTGGGAAGTTTCCACCCCCGTCTGCGGCATTCCTCCGCTGTAATGGCAATCGTGTAGCATTCCTCACCAGTGGCACAGCCTGCGCTCCATATGCGAAATACGTTTTCTCTATCTCTTAATCTCTGTAATATTTCATGCTCAAGATACTCAAACTGCCCGCTTTCTCTCATAAAATATGTATAATTCGTGGCTGTAAGATCAATTAAATTCTGTTCTGTCTCCGGATCTTTCTTTACTGTCTTTACATACTCCAAAAAACTCTCCAGATGCAGCCGTTCCAGCTCATGCTGAATCCTGCACTGAATTAAATTTCTTTTGTTGGAAAGCTTCATCCCATATCTTTTCTGAATGTATTCTGTCAGGGCATCAAACTCATCTTGATTCATCTCAATCATTTTCTTTACTCCTAGGTTTTACAGAGATCATCTATTTTTCAGTGAAATACGCTCTGCGCGATAAGCTCTACCCACAGGGCACACCGTATTTTATGCCCTTGGGGCTTGGCGCGCTTCGCACGATAAGGTTTACTTTACAACTGTTTCAGACTCTTTTCAAGATATTCTTTCAGATATAGACATAATTTCACCAAATTTATGAAGTAAGACATTCTTTCAATGCTCTTCCGTAAATATTTGTTTCTTTCATGCACTGAATAAAACTTGCTTTTGTCACTCCGCTTTTCTTTGGACGAAACTCCCATTCTGTCGTTGTAAGAGCCTTATCTGCCATTGCATAAAATTCGTTCTCACACACTTCTATATCATCAAAACAAACCGGAAGCCCCATACTCAGATTGAATTTTGCGATTTTATCACGTTCTTCAAACTCTTTCGCAAATGTGAGCAGACACAGTACTCCTAAGGCCACTACTTCCCCATGAAGATGACGGTGCCCTCCCTCCGTAACCGTTGATCCATAATATACACAATGTGCCAGACTTGAATTATAGTAGTAATCAGGCGCACTGCTGACCATATTGGAAACAAGTCCTGTACTGATGATAATATCCAGCGTCACCTGTTCCAGTTCATAGGAAACTCTTTTCTTCCTTAAATCTTCCAGCGCTTTTTTTCCATAGTCTATCAGCGGAGCTGTACAAATACGGCTCAGCTGGACTCCCATCATAGGCGTATGAGATAACTCATCTTCCCGGGACGCAAACACGGCCTCACATTCCTTGCTCAGGGCATCTCCGATCCCTGCCCAGAGGAGCTGTCCCGGAGAATCGGCTATAATTGATGATTCAATGAATGTATGGTCCGCTGCTTTGGGATAGTAGTATTCGCGAAAAGAACCATCCGGATGATAAATCACTGAAATCGCAGTCACTGCCGCACAGTTGGATGCAACTGTAGGAAAACAAAACAGCGGTTTGTCCAGCTCATTGGCCAGATATTTACCTGTATCACAGGCACGTCCTCCTCCAACGGCAAAAATCATATCTGCCTGCTTCACCACATCCTGCTCCATCAGAGCATTCCCGTTTTCGTATGTAGAATCTCCTCCGTACCAGATAAAGTCCAAAATCTGCACGTCAGAATCCTTCACCCCCTCCAAAAGCTTCTCTTTTGCTTTTGACATTGCCGTCTTTCCTCCGATGACAACTGCTGTCTTTCCAAGAAAACGAGCCTTCTCCGGAATTTCCCGATAACAGCCTTCTCCAATGGTATACCTGGGTAGATTTACACTGTAGTAACTCATATATTGTCCTTCCTTTCTCATTTTATGCAGCCTCACAGAATATTCATTTATTCCGCCGAGGAATTTCTTTGCTTTCATAACGGACTAAAAAGTCTCCTTATGTCGATAAACATAAAGAGACCAAATCATCCGCTATTCATTTTCGGACTGCTGCTGATACATTGAAGTCATTATAATCCTCAAAAAAATAATATGCAAGTACCTTTTACACCTGTCAAATTTTCCTAGATTTATATAGACGGATAGTATCTTCGATTGCGTGATAATCCCGCTCAAACAGCTCATCACTGATTTGGGTCTTTAATACAGCCTGAGGAACCCTCTCTATAATTTTATCAATAACAAATGCCTTGCTCTTCTGTTTGTATTTAGGAAGCTGATTTAATTGCTGTATATGAGCCAGTTCCGGCCTCCATAGCAATTTCATTTTATCTCTCCACACGAGTTTCGGATTTTTGACCGGACTCCGGAGCAGATAGAAATCCACCTGATCACCTATCTCTTCTGCCGTAATGATTCCCCACCATTCCGGGACCTTTTCCTCTATATGCAGTGCATGTCTGGTGCCTGCTACTACATAGTTATAGTCGAAAAACCGGTCATAATCTTTGACCTGTCTGTTCAGCCGTGTATAACTGTCCGCATCGCTCTTAATCTCTATACCAAAAACAGAATCTTCTGTAACCATGACAATATCAGCCCTGGAGCGTCCCATCTGTTTTTCTTCTATAATCCTAATTTTATGGTAGCGCTCCTCCAGAAAATCAAACAGAGGATCGCGTATGTCTTTATCGTACAGCATAAATTCCTTTTCGTTTTTATGATTTAGAAACCTTTATACTTCGTTCTTCTTCCTCTGCCTTCAAACTATCGTTTATTTTATTCTCTATTGCCAAACAATCGCTTCTTTTTTATCCATTACAACATCCTTGGTTTTTCTTTTATCAGCTCCAGATTAATATTTTCAGCTACTGATAAGTGACGGTTCAGCAGCTTCTCAAGCTCTGCTCCATCCTGCTTTTCCAGAGCATCCATGATCCCCTGATGTTCCCTAATTGTCTCCTGCATCCTTCCTTCCCGTGTAAAAGAAAGAACATTCTGCCAAAAGATACGGTGCATATATTCTTTATATAAATGAAGCATTGCATCATTTCCCAGAAATTCTACAATACCTTTATGAAACTCATAATCGATCCTCGCAAATTCCTCGCTGGAACCATTTGTTTCGATCAGATTCTGCTGCAGTTTAATCTTTGTCCGCAGATCAATCAGACATTTTTGTGCATTAGCTGAATCCAAATCTGCAACCAGCTGCTTTAAACAAAAGGTTTCGATAGCATTCCGTATTTGATAGGTCTCCCTGATATCATCCTCCATCATTTCATGAATCATAAAGCCTTTGCTTGGATAGACATCAATATATCGTTCCTGCTCCAGCCGTAAAACAGCATCTCTCAAAGGTGTTTTTGAAATTCCCAGTTCTTCCGCCACTTTTTTCTGGGAATAGATGACCCCATGCTCCAACTTATCGTTCAGTATCAGATCTTTCAGATAATCATATGCTTTGGACTGCAACAGCTGTGTACTTTTCATACTACTACCTCATCTTCTATAAAAAGCCTCTTCATATTGTTAACAATTACCTAATACTATAGCATATCTTTCAGAATCTTTCATCCACCGCAGATTATTATGGAACAAAAAAACATCCTTTTTTCTAATCTCTCTGAAAAAAGGATGTCTGCTGAAATCTTAAATTGCTAAAAAATCACTTTATACAACATTGCCGCAAGAAATGCTCCCATCAAAGGACCTGCTATGGGAACCCATGCATATCCCCGATTTGATCCTTCTTTATTTTTTATAGGGACAAGTGTATAGATAATACGGGGCATAAGATCTCTTGCCGGGTTAATGGCATAACCGGTCAGTCCCCCAAAAGACATGACCCCTCCTGCCACTCCGCAGAATACAAAGAACATTGCCACTCCATTTGCCGGATTTTGATGTCCAAGGGAAAGCAGGACAAACATGAGACAAAAGGTTGCCATGATCTCTGACAGACAATTCCGCCAGGAATTCTGAATTGACGGACCTGTGGTAAATACACCCAGCTTGGTACCCGGACACTCTTCTTCATCCAAATGATCTTTATACAGCTGCCAGATGATCAAAGCTCCGACAGATGCCCCGATGCATTGTGAGATGATGTATCCCGGAACAAGGCTTCCGCTCAAATTTCCTGCTGCCCAAAAACCTACCGTCACCGCCGGATTACAGTGAGCTCCGGATACAGGTCCAAAACACACTGCTACCGTCACCATTGAAACACCCCATCCAAGAGCCGCTACAATACCTCCGGCCCCGCACATACCGGATTTACTCAAAGAAATATTGGCACAGACCCCCAATCCTAACACCATAAATAATGCAGTTCCAACCAGTTCTGCAAGATACAGATTCATATGTTCCATCTGCCACTCCTTCCTGAACCGCCGTTTTATCAGCGGATCAATTCCTCAACAGCCTCTTTCAGTGTAGAAGTCTCTCCTACATTACCCGGAAAGATAATATATGGGATTTTCGGAAATTTACTTTGTTCGTCTGTCTGCCAGACAGGAATTCCCGGTTTGATCTGGCCCATAACATTTGCTTTTTTCACTGAAAGTGCTTTCGTCCCAATATCACTGGATGTAATGCCCCCCTTTGCAACCACGAAGGCAGGAACAATTTTCAGTCTTCCCACCAGAGCCTGTACCCCCTGTGATATCTTTACAGACCGGAGCAGCGCTTCCATTTTGCTGTCATTGTCAACCGTCAGCAGCCTGCGTTTTGTATAACATACAGCAGTCTTTCCGCATGCTATGATCTGTTCACTAAGACTGACCACCCGGCTGATCTCGCCGTCAAAAATCTGATCTCCCTTCAGCACCAGATCCGAGTCAAATTCAATCCCTGTTACCTCGTCTAGTGTCAGGAGTTCTTTTAACTGCGCTGTCGTCTTATTGGTATGAGAACCCACTACTACAATTCCCCCATGGTTTGTATCTTTAGTTATCATCTCTTCTCTGGTCAAAAGCTTCCGGTCTGATACCCCTCCGATCACTTTTACCAGGGATGCTGCCGAACGGAATAAAAATGTCTTCCCTTTTCCCATAGCCCGGTAAAGCGCAGTACAAAATACTTTAAGGTCACAGTAATCCACTGCATTGACAATCACCTTATTGAAATCTCTAACAGTCATCAGCTTTTGCTCGATTTGTGCATAGTTACAGTTTCTGAGCATTTCAAGAGAAATGCAGACGGTATCTTTACCCTTAAACAACCCTTGATTTTTTTCTTCTACATACTCTCTCAGATCTGAGCTCTTGTATCCGAACGTTTTATCTTTGGCAAATTCCGTCTCTCCGGCCGGCACCAGCATTTCATTATCTTTTACATAATGGACATTATCAATGGTATATCTTCCGCCTTCTTTGAAAAAGAAACACAAAATCTCCCCGTCCACAGAATGACCGCCCTGCTTTTCCATGACTTCCTTTAAAACATTTGTCTCTAAAGGATAATGCCCTCTTAACGTGGAGTCACTCCTGCTGATCAACACGTATTTCTGATTTAATTCCCGGGAGATTTCTTCTGCTGTTCGGGCAATTTCTTCATGCACCTGTCTTGTCTGTTCCGGTGTCATAGACCTGGAATTGGTTAATATGTAAAATAGTCTGTTTTCATCAATAAAACCTTTTCTCATACTGGCTTTTGACCAGTCTGTAAATACCGAAATATCATGAACAGTCTGTATTCCGGTAGGGTCATCATCCAAAACAACAAACTTTGTCTGACTTTTATTAATTTCTTCGTTCAACAGACGATCGATTACCCCTTCATTTACAGGACTGTACTGCTTTAAAACTTCTGTCTTCCTATATTCAGCCATGATTCATCACCTCTCAGTATTCTTTCGTTGTACTTTTTACTACTGTCTGTGCAAGTTTCTCAAAATACTGCACGATCCCCGCATGATCGTCGTTCATATGTCCCGCTACCTTCAGAGCCTGAAAAATCTCAAAAAGCTGACTGGTAAAAGGCACCGGCACGTCAATTTCATGGGCTGTCTCAACTACATTTTTAATATCCTTGTGATTGATAGAGATCTTCCCTCCCGGGTTAAAATTTCTTTCAAGGATCATCGGCATTTTTGCATCTAAGACAGCACTTCCGGCCAGTCCGCCTCTGATAGCCTCATACACTTTGGATGGATCTGCCCCGGCCTTTGATGCAAGCACAAAAGCTTCTGAAACGGCAGCAATATTCATATTTACGATCACCTGATTGGCAAGCTTTGTAATGCTGCCGCTTCCGCTTCCTCCAATCAGAAGTGCCGAAGATCCCATGATCTCAAAATATGGAATCAGTCTGTCAAAAGCGTCCTGATCGCCTCCCGCCATAATGGCAAGTGTTCCTGAAACAGCCCCTGGCTCCCCGCCGCTGACAGGAGCATCCACAAAACTGACCCCCATCTTTTCCAATCTGTTATAGCATTCTTTCGACTGTACAGGAGTCACAGAACTCATATCACATATGACCGTCCCTTTTTTGACCGCAGATGCAATCCCGTCTTTCCCGAAAACAGCATCCTTCACAATCATACCATTTGGAAGGATCATAAAAATAATGCCGCATTCCTTTCCAATCTGCGCCTTTGTTCCTTCTAAAGCTCCAAGATCTGTCATCTGTCTTACTGACTGATGATTCAGATCATTCACCATCAGTTCTATCCCTGCATTCTTTAAATTAATGGCCATTGGGAGTCCCATGATCCCAAGACCTATAAATCCTACTTTTGTCATTTTTCTGTCTCCTGTCATTTCTCTTCAATTTCCGCTATGCATACAACCTGGCTGGAATCCAGTCCTTCAATTCTCAGTGGCGCATTGATAAAATTCAGTATTTTCGCACCTTTTGGAATTTCTGAAAGATGCATGTCTTCAATCCCTGTCACAAATTTCCCTGTATAGAATCCCAAAATATTTCTGTGACAATCCGGAGGAAGTTCTCCTTCCGGCACTTTGTCAGACGGCGATCCGATAGCGAGAAAATCCATTCCGATTCCCTTTAAATCCGGAAAATTTTCGGAGAGGTAAATACCCGCACTCGGTGCAATATACGGTCCTTCCTTTTGGTATCTCTCCGGCTCTGTAAACTTATACTGTTCAAATCCTGTACGGATCAGGGCAAAAGATACCTGTGATAAAACATCCGCAAAAGGTTCTATATCCTCTTTGGTGATTCCCTGGGCATCGCTCTTTGGTATTTCTAAAAGTGCGGTTTCCTTGTGAAAGAAATATTCTATCGGCAGTTCATTGATACTGATCCCGTTTTTAACAAAGTGTCGTGGAGCATCCATGTGAGTTCCAAAGTGATTGGGCAAAGTACTGATAAAGGAACAAAACGGACAATCCTCTGATACATCCGTCATCTGCTCCACCTTAATAACCGGCTCTCCCGGCCATGCGAATCCTTCAGGGTCTAATTTGTGTGATAAAAATAAATACATTGCAGCTACCTCCTTCTCTCTAAAAACCTAAAATGAACCTATACTTTTGATACGATTAGTATACCGGTATATCGGTATATCAGTCAATGGTTTCTTGACATTTTGTATAATTTATATATTATTATCAATTATTTATTGTGCATAATTATAATAGTTTTTCTTTTTATTAACAAAAAGAAGTCTCTCTACGTTAAAAAACATAAAGAGACTTCTGATGTAAATTTCTTTCTAAGGTTATCTTAAAACTTTAATCTGAACTCAATAACTTATTAATTCCCTGAGCAGTCTGCTTCCAAAGCAAAACTGAAATCATCCTAATTTCTTTCCCAACAGCTCATAATAGAAAATATACTGCTGCATCACACCCTCACACCCTCTGTATCTCTCTGCCGGAAACCCGTCAGGATAATGGCCTTCCAGAGCCTGTCTGATATGGGTGTCCACCGGAAATGCCTCAAAATGATGCAGCGCAAACAGGCAGATACAATCTGCCACTTTCTCCCCGATACCATACAGTTTCATTAATTCGGCCTTTGCCTCTTTATAAGGCATCTGTTTTATTGCCTCCAAAGATACCTCTCCTCCGGTCAGACTCTTTGCCGTCCGCACTACATACTTGCTCCGGTACCCCAGGTTGCAGTCCTTTAAAGCATCCTCATGAAGCTCCGCCAATATTTCTGCTTTGGGAAATGTATAGTAAAAATTCCCGCACCCGTCAGATCTTTTCTCACCATAACGCTCACAAATATTGTCAATGCACCGGCGGATACGGACAATATTATTTTGCTGTGAAATTAGAAATGAGACGATCATTTCCCACAAATCCTGCCTCAAAATACGGATGCCAAAACCAAATTCCGAGGCTTTTTTAAGGTAACTGTCTTCTTCGTCTATGGATTCTATGTATTTTTTGTAATCTGCATTCAGATCAAAATACTTCTTCCAAAATGTCTCATACTTATTTTCATCACAGTGAAATGTGCATTGGCCTCCATTCTGGGTCACTTCTAAATATTCATTTCCTGCAATTACTGAATATAGATTGTCACGCTTCTGCCTCATGCGGAAACACTGACCGGAATCGCAGATCTGTGCAATGTTAAAACAGTCTAATTCTTTTGTTATCATAGTACTCCTTATACTGTAGATATATAAACTTTCTTTTTATACTTCAACATTTTCTCTTTGCCTCATACGAAATTATCTAACTTACATCTCTTGTATTTCAGCAGCTTCAATCACTTATAGTTATTTCTAATACGTATACCCAAAGCGGTGGGATGACTTGGATGCAGGATTTCAATCACTTATAGTTATCTCTAATACACTAAGCCTGATACTTGAACGATCGGGGACACCGGGATTTCAATCGCCTATAGCTATTTCTAATACCCATTTCTTCCGCATAAAATAGTCATTCTTTTAAAACAACAATTCTTACCAAAAAGTTCATATATCTCTACATCCCGTATAAACTCGTATTTTTTAAAACGGTCGATCCCCCATACTTTTTACGCTATCATAGGTCGACCTTTATTAAATATCATACTATAACAACTGCCTTTTTCCCATATATTTTAAAAATTTATAAAAAATACTGGTACAATCCTCTAAATGTTTTAATAGCCTCAGAAACGAATTCTGAAGTTATTAGGAGAAAAAACTGCAGTATTTAATTCATCACATTTTATACTTCCGATAATCATTAAAAACAAATTTTTTCACAATTCAGTCTCTATCAATTATCTCATCCACCCGATCCAACACCGCCTCATAATCAACCTTCTCATAATCCGTCACGTCCAGTTCAATCAGGCTCCCCAGCTGAAACCTATCATAACCTTTATTTAAACACCTGTCTTTAAATATTTCATAAGTCACCAGAGCATCCGCCTTCGTCCGGTCTTCCAGTACGTCCCCTTCATGATATCGTGTCACCAGATGTGCCAGGTGTCTGGACGGTTCCAGGTCTCTGCTTTTTGAACGCTCATACAGAACATCAATGTCTCCGGTAAGGCGAATCGTGAGCACTTGATATCCATAAGTCAAAGACAGACTTTCAAGCCTTCCCTTCTGTTTCTCGCTGAACGGATAATCCGAAATTACCGAGTGCTCCCCGCTCATGAGTTCCTCCAGCGTTTCATAGTACAACTCCCAGCTTTGATCTTCCAGACGAGTCTTTTCTTCGATATTTTCAAATCCAAAACGGTCCCACAGCTTCTCTTTCATTTCATCCTGAGAAACTACAATAAATTCACTGTGCCGCTTCAAAATACGGCTGCACAGAAATGTCTTCCCTGTCGCCGGATAACCGGCAAGGAGTATCATTGCTTTTTTCATACATCTCTCCCAAAGAAACAGACTGCCGCGGCAAAGCGGCAGTCTCCTATTATAATGCTAATTCAACTGTCAGATAATAAGTATCTGCCCGGTAATAAGCTTCTACATACTCTCTTGGAATTTTATTTTCATCATAGGAAACACGTTTCACATAGATCAGCGGGGCTCCCTCTTCCACCTGAAGCAGCCTGGCCCTCCGCTCATCTGCCAGAATAGAATAAATCTTTTCTTCCGCTTTTGCCAGCTTGATATGGCAATGGTTCACATAATACACTCTCAGCGATTCCTTGGAAAAGTCTTTCTCCAGGGCCTCCGGAACCCACTGATAATCCAGATAGTTGGTCTCAATATACATGGGCTTTTCATCTGCATACCGGACCCTCTCAATCCTGATCACTTTTGCCCCTTCTTCAAGCTGAAGATTTTCCAAAACTTCCTGATCCGCACTGATGACCGTCTTGTCCAGAACCTTTTTGCTCGCCACTCTCTTGCCGTCGCTGTGTTCCCGTAAAAAATTGACGATCTTCTGGTTATCGCTTTTTGCCTTCAAGTTCTTTACATAAGTCCCATGGCCGCGTTTTTTTTCGATCAGCCCTTCATCTGCCAGCATATCCATCGCCTTTCTGACCGTAGCCCTGCTGACCTTGTAATATGCCATCATTTCACTCTCCGCAGGGATCAGATCCCCGATCTGATACTTTCCGGTGACAATGTCCTGGTACATATAATCATATATCTGGTAATAAAGCTGTTCCCTTCCGCTGAAATCCAATTCGTGTTTCATCGCTTACACCTCTCTGTAACTATATTCCTAAAATTATTCCATCAGCTCCCCGCCCACAAGATTGATGGACTGTCCGGTCAGATAACTTGAACTGTCCGTAGATAAGAAGATCGCCGCATCCGTTACATTTTTCAGATCTACCAGCTTATGCATCGGAATATTCTTCTCAAAATACGGGAGCACTTCTTCCGGATCTAAATTTCTTTTCTTTGCATATTCATATTTTAACTTCTGCCACATCTCTGTCGGGACGATTCCCGGACAGATGGTATTTACCCGTATGCCCTTGTCCGCAAACTCTTTTGCGATAGACTGGGATAATCCCTGAACTCCGTATTTGCTTGCGCAGTAAATGGTCTGCCAGGAACTTGGCTTTTTCCCTGAAAGTGAAGACATATTGATGATCGTTCCGCCTCCGTCAAGCATCTGCCTCACTGCCGCCTGACAGCATAAAAAGGTAGCTTTCAGATTCACATTGATTGTCGTATCCCAAAGTTCCTCGCTGCTTTCCAGAAACGGCGCCATTTTGGAAAATCCGGCAGAGTTAATCCATGAATTGATTCTACCATATCTTTCGGCTGCTTTACATGTGTTTTCATCAATTTGCTCTTTCTTCGTTACATCCGTCTTAAAAAAGCAGGCCTCACCGCCACCGGCCTTTATTTCATCCACAACCTGCATGGATTTTTCTTCATTCAAGTCAAAGATCACAACTTTGGCTCCTCTCTTTGCAAACTCTTTTGCCATAGCGGCTCCCATACCGCTTCCGCCTCCGGTGATGACGGTTACCTTGTCATCTAATCTCTCCACATTCATTTTAAAAGCCTCCTTTACTTTTTGATATACTCCGCAACATTGACCTGTTTATCCTGAGGCATCACCTGGACAAAAACATTGACTCCCTTTTGGATTAAATCAAGGAAGTTTTTATTTTCTTCCGGGTTGGTGGAAATGTTTTTATACAAAACACTTCTCCCCTCTTTTGCACCCATTCCTCCCACGTCAATCTCATCGATTTCAATTCCGTGATCCACCATGTAATTTAAAATCTCCGGTCCTTTCACAAGAAGGATGGTCGGAGCCTCCAGCCCCTGTTTCATAAATTCCACCGCGTCATCCCTGTTAAAGATTCCGATGGCAATCTCATCGGGCACTGCCATTTCCAGCACATTGATCATAAATTCATCTTCTGCCACTTCATCATCAGCCACGACAACCTGCACTGCATTTTTCTGCTTGATCCATGCCGTCATCACCTGCCCGTGGATCAGCCGGTCGTCAATTCTTGTTAAGACTAAGTTTTCCATGCTTCCTGCCTCCTTCGCTTAAATTCATTCCCTTTACTGCCAATGCTCCCGGAGAGACCGCTTCCTGTATCAGCTCATCCAGTGTGCTCTTTTCCGTCCTTGCAAAAATCAGAGTGATCAGCATCGGCATACTCATACCTGAAACCAGACCGATCTTATGGTCTTTCGCCAGGTATCCTGTACTGTTAAAAGGGGTTCCCCCTGTCACATCCGTAAGAACCAAAGTGCCTTCCTCTGATTCGTACTCTTTTATCTCACTTTCCAGTCTGTTTCTGTATGCTTCCGGCGACTCTCCGGGCATGAGAGGGACAGCTGATATCCCCTCCTGTTCTCCTGCCACCATTTGGAGGCTTTCTAAGAGACCTTCACAGAAACGCCCGTGGCTTACTAATATAATATGTATCATAACAGCACCCCTCTATCCTACAAATCCCAGCACTCCCAGATAGGATGCCGCAATTCCTACAATGAAGATGCCGATAACGATCCATGTGACATTGATCTTCTTTGAAACAAGCTTCCATACGATCAGGGTAATAGCCAAAGGAATCAGTCCCGGAAGAAGGGAATTTAAGATCTCCTGAAACTTCACGACACCACTGCCCACGGCAATTTTAAACGGTGTATTCACCGTAATCCTTGTGGAAGCCATGCATCCCACAACCATAAGGCCCACAATGCTGAACGCATTGGTCACCTTATCGATCACGCCGTTTTTAAGAATTTTCAGCAGAGTAGATTTTCCGTATTTATAGCCGTTCATGAACATGAAATATCCGCATGTAAAAATCAGGATCTCAAACAATACCGTAAAGAATACCGGTCCGACGAAATTCCGGTCCAGAGCCATGGTACAGCCGATACCTGCTAAAATCGGAAACAGGATTCCCTGCATAACGGTGTCTCCGATACCGGCTACCGGCCCCATCAGTCCGGTGCGGACAGAATTGATGTCCTCTGCAGATACGCTTTCTCCGTTGGCTCTGGCCTCTTCCATAGAAACCGTGATCCCGTTAATGATCGGCCCGATGGTAAAGACTTCTGAGTTATAAAATACCATATACTTTTTAAGCTCTCTGACCCGTTCTTCATTGGATTCGTAGAGACGTCTGATCGGCCCAATCATCAGGTTGGCGATTCCTAGTGCCTGCAGCCGTTCATAGTTGTAGCATGCCTCTGTGCTGGTAGTGGCAAGCCATGTCTTTACAAGATCTCTTTTTGACAGTTTTTTCTCATAATCTCTTGCCTGCGTTTCGTCTGTATAGTCTGTGCGCTCTTCATTTTTCTTCAGAGTCAGGCGCTTCACTTTCTTCGTTTTTTCTTCCTTTTTATTATCAGCCATAAACATGATAATTGCAATGATTGCCGCGAAAATCGCAACGGCCATAATATCCAGTTTTAAGTAGATCGTCAGGAAAAATCCGGCGAAGAAATACGGAATCAGCTTTTTCTTTCCAAGATAGTTTAAAAGCATGGCGATTCCAAGGGCGGGCATGATCCCTCCGACGACCTGGAGCGCAGATACAAGACTCTTCGGAATCGCATTGATCAGGGCCGTGCCCCAGGACTTCCCGGACATCACGAGGGCAAAGGCGGGAATCCCATACAGAGCAAAGGCCACCAGGAAAGACGGGACAAAGTTCATGAGCCTCACCCCTCTGATATTTCCCTTCTCAAGCATTCCATCAGCCCTGTGGATCCAGAAAGAGTTTACGGTCATATAAACCTGGTTCAGTAAGAGTCCGAACATACTGAACGGAATGGCAAATGTCACCGCCATGGTCGGGCTTGCGCCTGAAAGAATCGTCATCGCCGTGCCGAAGATCCCCGCTACGATCGTATTGCTCGGCATGGTTCCCCCTGCGGAAATCCATCCAAGATAGATTAACTGAATGTTGGCTCCCGCCAGCATACCTGTCATCGGGTCTCCCATAAAAATACCGGTCAGCAGACCTGTGGTCAGCGGATACACCAGACATTTTGTCACCGGACCGAAAAACCACCACTGGCCCATCGTTGCCAACAAAGCTACTAAAATCGCTGAAATTACCATCTTAAATCCTCCTCTTTTCGATTAGTGTTTTCCGGTTAAACGGACCATCACTTTTCCTTTCTTTGCATACTTCTGTGTCTTAAGCTCCTCGCCCATCTCTTCCAGGTCAAGACTGGCACTGATGATCGCATCGGTATCAAGCTTTCTGCTCTCTAAAAGCGCCACCGCCCGTTTCGTTGTATTTGGATTTAAATAAGAAGTATAGATGCTGAGTTCCTTTGTATACGCCTCAAATTGGTTCATGGAAATCGGCTCATCCGGATCTCCGAGCCCAAACAGCAGTACCCTGGCGTTTTTTCCCGCAATCTTTAGAGACTGCTCCATGGTCGCTTTTAATCCGATACATTCGATAACATAGTCAATATTAAATGTCTCAGCCAGCTTTTCTATCTCTTTGTCGTCCACTGCATAATCGGCTCCCAGCTCAAGAGCCAGCTTCTGTTTCTCTTTCTCCCTCTCAACCACGATAATGACAGAGGCCCCTGAGAGTTTCACCATCTGAAGCATCAGGCTTCCGATAGAACCCAGACCGTAAATTACCACTGCCGAGCCGCTTCGGATCTGAATCAGATCCAGTCCGTGGATCACACAGGACAAAGGCTCTGCGAATGCCGCATTTTTAAGATCCAGTTTCTCCGACACTTTATAGACGTTCTGCTCCGGAGGGTAAACATAGTCAGAAAATCCTTTTGCCACACCGTGCCTTTCAAGACAGAAATTCGGAAGCCCCTGCTGGCAGTAGCTACATTTCCCGCATCCGTAACTGGGATCTGCCGCGACCCGGTCTCCGGGCTTAAAATACTTAACCTTCGGACCCACAGCCGTCACGATCCCGGAACACTCATGTCCGAGGATGATCGGCGGAATCACCGGACTGGCACCGTTTTTCCCCTCAAACTTGTGAATGTCTGTGCCGCACAGTCCGCACCATGCCACTTCGATTTTTACTTCATCATCTTCCGGTTCCCGGTCAGGTATTTCTCTCACTTCATAGGTCCGGTCCCCTGTATAATATCCTGCTCTCATCTGCATCACCCGCCTTAATTGAGATTTTTAAAAAGTTCTATTTTCCTCTGTACTACCTGGTTGACTGCTTCTATACACGGCATTACATTATTTCTAAGAGAACTGCTCTCTGATGTCTGTCCAAAAAGCTCTTTGGACTTTTTCGTCCAGGTGACCAGAAGTTCTGTACCCACATTAAACTTCCGAATTCCAAGATCGATCACTTGTCTCACATCTTCATCCTTTACTCCGGTCCCGCCGTGAATAACCAGAGGAAGGTCTACCGCCTCTTTAATCTCTTTCAGTCTTTCAAAATTAATGTTTGTCTTGGACTTATACTGTCCGTGATTGGTGCCGATCGCCACTGCCAGCGCGTCAATCCCTGTCTTCTTCACAAAGTCCACTGCCTCTTTTGGGTCTGTATAGCGTACTTCTGCCTCTGATACGGCTACTCCGTCCTCTGTTCCCCCGACGATCCCCAATTCTGCTTCCACAGAGACATCAAACTTTCTGGCATATTCAATGATCTGCTGTGTCTTTAAAATATTTTCTTTCAGCGGCAGGGATGATCCGTCAAACATGACAGAACTGTAACCGGCATCGATCGCCTCTTTGATCTCATCATACTCTTTTGCATGGTCCAGATGAAGCACCACATCGATTCCTGCTTCCTCTGACATGGTCCTACACACAGATACCAGATTTTTATGTCCCACATATTTAGCAGTTCCGACACTCGTCTGAATGATCACCGGTGTTCCCTGTTCTTTTGCTGCCAGGATAATCGCTGGAAGCATTTCCAGACTGTGGGTATTAAACGCCCCCACTGCCATGTTCAGTTCATCTGCTTTTTTCAAAACCTTTTTTAAATTTGTATACATCTTAACCTCCTCAAATATTAACTGCTGCCTTTTGTTTTAAAATTCTATTACTTCACCTCCCATCATTTTATCCTAACGTTATAATGTACGGACGTTTGTACTTTTGAATGTATTATACAACTCTTTTTTCGATTTGTAAACAATTTTTAAGCCAGAAGATGAAAAAATCTTCTGGCTTAAGGTCATTCTCATATTCTGTTGTTTATTTAACAGTACTCTCTCCCGCCCAAATCCTGCATTGTGCAATCTTCGGTTCCGGGTCAAATCCTTCTTCTACTCCCATGGTAGACAGCATCTCACACGGAAAATCCGGACAGACTCCACAGTGGTCCAATCCTTTTGCCTCACAGCAGGACTTCACTCCGCACTCACCGCCCCAAAACGGCTGTTTCATTTCTGTGCATCCCGTACAGTGGACCTCCTCTTTTCGCTCACATGAATTGCAGCAGACACCGCATCTTGATTCAAACATAATTATCCTCCTAAAAATTTTATCCTGCAGTTACATAGTTTCTTTTAATTCCTCAATCCACGTTTCCAGTGCCTGTGCCAAGATAAGCTGCTGCTCTAAGACAGCCATTCCTGTTTTCGGAATCTCCGGCAGATGTTCTTTCAGGCTTATATTTTCTTCGATATATCCTTTTAAAGTCTCCATGTTGTTTTCGATCTCTGTCAAACAGGACTTCTGTTTTTCCTTCGGCAGACTGTCCAGATTTACAATGACGGCATTAAAGTCCAGAAATATCCGGACCGGCTTTGAGGCAATCTCCAGCATAAGCTTTTCAAATTGCTTCTCTCCTGCCTCTGTCAAAGAATAAACCGTTTTCTCCGCCATATTTCCTTCTTTTACAACATCCCCTTTCATATAGCCCTTCTTTTCCAGCTGAATAACCTTTTTGTAAATGGAAGGCGTACTGATTTTTACCCATTTGGATATATTGCGGTACTCTACGATCTTTTGAATATCGTATGCACTCAAAGACTCCTTTTTCAAAATTCCCAGCACGATAAGATCAATAGTTGCCATGATTTCCCCCTTTTCGCTTGACAACCACTATAATTTATAGTAGTATGTGCTTCGCCGATAAAATCACTATAATTTATAGTAATATATTTTATATTTTATGTCAACCGAAAGGAGAGTTCATTATGAGTGAACAAAACAAAAAGATAGAACTGTTAGGAAGTGCTCCGATACCAAAAGCGCTTTTAGCCATGGGGCTGCCGACTATGATCGGAATGATGATCAATGCCTTATACAACCTGGTAGACGCATACTTTGTGGGAGGGCTGGGGACCAGCCAAATGGGTGCGATTTCTGTGGCATTTCCTCTGGGACAGATTGTGGTAGGTTTAGGTCTGTTATTCGGAAATGGGGCAGCATCCTATATTTCAAGGCTTCTGGGAAGAGGGGAAAAAGAAACAGCAAATAAAGTCGCCAGCACTGCCCTTTACAGCAGTATATTTGTGGGAGCTATAATCATAATTTTTTCCATTATTTTTCTGACTCCAATCCTTAAGATGTTAGGTGCAACAGAAAGCATTCTTCCCTATGCAGCAACCTACACAAGCATTTATATCATTTCATCAATCTTCAACATCTTTAATGTAACAATGAATAATATTGTCACAAGTGAAGGAGCCGCTAAGACAACGATGTGTGCCTTGCTGACAGGTGCTGTACTGAATATAGTGTTAGATCCAATTTTTATCTATGTTCTAAATCTGGGTGTCGCCGGTGCTGCGATCGCTACGGCCATCTCACAGATGATTTCTACTGCTGTGTATTTATGTTATGTATTCAGAAAGAAAAGTGTATTTAATTTCAAAATAAAAGACTGCTGTTTCTCTAAAAAGATTATGTCAGAAATTATGAAAATAGGGATACCCACACTGGTCTTTCAGCTGCTGACCAGCCTTTCCATTGCATTAATCAACAAACAGACAAAAGTATATGGAGACTCTGTTATTGCTGCTATGGGCGTGGTCACAAGAGTTATTTCTATGGGAAGTCTCATGGTCTTCGGATTTATCAAAGGCTTTCAGCCGATTGCAGGATTCAGCTATGGTGCAAAAAAATATGACCGCTTACATGAAGCGATCAAGACATCTATCTTATGGTCCACAATCTTCTGTTTTATCTTCGGAGCAGCTGCCGCTTTATTTTCTTCATCCATTATATCAGGATTTACAGCAGGCGATATAGAGATGATCCAGGCCGGGCAAACGGCACTGCGGGCAAACGGATTTTCTTTCCTGCTCTTTGGTTTCTATACTGTATACTCATCCCTTTTTCTTGCCCTCGGAAAAGCAAAGGAAGGTTTTATCCTTGGTGCATGCAGGCAAGGAATTTGTTTTGTCCCTGTCATCTTATTACTGCCTGCGGTTTGGGGCATCAACGGAATCCTTTATGCCCAGCCCATTGCTGATGTGATCTCTGCTTTTGTCACAATTTTCATGGCACTGTATCTTCACAGGGAACTTAAGAGTACAGCAGACATTGCTGTCCAAATCAGCAGGAATCCCCAACCAGACAGTATGAAATATGAGTCTTAATCCTGTCTGTACAAAATCCCCGTTTCCATGCGGTTTGACGGAACGGGGATTTTTCTCTCTCGCTCATAAAAAAATATTATGTATATTTCTTTCTAAGTAATTTTAATATTCTTTTTAAAGCTTTTTTTCAAAAAGCTAACCTCTGAAATCGATTACTATCAAAGGTTAGCTTTGACAAAATATAAAATTAAGCCTTTACAAGCTGTTCACAGTATCTTTTCCATAGTATACCTTAAGAATTAATTCTTTCATCTCTTTTGCCGTCGGCTGAATCGGATTAAATGGCGTTGCCACGTCACTCATTGCTTTCTCTGTTAATTTATCCAAATTTTTAATAAAAGTGTCTTCCTGTACCTTCTCTTTCATTGACTTTGGAATATTAATTTTCTCACTCAGCTCAGCAACTGCATCCGCCAATGATTTTTTCCCAATAAATCCTGCAAGTTCATCATACATTTTTTTAACTTCATCATTCCGACTGTTATATTCCAATCCATATGGAAGCACAATCGCATTGGCAAGCCCATGAGGCACTCCATATTCCGCCCCGAAAGAATGAGCAATCCCATGAACAATTCCTAATCCGGAATTAGAAAATGCGATTCCTCCCATACAGGATGCGGCCAGCATCTCTGCTCCCGCATTTTCATCTTCCGGATTTTCGTACACTTTTTCCAGGCTTTTATATCCATAAAGAAAAGCGGCCAGGGACATCGCCTTTGAAAATGGATTTGCAGTCGGCGTTACATAAGATTCTATTGCATGTGTCAGGGCATCCATTCCGGAAGCTGCCGTTAAACTCTTGGGCATTGTTGCCGTAAATTCAGGATCTAAAACAGCGGCATCCGGAACCAGCCTTCCATTCATGTCTCTGACAGAATATTTTTTCTTTTGTTTCATATCCTTAATTAAAGCTGCGCGGGTTGCCTCGCTTCCTGTTCCGGCAGACGTAGCAATACAGCAGACTTTTGCTTTCACTCTTAAATTCTCTATGATATTCGGAGGCATTGTCTCTTCCAGTGTCCGATACGCAGGATTCTCATAAAACACCCACATAGCTTTTGCTGCGTCCATTGCTGACCCGCCGCCAAATCCAATAATCCAGTCCGGTTTAAAAGTTTTCATTCTTTCTGCACCCTTTAAAATTGTTTGAAAACTTGGCTCCGGTTCAACTTCTGTGTAGGCCTCGTATTCAAAACCGGCTTCTTCTAAAACATCCGTAACTTTTTTATAGGAGCCGACATCGATAAGAACATTTCCGCTCATGACAATAAATGCTCTTTTCCTGGGTCCTTCCAATGTCTTAAGCTGCTGTACCGCATTCTTCCCCCAGAATACTTTTTCGCACCCCAATTTAATAGAATACACGTGATCACCATCCTTTACTCTCTAGTAAACAATACAATTTTTAATTACTTTTTGGGCCGCATGTTCAAGTATCGCCTCTTCCAGCTCCTCAAGCGGATATTCCTTTTGAATAAAATCATCACTTTGGATCACTCCCATTTTTAACAATTCCAACGCAGTCTGAACATGTCTCGGCGTTGTGTGAAATACTCCTTTGACCGTTATTTGTGAATAGTGCAGAAGAGCTGCATCAAGAGAAAGGATACTTTTTTCCTTTGTTCCGCCGAACAAAAGAACAAAACCGGCTTTTCTGGCCATCTTAACACTGCTTTCCCATACATTGATCAGACCGGTGGCCTCAATTACAATATCTGCACCCCTGCCTCCTTCTGTCATCGCTTTTACTGCAAATGCGCTGTCCTCAATGTTTGTAATATTTAATATCTCATGAACCCCAAGCTTCTTTGCAAGCTCCAATCGATTTTGTGCCTTATCCGTAACAATAACATGGGCACCTTTTAACACTGCAAGCCTCGCAAACATCAGGCCGATCGGACCTGCACCGTTTACCGCTACCACATCGCCTAAGTGAATGGGACATTCCTCAATACCGTATACAGCACAGGAAAATGGTTCCATCAGACAAGCATTCTTATGAGAAATTGATTCATCCAGCAAAAACATATTCTGTTTTACGATTCTCTCCGGTACTTTTACATATTCTGCATATGTCCCTCTGTTAAATAACATGTCTTCGCACATAGACGGAAATCCCTTTTTACAGAAATAGCAATGATTACATGGGGCTGTATTGTGAACAGCAACCCGGTCTCCTTCTTTGAAATTCTTGACCTTTTTCCCCACTGCGGCAATCACTCCTGAGTATTCATGCCCGAATGGATGCGGTGGTTTCAATAAAGGATATCCTCTCTTATATATTTTTACATCCGTCCCACACGTAGCAGAGATCTTGTTTTTTACTAAAACATCTCCTTCCCCGATTTCAGGGACTTCACATTCTTCAATCCGAAGATCTTCCTGTTCATACAAAACTGCTCTTCTCATTTTCATTCCTGGGCTCTGCTCCTCTTTAAATTAACTTGGAAATCCCGGTTCCAAAAGGAAAACCGGGATTGGAACATCAGTAACAATTAGATGTTTGATCTTCTTTGTCTTTCTTAGGCTGTCCATATGATTTAAATTTCTCCATAACCACGTCCATTTCTTCGTCGCTTAAAACGACCGGTTCGCCGACTGACATCGCCCGATACTGCATTTCCGCACAAAATTCCATATTCACTGCCAGCCCAAACGCTTTTTCAATCCCCGGTCCGCAGGTCAAAAGCCCGTGATTTGCAAGTAAAACAGCTTTTCCCTTTCCGCAGGCTTTGATTGCTGCCTCCGCAAGCTCTGGAGTTCCGAATGTACAGTATGGTGCGCACGGTACCTCTGCTGTTCCTGCACCTCCGATGACATAATGCAGTGCCTTAATCGGCATATTAAGACATGCAAACGTTGTACAATAAGCAGAATGTGTATGTACGACTGCCCCTGCATCCGGTTTATTTACATAAAAGACTGTGTGCAGGCCCCATTCACTGGAAGGCTTTTTATCACCTTCAACCACATTTCCTTCTAAATCCATCACAACGACATCCTCCGGGACAGTTTCAAAATAGCCTACGCCGGACGGACTGATTGCCATCAGCTTTTCTTCTGCATTATAGATACTGATATTTCCGCTTGTCCCTTTGCTGAGACCGGCTGCACTCATTTTTTTGCCGTACTCGACTACCAATTCTCTTTCTTTTTTTAATAGCATATTGTTCCCCTTTTTAAAATGTGATCTGGTTTAAATTGACGATCATATCACCGGTTTTTGTTTCCCAGAAACGATTAATCGTGTCTGTCAGAAGTTTTGGAGATTTTGGAAGAGCATCGACAACGTTTCCGGCGTTATGCGGCGTTAAAGTAATATTATCCAGTTTCAGTAACGGATCATCCTTATCCAGCGGTTCATTCCAATACACATCTAATGCTGCTCCGCCAATCCTTTTATTCTCTAATGCTTCTATAAATGCTTCTTTATCCAGGACCTTTGCTCTGGATGTGTTGATCAGATACGCCGTCGGTTTCATAAGACTGATAACTTCTTCATTAATACTGTTTTCAGTCTCTGGTGTTACTCTTAAATGAAGCGATATAATATCTGCTTCTCTGAACACTTCTTCTCTCTCTTTCATTGTTACAGCAATGCCTTTGGCATTCATGACATCCTGCGTCACAAAAGGATCATAAGCAATGATTTTCATGCCGATCCCGGCAGCTTTTTCCGCCACTAAACGTCCGATATGTCCCAGACCTATGATCCCTACTGTCATCTCTCTCATTGCAGTGGTATATGCTGAATTAACATACTCTTTTCTCCAGATGCCCTGTTTCATTGCCGCATGGGCTCTTGCAATGTTTCTTGTCTCTGCAAACATTAAACCGACCGCAAAATCTGATGTAGCTTCCGCATTTCTGATCACATGCATCACTGGAATATTTTTTTCAGTCGCGGCTTCCACATCTACATGCTCCAGACCCCCGCGGCATGTTCCGATCAATTTTAGGTTTTGAGCCCTCTCAATTAATTTTCTCGGAACGGGACAAAAATGTACCAGCAGAATATCTGTATCTTTTATCTCAGTATAAAGTTCTTCCGGGATCTCTTCTGCCTCCGGTCCCCTTGTTTCTATGTTTAAAGCCTTTTTATGAAAATCCTTTCGGTCATCTGCATTCCATATAATCTCTTTAATTTCCGGTTCATCATCAATATTCAGGCTTTTTGCGGCTTCTGCCAGCAATCCGCTGCTCACGATGATGTCCCCTACTACTGCAATCTTCATAATTTCCCCTTTCGTTTCAAACTATCTTTCACACTGGGTCTTATGCAGTTTCTCCGCCCGATGTTCCTGCGGCTGCCTGTGCTCCTCCCATCGCATTGTGTTCTAAATAATCCCATACTTTTTGTTTATTCTTCTTAAATAATACGAAGCACAAAAGATAGACAGCTATGACCAGTCCAATAATGATTGGGTTCATGGTTAGGAATGCGTATGTAATAAGTCCTGCCGTACAGTTTGACAAGATAAATCCGATAATTAAAACGGTTCCTGCAGTCACTTCATATCCGGCATTTACTGCGATCTCAGTAAATACAGCTGCCCAGGAGGATGCCATTAACAGCTTTGCGCAGAACACAATGCAGGCTGCAATCCAGGATTTAAAGATATTGCCGTTTGACAGAGATACCGGTACTTCTACCATATATGGAAGAGAAGGTAAAACCATCACCGGAAGAACGACATTTCCAGGCAAAATGAAGGCTAACAGAAGGGCGACCGGGATAACTAACAGGCCTGTTGTCAATGTAGCCGCTTCTCCATATCCCAATGCATCATTTACTGCGATGATAAACTCCCGGTCCTTTCCATACTTTGATTTCTTTAATGTCTTTCTTGAGTAATCCGTAATGACCGTAAATCCTGAGGCAAACAATCCCGCAATTTTAGGGAAGATTGCCATTACCGCTGAACAGGTGACTGCAACATCTGCAACCTGTCCCCATGAAGTCATCTCATTTAAAGTGGAGATATTTCCGACAATTCCGAGGATCAGGCCCACGATCAAGCCTACATACATTGGTTCACCCAGGAATCCGATTTTCTTCTTGATCGCGTCTGGTCTTAAATTAATCTTATCTGCTCCTAATTTCCCGAGTATAAAGTCTAAGACTAAATACAGCGGTACATCCCCCATGTGATGAGGTGCTATCATTGCACAGCCTGGATAGTGGTAGTATGTTGACCATCTCTTTTGAACAATCTCCGCAAGCAGCAAGACAACCAAATTGACAAAAAGCATAAGAACAAATGACATCACAAGATTTCCTTTGATCTGGTATAACAGCGATCCCCATACGATGATTGAGTAATTATTCCAAAGATCCGACGGCTGAAAAATATCTGTAATTTTTACAAGGAAGATTACAATCTGGAAGATCAGCCCGACTCCGATAAACATCATTCCGATGTCTGTCGAATAAGCCACCGAAGCAACGGCCTGCCACCCTACATCCAGCGCCGGCAGATTGATTCCCGTCTGTTCAATCAATTTTGTCACTAATGCTGATAATACGCTGCCAAACGCACTGGTTATAAACGCCATACCTTTCAAACCGACACCGATCAGCACAGCAGACATAAAAGCCTTTTTTACCGGCGCTTTGAATATTAAACAAATAATAAAGATGATAATCGGCACTGTTATATAGTTTCCGAATGTATCAAAAAACAGTTTCAGTGTATCCCACATATTTCAACCTCCTCGTATGAATGTTTTCCCGCTTTTCAAAGCTACAGTTCCAGATTCTCTACCTCCTGCATTAATTCTTCAATAAATTCCTCTTCATTAATGCCCACAAGGAAACCTGTGGCATTCAAAATGGGAACCCCGTAGTTTCCTTCCACAGGGCTTGTGTAAACGATCAAGTCATAACCGCCTCCCTGCATGGCACCCGGAACACCTCCGGGACTCACTTCCGTAGCTTCCATCTCATATCCTTTTTCCTCAAATATATCTGCTAATTTTGAAGAAAGCATTGCTGAGCTCACCGTTCCCGAACCGCACACTGATAATACTTTTATTGCTCTCATAATTTCTCTTCCTTTCTAATCTTCTAAAATTTTTAAACAATCCAGGATTTCTGATCTGTCTTTAGAATCCCTGATTTTCTTCAACAGCTCTCCGTCTTGAATGATCTTCATCATCTGCTTCAGCATACTGATCTGCATATCTGAGTCTTTGATCACCAGAGGAATGATCACTTCACAATCCAGCCACACATCTTTTGTTCCCATTGCACAAAATCTTACAGGTTCTCTGGGTATGATGACACCTACCGCCGGTTTATTTACATATGTATTATTTGTATGGGGAATCGCAATCGCAACTCCTTTTCCGGGCAAACCGGTGGGATATACTTTCTCCCGGTCTATCACAGCTTGTGTATATCCTTCTTTTACATACCCTTTTTCATAAAAAATCGTTCCGCCGAGCCGAATGCAGTCTTCTGCCGTTTTAACTTCTGCATCCATAACTACAAGTTCTTCATCTAGCAGTTTCAAAAATGGTCACCTCTTTCTTTTTTAGACTTTTATAGAATATTTGGTTATCGATAACTTAATTTCTAAATACACTATAACACCAATGTTTTTTATCAAAAAGAGCAGTTTCTTTCACTTTTTATTTCGCCGGTTTTACATTTTTTATACCTGTTTTATAAGAAAAATATATCCCATACCGTAATGGCTGCTCCGAACACAATAAGCGCCCCTGCGGCAAAACGGACATACCTGAGTGTTTTGGGGATTCCGAATTTTTCATAGTTATGAAAATGCATAAATACCAGAGGCCACTTACATAAACACATCCCTATGACAACTAACGGTATATGTGTCCACCAGCCTTCCATTGAGAAACCAATGCTTATTAAATTAACAGCAGCACATATTCCAATAATGACATATGCTTTGAGCCTTGACGCTTGATCCCATTTAATAAATCTGGACGTTTTGTTATAACAGTCCATACTACAGCACTGGACTTCTTCTTTTTCCCTTTTCAGCCAAACAGCTGCCGGCTTTTTAGTGATTGGCTGCCCACAGTATATACACCTTTTTTCCATAGAAACCTCCTTTCAAAGGATGTCTGATACCTCCTGGTCCGGTTCTAAAATTATTGTACCTTCCCCGCCATCCATATAAATATTAGTTTTAGAACCGGCTTCCTCCAATATATTTTTCACACCCACAACAGCCGGTATCCCTAATGCTTTTGCAAGAATCACCGTATGAGATGTGTTCCCTCCTCTTTCAGTTACAAACCCTTTTACATGTGTTGTGTCCATCCGCATGATGTCTTCCGGCGTCAGATCCGCCGCGACAATCACAATGTCCTCTTTTGTTTTTGAAACTTCATCCATTGGGGAATTTAATCCTTCCATCTTCCTGATCAAAGCATCACACACATTTTCAATGTCGGTCCCCCTCTCCCGCATATATGGATCATCCATACTTTGAAATATTACAGCCGCCGCTTTTTTCTCCTCTTCTAAAACATAAACCAGGTTCAATTTTTCATTTTGTATCCTCCTGATAATTTTCCCAAAAAAAGCATCGTCATTTACCATTTCAATATAAGCCAGAAAAATGTTTGCAGGCTCTTCTCCTGCTGAAATCTCTGCCTCTCTATACAGTTGCTTCAGCTCCTCCTTGTATTCTTTTCTTACCGTTTCAAAACGGCTGATTTCGTATTCTGCATCTTCAGACTTTTCAGCTCTCGCTTCAAAAGCCAAATTGTTTAAAACCAGAATGGTGCCAGCAGCTTTACCTTCAGCACCTCCGGTTCCTTTCCGTTTTTTCATTTCTTAACTCCTTTCATGTCAACTATAAAACTTTTCCCCTTTTCACTCTCACAGTAACGATAAATACCTTCCAGCACAGGAAAATGTGTATTCTGATCTACGGTCACAAAGAAGATGAATATCTTTCCTTTTATCTCTTCAGATATTTTGATTCTTTCTTCTGAAACAACAATTTCATAATTTATTTCTACATTTAAATCTCCGCGCATAGGACAATGGAGTATTACGACATCCTGAGAAATTTCATAAAATTTGATTTTGTTATGGTTCATCATATTGCATAATCTGTTATACAGACGCTTCCACGCTTTTTCGCCAACCGCTTTCTGGCATCCCTGCATGAGCAGCTCTTCTTTGGTGCTGCGTGCAGGCAGTACGCTGTATCTTTGATTTTGAATATAATTTGCAATAGAATTTAATTTTTTGTCTATCTTTCTGTTATCAGATTCAAATAATATCCGCAGCACATCAAAATATAGTTCATTTTCATCAACAATGCCATTTGTACTCTGAACGGCCGCCGATATGATCCTTTGAATTGTTTTGTTATACTCACCGATGACCCCGCACTGATTCATGACCTGGATGATTTTTTTCTTATCAGAATCCTCCAAAATAACATTGGTAAACACAATATTTTTCCGGTGTGCCAGCAGCTCTGAATATCCCGTGGAAATGATCAGCGCAAAATCGTCCAAATTATATTTTTTAGCCTCAGAAATAATGCCCAATTTAATGTCGGCGGTGCTGCCAAACAGTGTTTTCAGCTGTTCTTTTACTAAAGTTGAAGTTGCCATTCCATCTGCGCAGAGTACTAAGACCTTAGAGACATTGCTTTTCTTTTGAATTGTCTGATACTTCTCATCGCTTATAAAATAGATTGTTAAGTATGCAATCTCATCTGATGTTAACATTTTGGCAAGATCATCTTTCATCTCCCTCACGGCTCTCCCAGTGAAATCATATATTTCGGGATACATTCTCATGACATCCTGAACCAGGGGATTTGTCGATTGCACTCCATATTTCAATCTATAATACAATGGTCTGATATGCCCTTTTAACCTTGTCATTAAGCGGTCTTTATTATCAAAAGAAATACAGGCAATCCGTTCAAAATTTACAACCAGCGCTTTTGTAAAATTAGATATGTACAGATCTTCCTGATCCTGGGAAACAAACTGTGCAACCTTTATCCCTAACAAGAGAGTTGCAATATAATATATTTCCGATTCAGGAATTTCTAAGTTATAAACTTTTAATTTTTCAAAACTCTGTTTCAGTGATTGATACGGCTTTGTTTCAACTAAAGTTACTTTTTCTTCTGTATGAAGATTCATCGTGTAGCCATCCATGCTTCTGATCCAGGAAATCAGGATCATGCTGCATTCCAGTTCTTCATTTTCCAAAACCAGTTTGATATTTTCGTCTTGTTCATACTGCTTTATCAGACATCTGGCAATCTCCAGGTAATCGTAGTCCTCTCCGGTTATCGTAACCAAAGATTGCTGCATCCATTTTTTCAATATATCCTTAGGCTGAAAATTTTGTAATTTCTTAATTTCCTTTCCCACAATTTTTCTGATTGCAAATTCTTCTCCCTGGAGTACATATCCGAACTTGATCGAACTGGCTATAGAAATATTCTGGTTACCCAAAATTTTTTTCCACTCTTTAATATCTTTTAAGATTGTATTTTTGCTGACATCAAAAAGGTTCTGCATCTTCTCTATTGTTACAACCTCGGCAGACAGCAGTATCATTAAGAGTTCCAGTATTCTTCTCTCTTGTACAGAATAATAGTAGCTTCCGTTCTTCCTCATCTCAGCTTCCAGTATTTCAATTTTCTTTGATTTGACACAGATAATTTTTGACTGTATCTCCAGCCTGCCTAATTCCCTGCTCTTAAGCCAGTCATTGATCAGTTCAAAATCATAGTAAAATGTTCTCTTTGTAATGTTTAATTTCTCAATAATTCGGTCAACCGTATAACCGTTTTTTTGTTCTAGTATAATTTTTAAAATATATGCCGGTCTGCTTTTTAATTCCAAAGCAATCTACTCCTTTAAATTTTCAATAAATTCACTGATTTTCTCTCCTGCTTCTTTTTCATCTGTTCCGTTTATTACAAGTTTAATTTTTGTTCCTTTACATATCCCTCCTGACAAAATGCTGATAATACTCTTGGAATCAATTTCCGTATCATTTGTCCTGATTTTTATATCACTTTCATAAGTTTGGCATAACGTAGATAAATCCGTTGCTGGTCTGGCATGAAGTCCTGTTTTGTTCTTAATGATCATTTCTTTTTCGTACATGTCTGCTCCTCCTGATTGTTTCAATTTTATTTGTGCTTTCATTATATTCTCTTTCGTTTTTTCAGAAAATAGCAGTTGTTGTCACTCTTTTTTTCTTGTTTTGTGCAAATATTGTACTGAAAATGGAACCTTAATCCGACAGCAAGTTTTCTCTTTAAAAATGAAATACGGATGCAGCCCTGTGCACCCGTTTATATATGTTATCCCTCTAATTAAAATTATAAAAAATGACCCTTGGAAAACAATATATAATTTTTTCCAAAGGCCTGTATTAATATAATCATATCTGTCTAAAGCTTTTTCAATATATCTTTCTTATACTCCAGAAATTCTTCCGTCAGATTAAAATCTTTTCTCCGGGACTTAGGCTCCCGGATCACAATTTCTTCCGTAATCCTTCCGGGTCTTCCGGTCAGCAGATAAATCCTGTCTGAAAGCAGGATCGCTTCATCAATATCATGGGTGATAAACAGTGTAGACAGATGGATCTTGTCCATCACATCCAAATACCACCGATGCATATCACTTTTCGTCAGTGTATCCAATGCACTGAAAGGTTCATCCAGCAAAGCCACATTCTTAGAAAACATATAGGTCCTCAGAAGCGCAGCCCTCTGGCGCATACCTCCCGAAAGCTGTTTCGGATACTTTTTCTGAGTGCCTTCGAGGCCAAACTCCTGAAAAAGTTCCCCGGCTTTTTGACGGGCAGCTTTTTTGTTCTCACCTTTAATCAAAAGCGGCAGTGCTACATTATCCTCGATTGTCCGATAAGGGAGCAGCAGATCTTTCTGAAGCATATAACTGATATTCCCCGGCTGTCCCGTAATATCCCTGCCGTCCAGCATGACTTTTCCCTGATCAGGTTTTTTCAGTCCGGAAATCACATTAAACAGAGTCGTCTTCCCTCCGCCGCTGGCACCCAGCAGACAGACCAGTTCATTGTCATGCAGCTCTATATTAATGTCTTCTATTATATTTGTATTCTCATATGCAAGCGTAACACCCGTTACAGTCAAATCCGACATTTTCTTTACTCCAAATAGTCGTTGGTAAATCCGGTGTTTTCCGGAATCTTTGTTTTTGAAAGACCTTTCTCACTGATCCAGTTATAAAATGCATTCCACCTTTCAGGATTAATATAGCCCCATTGCTTCACTTCAGCCTTATACTGATCCTTCATATATTTCTGGCTGGCCTGTACCATTTTAGAATCCAGTTCCGGTGATGCTTCACAGAGAATATCTCCTGCATCTTTGGGATGTTCAATGGCATACTCATAGCCCTTTTTTGCGGCTGACAAAAATGCTTTTGCCGTTTCCGGATTCTTTTTCATCCATTCACTGTTCCCGATGATCACCGGCGTATAATAGTCAAAGACCGGATCAATATCTTTGAATGCAAAGTAGTCTGTATCAAGTCCGGCCACCTCCGTGGCAATCCCTGCCCATCCATAGTAAATCCAGATGGCATCCACTTTTTTGCTCTTTAATGCAGAGACCTCATCTGTGACAGTGCTCGGAATCATGTTTACTTTGCTGAAATTCCCTTTATCTTTTTCTACCACCTGTTTTAAGATCGCTTTTTCAATATCCTGATTCCAAGTGGCGTATTTTTTGCCTTCCAGCCCTTTCGGACGTTTGATTCCGTCACCCTTTCTGGATACGATCCCAGAAGTATTGTGCTGTAAAACCGCTGCCACTGCCTTAATCGGAAGAGCATCATCCCCAACGACAGCAGGCATCATCGTATCCTGAAATGAAATACCGAACTGTGCTTTCCCGGAGCCCACAAGCACTTCTGCTCCGTCTTCCGGCGGCTGTACGATTTCCACATCCAGTCCGGCTTCTTTAAAATATCCTTTTTCCTTTGCCACGTAAATACCCGTGTGATTGGTATTCGGTGTCCAGTCCAAAACAAATGTAATCTTTTTAAGCTTTCCGTCCCCGGCTTCTTCTTTCTTTGATCCGCAGCCAGTCATTACTGTGATCAATAACACAGAAAGTAATACAGCTAACATTCTCTTTTTCATAATTATCATCCTCTTTTCACTTTTTCGGCTATTCCCGGTTCTCCCACGGCATACATTTTTTCTGCAGAAGATTCACGGCCCACATCAGCAGGAGACTGATCGCAGAAATCATAAAGATCACCGCAAACATTTTGTCAAAGGCAAAACCTTTCTTAACCCGGATCATATAGACACCCAGACCTTCAAATCCACCCAGCCATTCTGAAATGACGGCTCCCACAACTGCATAGGAAGCTGAAATCCGCAGGCTGGCAAAAAACTGACTAAGAGATCCCGGAAATTTCACATACCGGAATATCTGCAGCTTTGACGCACCCATAGAACGCATCAGGCTGATCGTATCCTTGTCCGCCGAGCGGAAACCATCCAGCAGGCTCACGGTGATCGGAAAAAACGTCACGATAACGATTAAAATTACTTTCGGAAGCATTTCATATCCAAACCACAATACAAGAAGCGGCGCAATGGCCACCGTGGGCACCGTCTGCGTCAGCACGATCAGCGGATAAAATGCCTTATACAGTTTATCGAAATGATCCATGAGCACTGCCATTAAAAAACCAATAACAACACCCATCAGCAGACCGATAAATGATTCAAGTATGGTCACTCTCGCATTCGCCATCAGCAGTGGAAAATCATTTACAAATGCCCTGACCACATCCACCGGCGACGGAAGCAGAAATTTTGAAACCATCCCTGTCCCGCTGGCAGTCTGCCATATCGCCAGAATCACAAGAATCGCCGCTGCCGGCCACAGTTTATTGGTGGTGTTTTGTAACTTTTTTATCAATGGTAAGCACATCCCCTTCTGGCTTATAAGACACTTTAATGTAAGCCGCAACCGACGGTGCACCGGCACGGACAGCAATATGCTGGCACTCTTTCACAATATCCATCAGTTCATCGTAATCACCCTCGATCGCAGTTTCAAACGGTCCCACATAATAATTCAGTCCCGTGCTCTTAATATAATCAATTACCTCGTCCACAATACGGATCAATTCTTCATCATTGGCCGCCTCCGGCAGTGTCTGGATCGCTACGCTTGCATTCATATTTCTTCCTCCTCATAAATCTGTTTCCATAGAAAAACCCCGCTGGCAAATCCAACGGGGAAATAGTCTCATGTACAGCTGTACTGTTTTATTCCTACGCTGGCATTACCCAGATCAGGTATAAGGGTTAAAGACCTCTTCTCGTCTTACTCTCAGCCGGCAGTCTGCCAGCACCCCTGTATATAAAGTTTTCTTATGTCTCGGTTTCACGGTATGTTTGTATTATAATGAATATACTGAATTAAATCAATTCCCTTTTCGAAAGAATGCCAATCTTTCCTTGTCCCGTTCCTCCCGTTTGGTTATAATAAATACAGCAGTATAATCTTATTTACAAATCGGAGGAATTTATGGGCGGATTTTTTGGTGTCACTTCAAAACAGGATTGTGTTTTTGATTTATATTTTGGGACAGACTATCATTCCCATCTTGGGACAAGGCGTGCCGGTATGGCAGTTTACAGTAAAGACGACGGTTTTGACCGTGCCATTCATAACATAGAAAATGCTCCGTTTCGGACAAAGTTTGACAAAGACGTGAACAAGATGCATGGATATATGGGCATCGGCTGTATTTCCGACTACGAACCGCAGCCGCTGATCGTTCGCTCCCACCACGGCACATACGCGATCATGACCGTAGGAAAGATCAATAACACGGATGAAATTATAAAGCAGATGTTTGATTCAGGCCACACACATTTCCTTGAAATGAGCGGCGGAGATATCAATGCAACGGAGCTGGTTGCCGCTATCATCAACCAGAAAGAACATCTCGTGGAAGGAATTCAGCATGCACAGGATGTCATTGACGGTTCCATGACGATCGTACTGCTGACACCAAAAGGCATCTATGCCGCCAGAGACAAAATGGGCCGCACTCCCGTTGCTGTAGGCAAAAAAGACGATGGCTACTGTATTTCCTTTGAAAGTTTTGCCTATTTGAATCTCGGATATGTGGCCGACCGGGAGCTTGGTCCGGGAGAGATCGTGATTCTTACACCTGAAGGTATCCAGACTCTGGCTAAACCCGGCGAAGATATGAAGATCTGTACTTTCCTCTGGGTTTATTATGGTTATCCTTCGTCCTCTTATGAAGGAATCAGTGTCGAGGAAATGCGCTATGAATGCGGAAAGAAGCTGGCTCAGCGTGATGATGCTACTCCCGATAGAGTCGCAGGTGTACCTGACTCAGGGATCGCTCACGCCATTGGCTATGCCAACGAATCCGGGATACCGTTTTCCAGACCGTTTATTAAATATACACCAACCTGGCCGCGTTCTTTTATGCCGACTATCCAAAGTAAGAGAAACCTGATCGCCAAAATGAAATTGATCCCGGTTCATGAACTGATCCAGGATAAAAGCCTATTGTTGATCGACGACTCCATCGTAAGAGGAACCCAGCTGCGGGAAACAACCGAATTCCTTTATCAGAGCGGTGCAAAAGAAGTACACGTCCGCCCGGCTTGTCCGCCGATTTTATATGGATGTAAATATTTAAACTTCTCACGCTCTACTTCTGAAATGGATCTGATCACACGCCGGATCATTGAACAGATCAGCGGAGATTACAAGAATGTACATCTGGAGAAGTTTTCAAATCCGGACTCTCCGGAATATCAGGGTATGATCGATGAAATCTGTAAGCAGCTGAATTTCACATCGCTCCGGTATCACAGGCTGGATGATATGATTGAGTCTGTGGGATTGGATCCTAAGAAACTCTGTACTTATTGTTGGGATGGGAAAGAGTAGATAACATAAAAAACAACACAGCTTTTGATGAGATTGATTGTCAAATGCTGTGTTTTTTCTTTAATTAATTAGAATTTATAAAATTTTTATGTTTATACAAAACTCTTGACAGAGTAACCATACAGTTTTATTAAGGCCTTAATCTGCAATGAATTCTGGCATAACGTCGACAATCTAAGACTCAATATGTTTCTATTAAAATCAAAACCATTAATCGGTACTTCTAGTACTGAAACCTCTAAATTCCACTATGTTTCTATTAAGATCGACATCGGCGGCCATTTGTATTTCTACACTATCCTCTAAATTCCACTATGTTTCTATTAAGATTCATCGGCCAAACGTCGGGCTAAATCCTCACATTTTCCTCTAAATTCCACTATGTTTCTATTAAGATTTGTCTCCAGCATCTACATCTTTTTCATCTTTATCTCTAAATTCCACTATGTTTCTATTAAGATTCATGATAGATGGATAAAAACTGTTCACATCTACACTCTAAATTCCACTATGTTTCTATTAAGATCAGAAGGCGGAGTCGCTATAGAAAACAACTGTCTGTTCTCTAAATTCCACTATGTTTCTATTAAGATGGCAAATGACATGATGTCGTTTAGCAATTATAAGCACTCTAAATTCCACTATGTTTCTATTAAGATGGGGCAAAGGTAGAAATTTTGAGTAAAGGGAAAAGCCTCTAAATTCCAATATGTTTCTATTATCACCGTTCTTGTTTCCACATTAAATATGTAAAAGAAATCTTTAGACTCCAATGGGTTCTATTATTACTCTTTAAAAATGGTTGGAATTGCAAAAAACAGTGATCTTTAGATTCCACTATGTTTCTATTAAGATGAGGAAGTAAAAACGCACAACGTTTTTTATAAAGCCTTTAAATTTCAATGTGGTTCTATTATTACACATACAAGTATGAATATAATAAAGGTTTTGCAGACTCTAAATTCCAATGTGATTCTATTATTACTAACTCTCCGTTAAAGATATTGTACCCGGCATATTCCTCTAAATTCCAATGTGGTTCTATTATTACTACGTCCCCCTCCTGCGTGTAAGGGGTGTTACACGTCTCTAAATTCCAATGTGGATCTATTATTACTTATGCGGATATCCTGATACGAAATTGGAAGGAGCGTCTCTAAATTCCAATGTGGATCTATTATTACAGAGATGGATGCGGTGACAAACAAGTTGTGGCCTATCTCTAAATTCCAATGTGGATCTATTATTACCTGCGCAACCCTTGAGAAGAATAAAGCGTCTGTCTCCTCTAAATTCCAATGTGGATCTATTATTACCGGGACGGCATGGGCCTGTATCTCTACTCTGACACAACTCTAAATTCCAATGTGGATCTATTATTACCAAAACGACAATATGAAAGCACCCGTCAATTCTGCTCTCTAAATTCCAATGTGGATCTATTATTACCTTTTCGTAGATCCATCCATAGAGATCAACCGCCTCCCTCTAAATTCCAATGTGGATCTATTATTACCGGATTTGTAACACTTGGGGCGAAGATCCTTGAGCCTCTAAATTCCAATGTGGATCTATTATTACCACCAATGACTTTAGCCTTGGATCAGAAATATCTGCTCTAAATTCCAATGTGGATCTATTATTACCCATACATTCACAATATAGCAAAAATAAGCATTTTTCAACCCCCATTTGTCGACCTGCAAAAATTACAGCATGTTTTATAACTATAACCTTCAACCATGCTGATAATTTTTACATTTCACGGCTCTATTCCGCCTATTGTCGACCCCCTGGTGTTTTTACATTATAACAGGTCGACAGTATGTCCCTTATCCTTACAGATCAATCGCTCCCTAATTAATTATTTTCCTAATAACATCTATGGTCTAAAACTCGATAGGACCTTCTGAATCAACTCTTAATATAATTCTTTCTTCTTCAAAATCATATTCATCCATTTTTCTTCATCTCTCCCCAGTTTTACATCAGACGTAATCCATGTTTCCTCAACAATAAAAACTCCTGTATCTTCTATCAATCTGTGCAATCGCTCCTCATTCAAATCCGTAAAATATCTTCCATTCCGCTCTCCCTCAAATTCTCCATATTTAAAAGAGGCATATACAACACCCTGATCCCTCAACGCTTTTGCCATCTTAGAAAAAACTTCTTTCAGCTCATCTATCGGCAAATGAAGAATAGAAGAACAGGCCCAGATCCCATCATACTTATCTTCCTCATCCAGTTCATGAAAGTAACCGTGCTTCACCTCGATTCCCGTAAAATCCGAAGCCATCCTGCACAGTTCCTCTGATCCGTCCATCGCATCCACTTGATAACCCTGACTCATAAAATGCTTAGTATCACGACCGGATCCGCAGCCAAAGTCAAGGATCAATGCCCCTTTCGGAAGCCTTTCACAGAAACGCTTCTGATGATACTCCATATTTGCTCCAACTGTATTAAAGACAAATTCTCCGGCATTTTCGTTGTAATACTTGATTGTTTTAGAGTGCATAGCTCCTCCGCTTACGTCTGTCTATTTCAACAATTCCTTCAGTTCTTCTCTGGTAAAGCTTGCGCTTCCCATTCCTTCTCCGCCCAAAATCTGGTCTGCCAGTTCCTTTTTCTTTTCCTGAAGCTTCACAATGTTGTCTTCAATGGTTCCCTCAACGATCAGCCGGTAGACCATAACCACGTTTTCCTGTCCGATCCGGTGTGCCCTGTCCGTAGCCTGATTCTGTACGGCCAGGTTCCACCACGGATCATAATGAATCACGATATCCGCAGAAGTAAGGTTTAATCCAGTGCCTCCAGCCTTTAGGGAAATGCAGAAAACCGAAGTATCATCGTTGTTGAAGTCTTCCACCATCCGGGCCCGTTTTTCTTTATTTACTGATCCGATAAGCGTATAGAACGAAATTTTTTCAGCTTGCAGCCGCTCTTCTAATATAGAAATCATGGATGTAAACTGAGAAAAAAGGAGAATCTTATGTCCTCCGCTGACTGCATTTTTTATAAGATCAATACACAGATCGGATTTGACAGATTTTCCTGTATATTGATCAAAGACCAATTCCGGACTGCAGCAAAGCTGTCTTAACCGGGTAAGTTCCGACAGTATCTGGATCTTGGAACTTTTAAATTCCTCTTCCGACTGCTTATCCAGCATCAGCTGCATCCGTTTTACATGGGCATCATAAAGCTTCTGCTGTTCTCCTTCCATCCTGGCGTAATAGTTTTTTTCCAGTTTGTCCGGCAGATCTTTCAGCACATCCTTTTTTAAGCGCCGCGGCACGAACGGCCTGATCATCTTTTGAAGACGTTTTATCTCATTCTCGCTGTTATCCTGTACGATCGGAAGCTCCAGTTCTTCCCGGAACCTCTGATAAGAATATAAAAATCCCGGCATAAGATAGTCAAAAATACTCCAAAGTTCACTCAGGCGGTTTTCCACCGGAGTTCCGGTAAGGGCCAGTTTAAATCCAGCATTTACCATCTTGACCGCTTTGGCAGCCTGAGTATTATGATTTTTAATATACTGTGCCTCATCAATGATCTGGCTGCTGAAGGTCATATTTTCATAGAGACTAATATCCCGCTTTAATAGATCATAGGAAGTGACAAGGATGTCCCGGCTGTCTGCACGTTCAATGATGGACTTTCTTTCTCCGGCCTTGCCGACAACCATCTGGACCGGAAGGGCCGGGGCAAACTTCCGGATCTCGCTCTGCCAGTTAAATACCAGCGATGCAGGCGCCACGATCAGGCTTGGCCTGTTTCCTTCCTCCTCCAGGTATTCGGACAACAGAAATGCGATTACTTGAAGTGTCTTCCCAAGCCCCATGTCGTCTGCCAGGATTCCGCCGAATCCATTGTATTTTAAAGTCTTGATCCACAAAAATCCTCTTTTTTGATATTCTCTCAGGATAGGTTCCATCTCGGCAGGGAGTTCAAAATCATTATCCTCCACCGTTTTCATGTTCCGTATCAGTGCCTTAAATTCTTTATCTTTGTGGGCGGAAACTGACTGCCATTCTTTCAGCTCCTCGTCCAGGTAAAGGGCATGGTATTTCGGAAGGACCACCTGCTCCTGTTCCAGCTGCTTTTTTGTCAGGTGAAGCCCTTCTTTCATTTCCAGCAGAGCGTTGATCCCCTCCCCTTCCATGTTTACAAAATCACCGCTCTTTAAACGGTAAAATTTCTTTTTCCGATTATACTTTGATAAGATCTCCAATAGTTCGCTTCTCGGCATATCTCCCGCGGTCATCTTTAACTCCAGCAGATCACCGGAGAGAGATACACCCACCGCCACTTTCGGTGCAGGCGCAATATTAATTTTTTTCAGGGCGTCGGAAATATATACTTCCGCAAACTGCTGCATAGCAGGTATCCCGTAGACCAGCAGTTCATAGAGCATATCCTCATCATTGGCCAGAACCATCATTTTTTCATTTTCATCGTAGGCATTACAATAGCCGGAAACGATCTTGGCAGCTTCTGCTTCTTTTTTCAGATCCCGCCCCTCTGTTTTCTGCTTCTTTTCAAAAACATGGTACTTCTGTTCCCCGTATACCGCATCCAGCCTGCATGTAATGAAGTCCTTTTGGGGCGCATCCAGATATATTTCAAATGCGGCCGGCACTACCCCATAGTCCTTCTCGTCAAAACTCTCTCTTGTACACTCAAAATACGTTTCCAGCACGGGCAGGGCTTCCCTGCAGAACACAGGCACATCTGCTGTTTCTATAAAAACCTTCCGCTGCGGCAGATTTTCCATACAGGATAAAAAATCGTGGACAGGCTCCAAAAACGCTCTGCTCACTTTGTAGATCTTTCCTTTGGAAAAATAAATATTATGTTTGATGCCCTGAAATCCAAACAAATAATTGACCTCTACGTTAATTCCCTGTTCCTGGCCTTTGATCTTCATGGTCCTGGACAGTGGATCCTCTGTCACATGCCAGAGTTTCTCCGGCATCCCATTGATTTCCGCCGGAAACTCCCGGTCTCCCACCGCTTCCAAAAACAATTCCAGCTCTCCGGTTGTCAGCGGGACCTTTCTTACTTTCATTGTTGAATCCGTATATGAGTATCCATAATAAGGCACCTGCATATACTTGATCCTGTTTTGGGCAGTCCACGACTGTAAAAATTCCGCCAGTTTCCGTGAATCTCGATCAAATACCTGGATATCATGTATAAATTCTAACTTCTGCCCATAAGCGAATTTCTGTTTATTTTGCAAAGCATCTGCAAAGGCAAAAACATCTTTTAAAACATACAGATAGGAAGTACCGATCTTAAACTCCACCTGAATAAAATTATCCATACATGTCAAAAGTGGTTCCAGATGTACCTTCCCATAAATAGACTCCTGGGCAATCGGCAGGGTGCTTTTAAGCTGCTGCTGTGAAAGAAATGCCTTGATCGCCGGAGTCGTCTTTGGCCTCCATTCCTCACTGGCCGAAAGTTTATTCTGCATGCCTTTCATTGTCTGAAGTTTTGCAAGGCTTTCTTCTTTCTTCTGTTCATACTGCCAGGCGGCTTCCTGTGTTTCCAGGTAATCTGTATATTCAAACAAGACAGCCACACAGTGCTTGCATAACCCCTCATATTCTCTGAACGCCGGACATGTGCAGTGCGCATTTTCCAGCCACCCTTCTTCCATATTATATTCCAAATCGACATCGTACATATTTCTGCCGCTGCCCTGGACGGCGGCGTATATATAATCAATTCCGCCGTCTTCCTCTACGGAATATTCCTGAACAGCATCTGAACGATAAAGGTTTCTTCCTCTCTTATAAGCATTTTGATCTGCCAATGCCCGTATTTCTGATTGATCCAACATCTTACCGCAACCGCCCTTCTCTTTTATACAAAATATGCAAAATGACTCTCAGATTCATTATATGCCATAAGGTATTTACAATCAAATAAAAGTCCCCAAAGACAAACCCTCTTTGGGAACTTTTGGCTTCATCCTATAAAATTTCTTTATGATGCCTCCGAAAGCTTATGTTTTTCTTTGATCACAGAAAGGGCATCCTCATCCGCAAATACGACAGTATGGGGATGCAGTTTAAGGATAGATGCCGGGACTCTCGGCGTAATTTCACCATAAACAGCCTCATACAGTGCCTGGGCTTTCTGTTTCCCTGACGCAAGCAAAATAATATGTCTGGCCTGCATGATCCCTTTAATCCCCATAGAATATGCTTCTTTTGGCACTTCTTCTTTTGAGCGGAAAAACCGGGAGTTCGCTTCGACCGTGCTCTCTGTTAATTGTACACAGTGGGTATCCGCAATAAAAGCATCCCCCGGCTCATTGAAACCGATATGTCCATTGGCTCCCAGCCCGAGAAGCTGAAGATCGATCCTTCCTTTTTCTGCAATGATCTCCTCATACTCACGGCATGCTTTATCAGAATCCATCTCAGTCCCATCCGGCACAAACGTCCTGGATTTTTGAATATTTACACGATCAAATAAGTACTGGTTTATGAAAAAACGATATCCCTGCTCATGCTCTTCCCCAAGTCCTTTGTATTCATCTAAATTGATGGTGGTCACTTTTGAAAAATCAAGCTGGCCCTGCTCATACCATTTTGCAAGCCGGTCATAGACTCCGATCGGCGTAGACCCCGTTGACAGTCCGAGGACTGCCCTGGGATTCATTCTTATTTCGGAGGCAATGATCTCTGCCGCTTTTTCACAGATTTCTTTATAATCTTTTCCTTCATAAATTGTCATAAGATAACTCCTGTGTTTTAATCTCTTTTAATCTGAACTTTCTTCTCGGTCTCCAGGCTTTCGTGAACAGCCTCCGCTACCAATTCCGCCTGCAGCCCGTCGTTGCCGTCTGCAATGAAAGGAATGTCTTTTTGCAGACAATAGATAAAGTCATTGATCGGCTCAATTCCGAATCCGCTTGGCCTGCCGCAGTTATTTAAAATAAAATATGAGTTTGGCGTGCGCTGTTTCTCATGATTAAACATTTCCACGCCACGGTTTTGTGAATCAATTCGGAACATGGCATTTTCACAGAGGATCTGTGTCCTTCCGTCATTGTTTTTTGCAAATCCTTTCGGGAGAATCCAGGAATTTTCCACTGTCCAGTAGCATCCGTTTTCCTTCTTCAAAGTAGCCTGGATAGAATCATAGGTATCAATTCCTTTTGATTTTAAAACTTTTTTTGTTCCCACTGCAGATACTTCTTCAATTTCACATCCCATATACCAGCGGATCTGATCATAGCAGTGGGTTCCGAGGAAATGAACCGGGCTCGATTTGTCCGCCCAGCCAAACCACTCTGTCGGGACGTCGATGATGTCGTCCATGTTCATATACCCCCGGACAGGAGCTCCTGTTTCCGCTTTCTGCAGTTCATTTCTCACATTGATCGCCGCCGGATCCCATCTCTTATGGTAATCCACCGCAACACGCACCTTATACTTTTCAGCTTCCGCAAGAATTTTTTTTGCGTCCTCTGAAGTCGTAGCCAAAGGCTTCTCCACCAGGATCGGTTTCCCATGGCGGATAGCCGCCAGCGCCGGCTCCATATGAAAGGCATCGGGAGTCGCAATAGACACCGCATCGATTTCTTCTTTATCCAGCATTTCATTGACATCATTGTAGGTCTTGACCTCATACTGTTTGGCTATTTTATCCGTGATTTCTTTATTCAGATCACATACTGCCACGAGATTTGTGTTCGGATTCCATGTATAGGCATTCACATGGTTAATTCCATATATTCCAGCTCCAACAACAGCTACATTCATAACTTTCATCTTCATAATCTTCTTTGATTTTTTTCAGTGTATTACTTTTTTAAAAAATACCTATTAACGCACACAAGATAGAAACTGCAATGATGCCGAGGCTGGTCATTCGATTGGAATAATCCATCGATGAACTACCTGTATCATAGAACATTTTTGTGCCCTGTGCCGTATGTCCACAAAGTAGGAATTAAGGGTAAAAATCAGAAATTTCCACGATTGCGGAAAGTGTGATATAATTCAGATAAGCGGCAGCAGTGAAACCGTTAGAAAGGAGCGTGCGCCCATGAAAGGAGCAACAAGCATACAGGAACGCCTTTGGGAACTCCGCAAGGACAAAGGCTTAAATCTGGAAGAACTATCAAAGCTGACGGGCATTTCCAAATCAGCTCTTGGAAGTTATGAAAAAGAGGATTTTAAGGAAATCAATCATGGCAACCTTATCACGCTGGCAGACTTCTATGGGGTTTCTGTTGATTATCTGCTGTGCCGGACAGAGAACAGAGAGCAGATCAACACGCCATTGACGGAGCTGCATTTGAATGATGAGATGGTGGCACTTCTGAAAAGCGGTCGGATTAACAACCGTCTGCTCTGTGAGCTTGCCACTCATAAGGACTTTATCAAGTTTCTTGCGGACATTGAGATTTATGTGGATGGGATTGCCACCATGCAGATTCAAAACCTCAACGCCCTTGTCGATACTGTCCGGCATGAAATCATTGAACGGTATCGCCCCGGCGAAGATGACCCGCATTTGAAAGTGCTGCAAGCCGCCCATATCAGCGATGATGAATATTTCAGCCACATGGTTCTGAATGACCTCAATCTCATTATCCGGGATATTCGGGAAGCTCATAAAAAAGACAGTGAAAGTGCGCCCCAGACCACCGTTGCCGATGAACTGAAAGAAAATCTGGAAGCGGTCGAAAATTTCAAGGGCAGTCGGGATGAAAAGCTGGTTGTCCTTTACTGCAAGCAGCTTGGTATCAACTATAAAAATCTGTCAGACGAAGAATTTCGCTGGCTCATTAGGATTCTCAAAAAATCAAAGAAAATGGGAACGCCAATCAGCCAGAGGAAAAAACGGTAACAAAAAACCGCTGTTGCATGGTTTGTTGGTTTCCATGTAGCAGCGGTTTTGCTGTGGTTATTCAGTTGAAAACCCGAATAACAATCTAAAAATTTTTTATTTCTTCTTTTGGTTCTGATAGGATAATATTAGTTGCAATTATGGAATATTTTATTCAAATTATGACAATACAGCAAAATTTGACATCATGTTCGATGTATTAAGAGCAAATGACTTTGATTCTTTCGAAAATTCATATTGTCCTAAATTCGTATAATATCTACCTCCCGTATACTGTGTTACAAAAATAGCCTCATAAAACCGTATAATTACTTCTTCTTGCGTTACTAATTTCTTTCCATCTTCCTGTTCAAATGATTCGTCATGATTTAACATATTTTCTAACACACGGTTTTGATTGTCTGTATCAAATAGTTTTTTTAAAGGATCACTGTTTTTCCCATTAATAAAATCATCATATTTAGAAATATCTGCAATTTTCAAACCAATCAGTAACGGAACAATGTAAATCATAATAATTTGTCTTCCTTTTCCATCAGAAAAAGAAAAATCATATTTTCCACTATCATGCGTTGGTTCATATACAGCAGCCTTAACCTGTGAATAAAATCTTGTGATTTCACGCAATTCAAAATTGAACATTTTTATTATTCTCTTTGTTATAATATCAACATAATATCTGGATTCAAGTCCGATTTGAGTATAAAATTTGTCCATATCAGCAGGAGGCATCGTAATTCGCAAGTCAAAGAATCTATCTAAATATCTACACGAATCAAAATTTGTTCCATAATAATGTTTTATTGTATGTTGTAGCTGTTCCAAATTAACAGAAAAAACAAAAGTAATTCTATCGTCAAATATGTAATGCTTTATTTGTTCAAGAAGATGAACTGTAAAAGTTGGCTTACACCTATCCAATTCATCAACAAAAATAACTAATCTATTTCCTCTTTCAGCTAATAATCCCGTTAAAAAATCTTTTATTTTAGCCTCAATATCTTTCTGCTCCTTAAATTTTGTAAATGGATCATCTGATGACAAAGCGTCTTTAATTCCGTTAATATTGTGTCCACTAATCGCTTCTACAATTGCACCAGCAATCTTAACAATACTCTTATCTGATAATGAAAAATCCACACATAGCTGTTTTGTAATCTCATAAATTAACGAAAGAATAGGTTCTGTATCATTATCATTCTCCCAGGCATCATAGTATACCGCTATGCTACAATTATCTCTATCTTGTCCATTATTCGGAAATGAAAGTCTGGCTGTAACTTTTGCTCTCTTTTCCTCGTCCATAACACTTGATGGATTTAATGCATTAATTACCATCTTTGTTTGGCGGACAAAAAAGGTTTTTCCACTGCCCCATCTTCCATCAATTGCCATAGCACTTGCAAATTCCTGAGCTTGCAAGATATTATAAAAATAGACAATATCCTTATTTCTATTAATAGTATCTTTATATAAAGTTTCAATCAAATTTTCTTCTGTCGGCAACATCTCATATTTTTCCATAATCTACCTCTTCTAATAAAAAACTGTTCTAAATTATGTAAGCTTCTTCTTTGCAACTTTCGGATTTGTAATATTCATTCTATCATATCGTTATGAATAAATCATCTCATGTAAAATAATTTCTTCTGCCCGGTTGTGAATGTTATTGCACCGTTGCACCCATTCCATTTGACAGGTACGCTTCAATTCCTCGGTCACACCCTCGGCAGCTTTCATCTGCTCCATGATGGTCTCTAACCGTTCCTGTGCCTGTTCATTCAGATCTGCAAGATATGTCCATAACTCCCCAGTCAAGGTCAATATGTTCAATCTGGCTGGGTGGACTTCTCTTAAATATTCCCGGTGCATCCGTCCATACTTTCCGATGGGGCGGTGTTCTTCCGGCAGCTTCAAATCTGGGATGTAGTAATCTCCGACAAGGATATAATCAATTTCGTTCTCCGTTATTCTTGGTTTCAATTCGCTCATATTTTTAATCTCCTCATTCTGGCTCATTTTTTTTGCAAGTCTGGCTCTCCAGAAATATTGGTAAATCATTGGTAAAATTGAGAATGGAACACAAGAACGGCTATTTATAGAAGTATTTAAGACGATTTGAGACTTTTTATTCTGAACAGTAAATCCTGCCGTGACAATGGTCTCTGCCGGAAAATACACATGGATCTGCTCTGTCGTCAGAAGATACTGAACTGACCCTTTATCCGATGTAATCTCAACGCCCTGATTTACATAAGGAATCGAACCGATGCCCGTTTGAGATAGATCGCAGACAATTTGCACTTTTCCACCGTCTCCTTCAGACTTTTGTCCGCACCGATAAAGGACGCAAACGGATCGTCGGAAAATGCCGAATCTTTTTCAATATAAGAAAACATCACCGGACGTGTTTTCTCCTTCCGAACGATACCGTCTCTGGCAAGCTCATTTAAGATAGCACTGGCTGTGTTCCTCTGAATACCCAGACAATCGGCAATTTCCTCTGCAGTCTGCTTATTTCTGCTCTCCTGAAGAAGTTTTATGATGTTGTTTTTGTTCCCTGGTTTTCCCATTGATCTCTCCTGTGCCATTGGATTTGTGGTTGGATTTCCTTATAAGAGAAATATAGCATGGCGGTGGGATTTTGTCACTTGGGAATGTGGTTTCATAGAAAAACATGCAAACTGACATTTATATCGGCTTGCATGTTTTAAAGTATTATAATTAACAAAATATGTGATAAATTTAGTCTCGATTCTGAAAATTTTTATATTTTTCATCATGCCTAAAAATATCAATTTCAGCAGTACCTATATCTTAATGAAAGAACATTCGATTCCACAAATAATATAGATTTTTCTGTAGGCACCGTCAGATCATTGAATAGTAATTTATTTCTTCTTTAATAACCATCTATAGTTTTTATTTTTAAGAGCACAATTTTCATGCTTTCACTCTTATATTCCAACTATTTTTAATACTTGAAATCTTCTTCACATAATCTAAAACTGCTTTGCATGCGCAACTGTATGATTTGAATAAGTCTCCCATGTCGGTTCATAATCTGCTGTTGCCTGATTGCCCCACATGTCCCAACCTTCTCGAACTCCTCTTGCGAAAAGCTCAATTCTGGGTCCTTGACTACATGCCTCAATAATTGGAATAATCTCATCGGGCTTACGGCTATGTTCTCGTTTCATAGCCCGAATGATATTAACTTGAGATCGTGCTGGCTGCAATGTTCTATTTGGTGAACTTTTTTTCTTAATGCCGAACAAAATCAATTCTGTAACATTCCTAAAATAGAAACCAACTCCTCTGCCGTCAGGTCCTCCATCTTTCCGGACTTTTTCCCACACAATATTACCCTTATAATCAAAACCCCATTCATCCATTACTGCCAATCCATCCGGGAGCAACGCATTTGGAACCCATAAATATAAATGCGCTTTTTCTCCTGTAATATCTGCAATAGGTAACGCTTTAATATCTGCGATTGTCATCGTCTCATACCGTGTTAATCGTTTATGTTCTGGGGCCACTTTACCTGTCCTATTCTGAAACTGCCACGGTGGATCCGCATAAATTGTATTATATTTCTTTCCGTTCGTAAATTTAATTAAGTTTTGTATTGTACTCGTTAAATCTGCCATATTCTTCAACACATTCCTTTCCAATCCCCACTGCTAAAATGGGGCAACCTCCATTGCGCCGGGAATCGAGTCTATAACGCAATTTGCCCATCCATGTAGTACTCGCTCCATATTTTTTTATTAACAATTGACCATTGTCATCCGTTTCTTGCTTAAAAATATCATTAAGTTTTTCCGCTCTCGTTACAATTACTCCTACCTCAATCAGTCCACAATCGAAATAAGTTCTCATAGCCAATAAATCTCGATCAAAAGTTTGATCCTTACTATTCCATTCAAGGTCGAAAGCAACTTTGTTTTTCAAAAAATCTATATTGTGGCCATCAATATACCCTTCTATTGTTTCAACATCATAAGGCTTATCTGCAAAACGCCCCCTTCTCTGTGCAGTCTGCCTTGGATATTTTTTTACTGTCAAATCTCCGCTTATTCTGATTTCTCTCCACCCATACGGATATAAAACGTCATCAAATTTTTTAGGTATTGGTGATTCGTTTCCGCCAGATTTTTTAATGTCTGCCAAAGTAAGTTTCAGTTTTCGCAAACAGTCTTGTAACTCATCCCACTCTATCGGAAAAGCGTTATGAAGTATCTCTAAGGCATGGCCATAATTAAAAAATTCAAATCTAGATAATAGATCGTTATCTACATACTTATCTATATTCATATCGTATATTCCTTTCCTCTTTTTTCTGAAAATATTTCTACTATTTCATCCATCGAACAACTTGATATCGCATGCCTTTCAATCGAATCTTAAATCACTCAAACTCGACAATTACTAATCAATTTTGTTTAGAGATTATTCTCTGTCGTGTTTACAGTTCTTTTGATTATTTGATTTATCCATATTATCCTGCCTATACAGGCTAATGTTATCATTTTGTTATCGGTGTTGATAACACTTGCTCTGTAACTGTGGATAATAGCACTATATTCTATTTCAGATCATAAGCGATTTTGCTTAAAAAATCAATCCCTATTCAAATTCATACCATTCCTTAAATCTCAGTCTTTGAGCAAAATACGATTTTTTTTGTATTCAATCATGCCATCTTTCTGCATTTTAGAAAGCTCGTTGCACATAGTACTGCGGTCAACATTCAAGTAATCTGCTAATTGCTGGCGGTTATATGGAATCAGAAAAGAATTGCTTCCGGCATGTTTTGCGCATTCTGAAAAATAAGACATCAATCGGCCTCGTATGGATTTGGAACTGGTGTGCAAAATCCTTTGTGAAAGTTGCAGACTTTTATGAGCACAGACAGTCAGTAGATTTCGTGCAAGGTTTGTATGAAAAGGGCAGGCGTTTGTGCAGGTAGTCAGAACACGTCCCACATTCATAAACAACACAGAGGTATCTTCCACGGCAGACACTGTAACCAGCATCGGCTGTCCCGGAATACAGGCATATACCTCAGCAAATACAGAACCAGGTGCAACACTTCCTAAAATGCTGGTATTCCCCCAAATATCGTTACAAGATATCATTGCCATGCCTGACAGTACAATGCCGATATTCTCTATAATACTCCCTTCTGAAAGAATTACTTCTCCTTTTTTATAATTGCGTTTTACACTATTCAAACAGCTTAAAAGCGAGGAGATGTCATCTTCTTCTAACCCACGGAATAGCTGAATATCGGATAATTTCATATTTTTTACCCTTTCGTTGTTATAACAACAGATTTTTATTTTTAATTATAATATACTATGCCCAGAAAGACAAGAGAAAGGATGGTATAAAATGATTCGAAGAATTATCCAAATAGATGAAGAAAAATGTAACGGATGTGGTGCGTGTGCCGAAGCTTGTCACGAGGGTGCAATCGGCATGGTAAACGGCAAAGCAACACTTCTGCGAGATGATTATTGTGATGGTTTGGGAGATTGTCTGCCAACCTGCCCGACAGGTGCAATTTCCTTTGTGGAGAGAGAAGCTGCCGCCTATGATGAAAAAGCTGTGCAGGAAAATATGAGGAAAAAAGCGAAAAGCAATCATGCCGCTGTTCCCCATACAGGCTGCCCCGGCAGTCGAATGCAGGGTATTCAACATTCACAAGAAACAACTCCTTCTGCCCGGGTACAGACAGAATCACAGTTGGGACAATGGCCCTGCCAAATCAAACTGGTACCGACTAATGCACCATATTTTGACGGCGCAAAATTGTTAATTGCAGCGGATTGCAGTGCATACGCCTATGCCAGAATGCACGAGGATTTCATGCGTGGGAAAATTACGATTATCGGCTGTCCAAAGCTTGACAGCATAGACTACAGCGAAAAGCTGACGCAGATCATTCAAAACAACAACATTCAAAGTGTGACGGTTGTACGCATGGAAGTTCCCTGCTGCGGCGGACTGGAATTAGCTGCCAAAAAAGCGTTGCAGGCAAGCGGAAAATTCATTCCTTGGCAGATTGTTACGATTTCGTTGGGTGGTAAAATTTTGGAATAAAAGGAGAGATACTATGAGTAAAAAAATGAAAAACATTGCTCAATCAGAAGTACTGACGCTGAGAGAGCAAATTTCTTATCAGGAGGGGCAGGTTGTCAGCAAAACTTTGACACAAAACCAGGCAGTAAGTATTACCCTGTTCTCATTCGCAAAGGGCGAAGAGATCAGCACCCATGAATCGGGTGGGGACGCCTTCGTCACCTGCTTGGATGGTATCGGAAAAATCACGATTGATGGCGTTGAATATCTGCTGCACGAAGGAGAATCTATTGTCATGCCAGCAGGCCATCCCCATGCGGTATATGGGCAGGAAGCGTTCAAGATGCTTTTAGTAGTTGTATTTTAATCAAACGCAAAATTGACAAAGGAAGGTGATTTTATGAAAGCAACAAAAGTAGATAAGGATCTCTGCATTGGCTGTGGGCTTTGCTGTGGATCTGCGACGAGGTTTTCCGTATGAACGAGCAGGGAAAGGCAGAAGCGTATCAACCAGCAAACGCTGAAGATCAAGGTGCTGTACAGGAGGCCATCGACTCGTGTCCTGTGTCTGCAATCGCCTGGGAAGATTAATTCAAACGCGTCTATATGCTTTTTTGATTGAGAAGAAACCACATTATTTCAAATTTTAATAGTTTTTAGGAGGCATATTATGGAACAAAAAATGTTTTGCTATCAGTGTCAGGAAACCGCCGGGTGCAAGGGCTGCACCATGTCCGGCGTATGCGGAAAGAAACCTGATGTAGCGGCCATGCAGGATCTGTTGGTCTATGTCACAAAAGGAATTTCGGCTATTACGACTGCATTGCGTCAGGAAGGTAAGCAGGTATCTGCCAAAATCAATCACTTGATTACTCTGAATCTGTTCACTACCATTACCAACGCAAATTTTGATAAAGAGAGCATTGAATCAAGAATCCGTGCTACACTGACCGAAAAGGAAGTTCTGCTAAAGCAAGTTACCAATCTGACTGTTCTGCCTGAAGCCGCAAAATGGAACGGATCTGAAAACTGGGAAGAAAAAGCCAGAACTGTCGGTGTTCTTTCTACCGAAAACGAGGATATTCGCTCTCTGCGCGAGTTAATCACCTACGGTTTGAAGGGACTTTCCGCTTACTCGAAGCACGCAAATGTGCTGTTGAAGGACAATGATGAAGTTGACACATTTCTTCAGAAAGCACTGGCTGCCACGCTGAATGACAACCTTAGTGTAGAAGATCTGATTGCTCTAACAATGGAAACAGGAAAATACGGAGTATCCGGTATGGCAATGCTGGATAAGGCTAACACAGACAGCTATGGAAACCCCGAAATTACAAAGGTAAATATCGGTGTCAGAAAGAACCCCGGCATTCTGGTATCCGGCCACGACCTGCGCGATTTGGAAATGCTGTTAGAACAGACACAGGGAACTGGAGTGGATGTGTATACGCATTCCGAGATGTTGCCAGCTCATTATTATCCCGCTTTCAAAAAATATCCTAACTTTGTTGGTAATTATGGGAATGCTTGGTGGAAACAAAAAGAAGAATTTGAATCCTTTAACGGTCCTATTCTAATGACAACCAACTGCATTGTTCCTCCTAAGGATAGTTACAAAAACAGGCTTTACACTACCGGCGCTGCGGGATATCCGGGATGTACACATATTTCGGGAGAAATTGGCGAACAAAAAAATTTTTCTGCGATTATTGAGCATGCAAAAAAATGTGTCGCTCCGAGTGAAATCGAAACCGGTGAAATCATCGGCGGATTTGCCCATGCACAGGTTCTGGCTTTGGCAGATAAAGTTGTAGAAGCTGTAAAAAGCGGTGCTATCAAAAAGTTTGTGGTTATGGCGGGCTGTGATGGTCGAGCAAAGAGCCGCGACTACTATACAGAATTTGCTAAGGCTCTGCCGAAGGACACTGTCATCCTTACTGCCGGTTGTGCAAAATATAAATATAACAAGTTGCCTTTAGGCGATATCAATGGCATCCCACGTGTTCTGGATGCAGGTCAATGCAATGATTCCTATTCCCTTGCTGTAATCGCCTTGAAACTCAAAGAGGTCTTTGGGCTTGACGATATTAACGATCTGCCAATTATCTATAATATCGCATGGTACGAGCAAAAAGCAGTTATCGTTCTTCTGGCTCTTTTATATCTTGGTGTGAAGAATATCCACCTTGGCCCTACACTTCCGGCATTTCTCAGCCCGAATGTTGCAAAGGTCTTGATCGAGAACTTCGGCATTGCAGGAATTGGCACTGTGGAAGAGGATATGGAGAAGTTTTTCGGTATTAACGCATAAAAAATACTCCGTCAAAAGAAATAGATTCAACAGGCATAAAGAAACCTCGGAAACCCTTATAAAATGGGCATCCGAGGTTTTCTGTCTGTTATTCGAATCTGACAACGCCTAATCATTTTGTTTTCAGACTTGCTTTCCACCATACACCTTTTCTTATTGATAAATCATCCCTTTATCCACAATCTCCCTCGCACACGCTTGTATATTATTCATTCTCGCTACCCATTCCTTCTGATTTTCTGCCTTTAACTGTTCTGTAATCCCCTGTGCCTGTTTCATCTGCTCTACAATCCTTTCAAAGCGTTCCTGCGCCTGTTCTTCTATATCTGCAAGATAACTATTCAGCCTGTCACTTGTAAGCAGAGTAATATAAACCGCTCTCTTATGTTCTTTCAAATAGTATTTATGTCTTTGTCCCCATACGCCGATAAATCTTTGTTCTTCTTCCTCCGGCAAGGTAAGACAGGGGATAAGATAATCCCCGTGTCTGATATAAGTGCCGCCCATTTCTTCAAATATTGTTTTCTTCATAATCGTTTCCACCTTTCTTATCGTTCTCTATCCATTGATTTCTTCTTGACTGACCGTTTCGGCTGCTGTCTTCCTTCCTGCTGATAGCGGTGTAGCTTTTCCAGTACGCTTGCTTTTTTCGGTTGTTCTAACGGATTTTCTTTCTTCTGCTCCGTCTGATTTTTCCATGCTCTCAGTTCTTCATTGTATTCTATAATCAGTTCTTCTGCCTTGTTATAAATCTTCTGAAAGGCTTGCTCATTGGGATAGCCTTCCCGTTTTACTATCTGTTCCAAACTCTTGTGCAGACGCTTTTCCAAATCTTCTAACAGTTCAATTCGCCCTTCCAGAGATTTTCGCTCTTTGCCTTTAAATAGCCCCCGTAACTGTGACAGTTGCTTTTTCAAAGAAGAAATATCCTGCTGTGTGCGTTTTATCTCCATGGACTGTCTCTGCAATTCATACATGAGCTTCTGCATATCTTTCCATTCCTGCAAATCAATCTTTGGCACAGGTTTAGGCAGTAGTTTGAATTTGAAAATTACTTCCTGTAAAAAGTCTTTCGCACCTCGGATAATCTGACGGAACATCTCCGGCATCCAGCCGTATGTCCTGATAGATTGCAACGTTTTATCTGTGATTTTTTCCTGCTTGATCTTCAAAATATCTTCTTCGGGAACACCCTCGACTAATGCCACATCAACTGTCCGATTCCATTCCTGCCTTGCCGCATTGTCCGCCTTTATCTCCTCTGCTTTCGGATTGTTCTTTCCGATTTTCTTGGTCGCCAGATATACGCCGCCCTGTTGGAATACGGATAGTTTTTCTGATTCTTCTTTTACATATCGGTTGATCGTATCGGTAAACAGTTCCTTGACTTCTTTGGTAAAGGCTTTGTTCTTAAACCATTCATCCTTTTTCGTGAAGATATGGCTTTCATAAACTTCCCCTTTGGGGATAATACTGCACCCCGCCCGAAGATTGCCCTGCTCGTCTAAAATTTCTTTTTTCGTGCGTCTATGCTTCCCCTGCTCATCGTAAAACATATTTCGGATAGCGATTTTCACTTCGGGTTGTTCCAGCATTTTCCGTTCACTGAATACAAGATGAATATGATAATTCGTCTTTGCCTTGTTGTGATGAAGGGCAGCACTGCACTCCACACCATATCTTTTATGAAAAGTTTCCGTAAAAAGTCTTACCACATCATCTGCCCTGTACTGAACAAAACTTTCGGGAAGTGCTGTGATAAACTCACGCCCTTCAATACATTTCCCTACTGAACCACTCGCCTTAAAGTCCAATTGATTTTCTCTTGCAAGATTTTTCCAAAACTCCGGTGTTGCTCCTTCTGTCTGATAGGTCGCATAGAGATATTCCTGTCGTTTCGGATTGGAGATATAATCAATCCTTCCAGCTACATCGGACAGCTTGCTTTGTCTGATAAATGAATGTCTACCTATAAGCATCCTCCTTCCTCGACTCTCGCCGACTTTATTGTGAGTAGGTGCATAGGCACCTGTTTACGAACCTATCCGCCTGTCGGCGGTTTGCTCCCGGCAGGGCGAAATACAAAGAGCATAAAACTTTAGGTTTGTGCGATGGGTGTATTTCGCTCTCAAACGCCGAGGGCTTGTTTTTGTTTAACAAAGTCCGATTACTTCTCGGACTCACGATTAGATTTATGGGCGTATCCGCCCTTTTTATCTGCCCGTATCCGGGCTGCTTTTTCTATGACTGACAGCAGATGATCTACGGTACTTTCTTCCCATCCGGCAAGCCATATCAGGGTTCTTTCCTCTGCTTTCGTCAGTTCCACACCTGCCAGTACCTTGTTCATTTTTTGTAGCTGTCTGCCCTCCATCTCATAAAAGAAATCATTCACGTTTCTGCTTCCTCTTTCCGGCTGCTTTAGCATCTGCAACACTCCCTTCCTGTCTTGTCTATTATTCACAGGGGTGTGGCACACCCCTGTCCTTATCATCAAGGAAGAATTACCAACGGAAACCCTCCGGCACTCCCCGCCTGTCCAGATATTCTTTTCTTGCCTGTTCCCGTTCTTCCTTTGTCGGTGCAGTTTTTGATTTTCCAAACAGGTCACGCATGACCATCCTGTCCAACTTTTTCTCCAACTCCTGCTTGATTTCTCTCTCACAGCTTTCATCTTCCATCAAGTGAAAACGGAGCAGCTGCATAAATAATTCCTGTGATATTTGCACGTTTCTCATCGTATCCCATCCTTTCCGTGACGGTATGTGACAGTTGTGACGGTTATTTCGCTACCGCCCCCGCTGTCAAAAATACCGTCACAACCGTCACCAACTGTCACGCTGTTTCCGTATCGTCTTTCCAAAACCGTATTTTTCTCCCATCGTGGGTGCGGTTGCTCTTATAATAAGTGCCATGCTCTGCATACAATCGCCCTGAAAGAACATTCAGTTTTCGTGTGATGACATGGGGCTGAATTTCTACCTTTATCAGCGAAACCAGTTCCGTTGCTGAGCCTTCCCAAAAGGATTTATCCTTCATAACAAGTTCGGCAATCTCATCCAGTAAAGGCTCTGGCGGTTCCTTCCACAGTTCAGTTTCTGCCCTTTGCAGTTCCCACAATAACGTTTCTGTATTGCGGATAAGATATAGCTTTTGGTCTTGCTGATCTCTGCCCGATACTTCCAAAGTTGCGGCATTCCCTGTCCGTTTTTCTTTCTGAAGGAGAAACGCCCCATCCGCTGCACCGAGCAGTCCGCTTGTTCCCGAAATCATATCAAACTTATCATCCGCCGTCTGTTTCCTTGTGTGGTGTACGAGCAGGATACAAAGACCGTGGGCGTCTGCAAAGCTTTTCAGCCTTGCCATAATCTGATAATCATTGGCGTAGCTGTAATTATCTCCACCAACCTCACGCACCTTTTGAAGTGTATCAATGATAATCAGTTTTGTGTCTGTATGCTCTGCCACAAACCTTGCAAGCTGTTCATCCAGCCCTTTCCCTAGCTGACTGGCAGAAACAGAGAAGAAAAGATTGTCCGTACTCTCTGTCCCAAACATCCGATACAGACGTTCCTGTAAGCGGCGGTAATCATCCTCAAGGGCAAGATACAGTACCGTTCCTTTTCGGGTGGTATAATTCCAAAGCGGTGTTCCTGTGCTGACGTGATAGGCAAGCTGTGTCATCAGAAAACTCTTTCCCAGTTTGGGAGAACCTGCAAAAATATATGTGCCGGGGTAGAGCAGACCATCGATCAGCGGCGGCTTGCTCTGATACTGGGTGTCAAACAGTTCATTCATGGAAACTGCTTTGAGATAGGATGGGTCTAAACTCAACTGCATTTCTCTTTGCATTTCCTCAAAACTCTTGATATTTTTCTCATACTCGGATATACTATTTTCAGCGATTTTTTGAATTGGCTGCTCCGTATCTGCGCCAACAGATACATTCGGAGTAGTCTTTTCTTTTTTATTCTCCATTTTCATCCTCTCCTTTCAGACCGCCAAGAATAATGGCAATCAGTTCAATTACATTCAGCAGTTCCTCATCCACGCTGTTCCCTGCTTCAATCCGCTTTAACTCTGTAAGGACAGCGGCAAGTTCCAGTTTGAGTGCCTTATACACTCTCGGATTGCCCTGTACCACCACATCCTGATTCAGACAGCGGCGGTAACAGTATTCCTGTTTGGGCAGCCCCGATAAGGCAACCGCCTTGTTGATGCGTTCATTTTCTTCGGGAGATACCCGAAATCCTACTGTGATGTTTCTCCATCGGTTTTTGTTATCCCTGTTCTTAGCTGACATTTGCAATCTCTCCTTTCCCTAAATCATCTAATCTATCTGCCATTTCCGTCTGTTTTGACGGGAACAGATGAGCGTACTGGTAAGTGATGTCAATGCTTTCATGCCCCACACGGTCTGCAATCGCCACCGCCGAAAATCCCATATCAATGAGCAAACTTATATGGCTGTGCCTGAGATCGTGAATGCGGATACGCTTTACGCCTGCGGCTTCTGCCCCTCTGTCCATCTCGTGATGAAGATAACTTTTTGTGACTGTAAAAATGCGATCTTTCTTCTTCAATCCGTAGAGCATTTTCAAATACTCCTGCATTTCTTCACAAAGGAACTTCGGCATTTTGATCATGCGGTTGCTTTTCTTTGTTTTCGGTGTGGTAATCACATCTTCTCCGTGTAGTCGCTGATAAGATTTATTAATTCTGACCGTTTCTTTCTCAAAATCAAAATCCGCTGCGGTCAGTGCAAGCAATTCCCCTTCTCGGATACCTCACCAGTAAAGCATTTCAAAGGCATAAAAGGAAACTGGCTTGTCCATCATCTCAAAAGAGAACTTCTTGTATTCTTCTTTTGTCCAGAACAGCATCTCCTTGTGTTCCTCACTTCCCATATTTCCCACCTTTGCGGCAGGATTGGAACGCAACTCATAATAACGTACCGCATGATTAAATATGGCTGACAGTTGATTGTGCAGCGTTTTTAGATAAGTCTGTGAGTATGGCTTTTTCTTCTCATCCCGATAGGCAAGCAGTTCATTCTGCCATGTGATAATCTCCTTTGTGGAAATTTCGCTGATTCTTAACTTGCCAAAATATGGAAGTATCTTCGTGCGGATGATATGCTCCTTTGTCAGCCATGTGTTCTCCTTCAGACGGGTTTTCACATCCCGGATATACAGTTCGGTAAAGGCTTCAAAGCTCATATCAAGGTCAGACGCATTCTGTAACTGAAACATTCTCTCCCATTCCTGAGCTTCTTTCTTGGTAGCAAAACCACGCTTACATTTCTGTTTACGCTCGCCTTTCCAGTTCACATACCTTGCCATCACATACCATGTTCCATTGTCCTCATTCTTAAATACCGGCATTACTTTTCCTCCTTTCCTGCTCCGTAGAGCCTTTCATAAAAATACTGGCGGTTCACACGCCCTGTAATCGTAATAAAACCTTTAGCTTTCAGCTCCTCATTCAGCTGTCGGATTAACTTATAGGCATAAGGCTTTGATACGCTTAGTTCCTGTGCCACTTCTTCGGCACGAATAAATTTGTTCTCCATAGATTGTCCTCCTCTTTCTCTAAACTTATTTGTTTAATTTTGAGCCTATTATACTAAGCATATTTGTTTGTGTCAAGTGGTTTTCGGAAAAATATTAAACTTTTTTGTTTTGTATTATCTTGACTTCGCCTAAACATATCTGCTATACTGATTACACTACATATACAAGGAGCGATGATTATGGCGATTGGAGAGAGAATACATTTTTTCCGCATTCTGCGTGGAATGACACAAAAATATCTTGGTACGATTGTTGGCTTCCCTGAGCGAAGTGCCGATGTACGTTTAGCACAATATGAAACAGGAACAAGAAAACCGAAAGCGGAACTTACTGCTGCACTGGCACAGGCACTTGATGTTTCCCCTCATGCCCTCGATGTACCCGATATTGACAGCTATATCGGACTGATGCACACTTTGTTTACCCTTGAAGATTTATATGGTCTGACTGTCAGCGAAGCAGACGGAGAAGTCTGTCTGAAAGTCAACAAGAACAAAGGAAAAGACGCTCACGAACTACTGAAAATGCTCTATGCTTGGAAAGAACAGGCGGACAAGTTATCTTCCGAAGAAATCAGTAAAGAAGAATACGATAACTGGCGTTACCACTATCCAAAGTTCGATACCACACAAAGATGGGCGAAAGTGCCATCACAGGAACTTAGTGACGCCTTAGTTGAAATGTTCAAAGATCAACTCAAACCAGATAAATAAAGACGACAAAAAGCCCTTAGCCATGAGTTTCATACCCACAGCTAAGGGCTTAGTTTATAATATGGATTTATTTGTTGCACAACCGCCTGTCAATCATTCTCTAACCATAAAACCACTGGATTACAAGAATAATGGCTCTTATGCAACTGTTATCAATTTGTTATCAAAAGACTTTTGAAAGTGCCGCAAACCCGCATAAACACTGGATTTTTATGACACTCCAACTTATTCAAACTCAATCGTAGCCGGCGGTTTCCCCGTACAGTCATACATCACCCGATTGACATGTTCCACTTCATTCACGATCCTGGTAGTCACTTTCCCAAGCACCTCCCAAGGGATCTGTGCCGCATCTGCAGTCATAAAATCTGAAGTGTTAACAGCTCTCAGCGCAATGGCATAGTCATAGGTTCTTCCATCCCCCATAACTCCCACGGACCTCATATTTGTCAATGCTGCAAAGTACTGTCCTAGCCCTTTGTCCACTCCTGCTTTTGCAATTTCTTCTCTGTAAATTGCATCGGCATCCTGCACGATCTTAACCTTTTCCGCTGTTACTTCTCCGATGATACGGATTCCAAGTCCCGGTCCTGGAAATGGCTGTCTCATGACAAGATATTCCGGAATTCCAAGTTCTCTTCCGGCCTGTCTTACTTCATCTTTGAATAGATCACGGAGAGGCTCGATGATTTCCTTGAAATCTACATAGTCAGGGAGGCCTCCCACATTGTGATGGGATTTGATGGTGGCAGATTTACCGACGCCGCTTTCCACCACATCCGGGTAAATGGTTCCCTGTACCAGGAAGTCCACAGATCCGATTTTCTTTGCTTCTTCCTCAAATACACGGATGAATTCTTCCCCGATGATCTTACGTTTCTGTTCCGGTTCTTCCACTCCCGCTAATTTCTCATAAAATCTATCCTGAACGTTCACTCGGATAAAGTTCAAGTCATACGGTCCTTCCGGTCCGAAGACTGCTTCTACTTCATCACCCTCATTTTTGCGGAGCAGTCCATGGTCTACAAACACACAGGTCAGCTGCTTTCCGACTGCTTTCGCCAGCATAACGGCTGCCACAGAGGAGTCCACGCCTCCGGACAATGCACAGAGCACTTTTCCGTCTCCAACTTTTTCACGGATAGATTTAATCATATCATCCACGAAAGAATCCATGTTCCAGTCACCTTTGCAGCCGCATACTTTGTATAAGAAATTATAGATCATTTCTTTGCCCTGTTCTGTATGCATAACTTCAGGATGGAACTGGGTTGCGTAAAGCTTCTTATCCGCATTTTCCATAGCAGCCACCGGACATACCGGAGTTGTTGCGGTAATCTTGAAACCTTCCGGCGCTTCGGCGATATAGTCGGTATGGCTCATCCAGCAGACTGTTTTATCACCCACGCCGTCAAAGAGCTTGGATGAATTGTCCAGATCCACTTCTGTGTGCCCGTACTCGCTGACAGGGGCGGTTTCCACCTTGCCGCCGAGGACATGGGCCATCAGCTGGGAACCATAGCAGATACCCAGGATCGGAATTCCCAGTTCAAATATTTCTTTTTCATATGTGGCGGAATCTTCTCCGTAAACACTGTTGGGTCCTCCGGTAAAAATGATTCCTTTTGGATTGTATTCTTTTATTTCTTCAAGTGAGGCAGTGTAAGGTTTAATTTCGCAGTAAACGCTGCATTCTCTGACTCTCCTTGCAATTAACTGATTGTACTGTCCCCCGAAATCAAGGACAAGAAATTTCTCGTGGTTCACGGGCGTTCCTCCTATATTCCTATATATCTTTATAAAATAACCTATATTCTTATATATTATAAGGTAGGCATGGTGTTTTTACAACTCAATTCTTGCCTGATCTCATTGATTTTGACAGCTTTTGGTGCTAGAATGATAAAAAAGTCGAATGAAATGGAGAAATTTATGAAATTATTAGAGGAGCGCATTTTAAAAGACGGCGTATTAAAGGATGGGGGAATCCTCAAAGTTGACAGTTTCTTAAACCACCAGATGGACATCGGGCTGCTTCAGGAAATAGGAAAAGAATTCAGAAGACTGTTTCCGGAAAATATCACCAGAATCTTGACCATTGAAGCCTCAGGGATTGGGATCGCGACGATTGCCGCACAGTATTTTGACAATATCCCGGTTGTATTTGCAAAGAAATCCATGTCCAAGAATCTGGACGGAGACCTGCTGACCTCTAAGGTAATTTCTTATACCAAAGGGCTGGAATTTGATATTTTTGTAGAAAAAAAGTTCCTGTCCCCGAATGACAATATTCTAATCATCGATGACTTCCTTGCCAATGGACAGGCATTAAACGGATTAATCGATCTTGTCAACGGCTCCGGCGCTAACCTGATCGGCTGCGGTATCGTGATCGAGAAAGGCTTCCAAGACGGCGGACAGATTATTAGGGATAAGGGCGTACATTTAGAATCTCTTGCAATCGTGGAAGACCCGAAAGACGGTAAATTGTGTTTTAGAGAACAATAAAGATACATATAAGATAAGAGTTGATGATTTTTATGCATCAGCTCTTTTTAATACTCACCCTAAAATAATCAGCCTGTTTTTATATTCCGCTTCCTCCAAACTCTTGATATACCGCACCGGCGTCATATTCGTATATTTTCGAAAGTCTTTCATCATATGGGACTGGTCATAATATCCGGCATTCATGGCAATGGCCAGCAGGTCCTTTTCGTCCTCTTCCCATTTCAGGCTGTTTAAAACGGTCTGAAACCGGGCGATCTTACAATACGTTTTCGGTGAAATTCCCATATTTTCTTTAAACACTTTATTTACATAACGGACAGAATACCCTGTCAATTCACCCAGTTCTTCAATCTTTACATTTCCGGCCCGCCTGGTGATCTCATCAATCAGGTAATTTCCAAGATTTCTGTCTTCTAAGTGCTCCAGCTTTTCCTGATTACAGTTCACATAAAAATTTAAAAAAACCTGTATCTGTGCCCGGAAGTCACGGCTTTGAATGATCTTGTCAAATACTTGCTCTGCCCTCATAAATTCCATCAGCGCTGCTTCCCCTTCGACCAGTTCATTCGGATTCACCGTGTCAGGCAGTATCACCTTTCCCGGCATAAACCGGATGCCGAAAAAGTAATCTCCCGGCTTTCCGATCATTGGGGAAGCCTTCAGCCTGGTGCCTATATATAATACTAGCGTAAGGATAATCTTTGCTGCCAGTTCCTGCAGTGTGACATACTGTGTCATTCCCACACCGAGCAGTGCCTGCACTCCGAACAGGACGACAATGCCAATAATCATAGCCAAAAGTACATCTCTTTTAGGGTTCTTTAGATCCTTTGATACCGGTAATCTGAGGCTTCGTCTGCTGTGCAGCCGTCACTATCTCGCCGGTACCCAGATGGAAAAAACTTATGATACCCATGAGCAGAAAAGATGCCAGCAGAAGGAATACGACAATATTCTGGATTCGGGCAAAAAAATCAACTCCTTTATAGTTTACATAGGACAGAACCCCCAATACGATCACACTGATCACCGGTGCCGGAATCTGGGGAAGAAAAATCTGATTCAGCACCGTTCCGCACATGGCGATTTCTACGGAACCGGATAAAATATCAACGATCACATAAGCGGATAACGTAGATACCATAGATGCCACCGGTCCTAAACCCACCAAAGTGTACTGTCCCAGGCCCCCTTCTGCTTTCGGCATCATGGAATGCAGCTCTGAAAAACTTAAAGCCAAAAACCCGTTCAGTATCAGTACGACAAACAGTGCGATAATAAAATTTTTGCCTGCAAGACCCATGCCCTGCCCGAGGGAAAGCAGACAGCTGGTGGCTACGATCAATACCACACAGACGGATATCGCACTTCCGAGTCCCAATTTTTTTGTTCTCTCCATACATATCACTCCTTTTTATAAAAGAAAGGCGTCCGCCGGATATATCTCCGGTGAACGCCTTTGTTCCCATCTCTCTTATTTACTTTGTTTCCTGCTGATGGGTTACAGCTTACTCTCTTTCTCTTCATATGAATTGTAAAAATCGGAACTCTTTAATTCTTTTCTTCAAAACGGACCAGTCCGATATAATATCTAGCCGAGTCATCCAGCAAGACTTTCACAGGGATCTCTTCCCGTTCCCCGCAGTTGGACCAGATCAAAATCTCCCGTTCCTCTTCATATCCTGTGATGGTCACCCAGTGCCAGTTGTCTTCCCTGAATTCCTTCCTGGAATGCCGCCAGATCAGCAGCGCCACAGGGTGTCCGTGATACAGCCCTTCCCTGATAAATTCCAGGCATCCCTGTTTATCTCTGGGCAGAAACATACTTTTAGCCTTCAGGTCTTTCCCTCTGCCGGATGCAAAGCTTAAAAAGTCCTTCTTAAATTTTCCGATCAGCGGATAGCCCATGAAACCGGGCGTCATATACTGATACATGCCCTCCATGAGTTCTAGATATGATTCATAGGGTATGGACTCTGAGTTTTCTACTTCTTGCGAAAATAAGCCTTCACAGACGGCGATATTCGTGCCGGTGACGCTTCCGCATCCCGCACGCCGCTGGAACGTGCCCGGGAACCATTCCTGATTGCCGCCGTAAGCCAGATATTTTCCGTCTCTATATATTTTAGGACACTTTAATTCCATTTCATATCACTCCTTTTCCCATTATAATATCTTTTTTTGTCAAGATATACAACCCTTGCAGCATAGACTATGTAAAAAGCCCCAGGTGTGTGTTATGAAACAATTATCAAAGAAGCAGCTTTTAAAACTCTGCATCATTTTTCCCATTTTAGTCAGTCTGCTCTCCAGACTCCTGACACCCCGGATGGATGAGGTCTTCCGTCAGCTGAATAAGCCTCCATTCGTTCCTGCCCCGTGGATCTTTTCCGTCGTATGGCTGATCCTCGATATTTTGCTCGGACTGAGCCTTTACACCCTGCTGACCTCGGACATCACAGAACAGGAGAAAAAACAGGGAATCAAGCTTTTTCTCGCCGTGTCCTTCTTTCTGTTCTTCTGGCCCATCATTTTCTTTGAATACGGGCTGGTTTTTTTCTCTTTTGTCTGGATCCTGGCTCTAAACCTGCTCAATGCACTGATGTTCTATGTATTCCGAAAGTACAGCAAAAAATCTGCTTTACTTCTGATCCCGTACATTATCTGGTGCCTGTTTGCGGCGCTGTTAAACCTTGGATTCCTGATCGTCAACTAAAACTTTGTCTCCCGCAGGATAAATACATACTTGGATTCCGAAGACAGGGAAGGTTCAAACTCATATCCGTCCCAGTCAAACTCTTTGATATCCTCCGGCCGGTCTATCCTGTTCTTTACAATATGGCGGATCATCTGACCTCTGGCCATCTTGGCCCATGCCACGATGGTCCGGAGCTTTCCGTTTCTCATGGTGAGAAACTCCACATCCACAAAACGGTCCGGCCCATCCAGATATTTTCTCACGGTTTTGGCATACTCTTCAGAAGCCAGATTCAGGATCAGATCCTGTTCCTTATAAAGTTCCTTATAAATCGCATCTCCCCAAAATTGATACAGACCCTGTCCTGCTGTTTTTACTTTGCAGCCCATCTCCAGACGGTACGGATGAATCGCATCCAAAGGTTTCAGCACCCCATACAGTCCACTTAAGATTCTCACATGCCTCTGGGCATATTTCATATCCCATCCGGTAAAATCTCCTGCGCCCACGTTCTGGAATACAAGGCCGTCATAAGTCATGAGAGCAGCACTGCCGTCCCCGTTCTCAAAATTTTGTATATCTAAAAAAGCCTGAAGGGCGATCTTTTCATTTACCTTCATCAAAGATTCGATCTCCCACGGCTTCAGTTTTTTCAATTCTTCATAAATCTGTCCTGTCTTTTCTGAAAACACAGGATGTGTCAGCCTTCGCTGTTTTTCTTTCCTGACTTTCATGTTTTTTGCAGGTGAAATAATCGCTATCATGGTACTTCCTTGTGTTATAATGGGTTTCATGAAAGGCGGTGCATCATGAAACAATTTCTGCTTACGGTTTCTTTATCTATATTCCTGATATCATTTTCGGTCATATTTACACTGAATTTCCGGCCTCTTTACTACGCCGATATAAAACTTCTTCATATCAGCCGGGAATCCGGACTCTCTGAACAACAGATCAGAGAAAACTATGACCGGCTCATTGACTATAATTCAGTATTTTATAAAAAAGACCTGAAGTTTCCCTCTCTTCCCATGTCTGAGGAAGGAAGGATTCACTTTCAGGATGTGAAGCGTATTTTCTCCGGTCTCCAATACGCCTGTATCATCTCATTTATCATAATCCCTGCAGGCCTTTTATGGAAGCGGGAAAAAAAGGATTTCCGTTTCTTAAAAAGGGCATCCGTCTCTGCCGCCGTGCTTCCGCTCCTTCTGGGAGTTCTCGTCTGGGCGGCCGGATGGGACAAGTCCTTCGTGACATTTCACGAGCTGGCCTTCTCCAATGATTACTGGATCTTCGATGAGGCTTTCGACCCTGTCATCACCATCCTGCCGGATGCCTTTTTTCTTCACTGCGCCCTTTTGATGGCCGCAGTCCTTATTCTGTTATGTGCCGTCTGCTTCCTCACAGGAAGACATCTGTGCCGCAGACAGGAATCTTAATAGTATCTTCCCAGTGCGTCCGCCGCAATGATCGCCGCATATACGTCCTCCGGTGTCACTTCAAACGGCATGTTGCCGAGAGTGTCGTCCGGAGAGCATGCGAGGCGTGCTACTTCCATGATCTGTTCTTCTTTTACTTCCTTGATTCCCAAATCTGCAAGGGTAGTCGGGAGTTCTGCTTCCTGACAGAATCCGAGGACTTCCTGAATCTCATCCTGATCCGCTCCTTCCAGAACCAGCTGTACCAGCGTTCCGAAGGCTACTTTTTCTCCGTGGTATAATTCATGGGTTTCCGGAATTGCTGTCAAGCCGTTATGGATGGCATGTGCCCCTGCCAGACCGCCGCTCTCAAATCCGATTCCTGAAAGATAAGTATTTGCCTCTATGATATGTTCTACTGCCTTCGTGCAGATATTTTCACGGACAGCAAGTTTCGCGTCAATCCCCTCATCAATCAAAGTTTCATAGCAAAGTTCAGCCAGTGCCATGGCCGCGCGTGTGATCTTTCCTCCCACACAGTTGGATGCGTCAGACTGCTGACAGGCTCTCGCTTCAAAGTAAGTTGCCAGAGCATCTCCCATACCGGCTACTAAAAGGCGTTCCGGAGCTTTGCTGACAATATCGGTGTCCACCAGCACCATGTTCGGGCTTGCCGGCAGAAACAGGTACTTTTCAAATACACCGTCATCCGTATAGATCACAGACAGTGCACTGCACGGCGCATCGGTAGATGCAATGGTCGGCACAATGATGACTGGCTTTTTCATGTAATAAGCCACTGCCTTTGCGGTATCATGGATCTTTCCTCCGCCGATTCCCACGATGACTTCGCTTCCTGCCTTTTCACACATGTCCATGACACGATTGATCTCTGTCATACAGCACTCGCCGTTAAAAGCCTCATATGTAATCTTGGCATCTTTTTGTCCTTTTGCGATGAAAGGCTCCACTCTTTTTCTTCCTGACGGACTTGTCAGAACAAAAAGGTTGGTTCCGTAGTTTTCCGCATATGTACAAAGGTTTTCCATCTCACCTTTTCCCTGGATATAACGGCTTGGACTTGCAATGATACTTGCCATAGTAATTTCCTCCTTGAATCCTTTGATTCTTATGAATCATTTGAAAAGTTAACCAGCGTCAATACATTTACTATACCATGAAGTTCCTTTCAAAATCCACCGTTGAATGTTAAAACTTTATCACACAGACTGCTGATATGCTTTTGATTTTTTGGTCTTCCTATGTTATAATGATTTTTAACATAATTGTTACAATTATATTACGTCTTTTTTACAAAGGAAGGTTTCATGCTGAACAATAAAAAGATAAAAACAAAATCCATCAAAAATGCCGTTAAAAAAGCAAAACATCAGCCTAAATATATCCGAGCAGTATTTGAACGGGTCACCCTGCGCCTTGCTTTTCTTGCCCTTCTTGGAAGCATACTCTTTTCTGGGTTCCGTTTTTATCAGGGCCGGCAGCAAAATGTGAATGCCGCAAATGAAGTCAAACAGCAGTCTGATCATAAAAAAGCTTCCGCACAGACAAAGAAGGAGTCAAAGCAGTGGTATGACTACCGTGCGGTTGCACATGCTCTTGGAGAGATCGATGGTAAGGAGTATACGAACTCCAAAGATGCGTTTTTAAATTCCTATCAAAACGGTTTCAGGGTTTTTGAAGCTGACCTGATGCAGACTACGGATCATGTCATGGTCGCAAGGCATTATTGGGGAAAAGACCTGAGTGATCCGAAGAGCAAGGGCGGCAAACCTGTTTCCTATGCAAAGTTTAAAAATATTAAGCTGTACGGCAAATACACTTCTGTCTCATTGAAAGAACTCTTTGAACTGATGGACAAATATCCCGATACATATATTATAACAGACACCAAAGACAGTGATTCCGCAGCCGCAAAAAATGATTTCTCTGTCATTGTAAAGACAGCAAAAGAAATGAAGAAAGAATACCTTCTGGACCGGTTAATCGTACAGATTTACAATCAGCCAATGTATCACGCCATAAAACAGGTTCATCCGTTCCGTCACTTCCTTTATACCACTTATCAGCAGACGGATGTGGCGTTCAGCAAAATGATCAGGTTCTGCACTGCCAACGGCATTGAAGCTGTCACTGTCCCTGTGAGCAGTGTCAATGATTACCGGATGAAGCTTCTAAGTGACGCAGGCCTGTATTCTTTCACACATACTGTCAACAGTGTATATGAAGCCAAAGAATATATGAAACTCGGTGTCTACGGGGTTTATACAGATTTTCTGACAAATGCCGAGGTAGAAAAATGTTCTTTTTCTCTGAAGACAAAAGATTTCTTTGATAAACTTCAAAACGGCAAATAATCCTGCAAAAAGGACTGGCGCACTTTTTCCGTGTGCCAGTCCTTTCATTTCGTTTGCGTAAATTCTTACAGCAAAGATTTATAGATTGCAATAATATCTTCTAAACTTGCATCCTTTGGATTTCCAGGTGCACACGCATCTGCGGCCGCTGACTCTGAAAGGAACTGAATGTCCTCTTCTTTGACGATTTCTTTCAGATCCTGTGGAATTCCCACATCGATGGAGAGCTGTCTCACCGCGTCCACGGCAGCCTTCCTATATTCTTCCTGACTCATATCTTCTGTGCCTTCCACACCCATGGCCTTGGCGATGTACTTATATTTATCCCCTGTGGCATCAGCGTTGTATTCCATGACAGCCGGAAGAAGAATGGCATTTGCAACACCGTGCGGTGTATCATAGACTGCTCCCAGTGAATGAGCCATGGAGTGTACGATTCCCAGTCCTACATTTGAGAATCCCATTCCTGCCACATACTGTCCGAGAGCCATTCCCTCTCTGCCCTCTTCTGTATTTTCCACTGCACCCCGCAGATTCTGTGCGATCAGTTCAATCGCTTTCAGATGAAACATGTCTGTCATTTCCCATGCATCTTTTGTAGTATATCCTTCGATCGCATGGGTAAGGGCATCCATTCCGGTTGCGGCAGTCAGGCCCTTCGGCATAGAGGACATCATATCCGGATCGATGACGGCAATGACCGGGATATCATGGGTGTCTACACAGACGAATTTGCGTCTCTTTTCCACATCTGTGATGACATAGTTGATCGTAACCTCAGCTGCGGTTCCCGCGGTCGTCGGAACTGCGATGATTGGAACAGACGGATTCTTAGTTGGCGCCACGCCTTCCAGACTCCGCACATCTTCAAATTCCGGATTTGCAATGATGATTCCGACAGCCTTGGAAGTATCCATAGACGATCCGCCTCCAATGGCGATCAGATAATCTGCACCTGACTCCTTAAATGCAGCCACACCTGTCTGAACGTTTTCGATCGTAGGATTTGGTTTAATGTTGGAGTAAACCTCATATTCGCATCCCGCCTCATCCAACACGTCTGTTACTTTCTTTGTAACGCCGAACTTTACCAGGTCAGGGTCCGAACAGATGAATGCCTTTTTGAAGCCTCTTGCTCCGACTTCTGCTGCGATTTCCCGGACTGCACCTTTTCCGTGATAGGACGTTTCATTCAATACAATACGCTTTGCCATAACAACCTCCTTAAGATACCTTTGATTTATCGTGATTCTTTCATTATCAGTTTACCTCCGGGCGGAACAGGCGGACAAGTGACACATTTCCCATAATGTCAAAAAAGTGACACTTCCCTAAAAGTGTCACTTTTTAAAGTCATTCAAAAGTTCTGCAAGTTCCGGAGGCAGAGCCCTGACCAGAAGCTCTGCCATGTCTTCCGTGCTCCGCTTCATTCCGCCGGTTACCCACTGAACCGTCATGGCGATCGATCCCCGGCAGTACATTTCCAAAAGGAATTTGATATCCGGCGGGATCTCTTTCTGATATTTCTTTTTTATAATATCCTTGTAAAATTCATAGATAAAATCAAAATCATGCTGGAGCAGTGAGTTATGATCCTCTGATTTAAAGGCCGCCGTGAAGAAGCAGCGCTCTCCTTTGATAAATTCAAACTTCTTGATCAGTCCTTCCCTGAGTGTAAGGCTCACACCCATCTGTCGGAAAGATACGATGGCAAGTTTATCAAAATACCAGTTGATCAAATCATACTTGTCCTTAAAATTCCTGTAAAATGTCTGTCTTGTCACATCACACCGCTCTACGATCTGTTTTACCGTGATCCGGTCCACAGGCGTAAAAACCATCAGTTCCCTGACGGCACCTGCCAGTTTGTATTTTGTTTTTTCCGATGCATCCATGAAACTCACCTCATTTGTCCGCCAGTGCTTCCCTCAAAAAAACTCAGCTGTGTAATGACGCAGGACTCGGCTTTTCTTTCCGTTATCTTATCGAACTGATCCGTCTTTCCGCATAACATCAGAGCCTCCGGCCGGTACTGTGCCGCAGTTTGATTTACAAATTCTCTGCTGTGGCCGGCATAACAGTACAGACAGCCTGCCGGACAGGTATCATAACTTCCGATATCAATACTCTCTGCGCATCCACACTCCGGCCTTTGATTTTTATCTTTATCCACAGAAATCTTCATTCCAATAAGCTTTTCCACAAGTACTCTGTCGATACAGCTGCCCGGTCTGATGCCGAAGCCGGAAAGGTCATAGTGCTCCGCACAGGTCACCGCAGTCATACCATGATTTCCCGCGGAGGTCCCTGCTCTCTGAGCAAATTGAAAGACTTCTTCTTCGGTGGGCCGGCGTATTCCCTCCTGTGTCATCCGTCTGCTTATTTTCCGGTACATATCTAAAAAACTGATCACCGCCTGTTTTGTATATCCCTCCAGGGCTTCTGCCATGGATTCAAACGTATGAATATGCCATTCTATAGAATAATCTTTGCTGATCAGCACAGGATCATAGCGCCATATAACCCGTTCATTCCCGATCTTTTCGGACAGCTCCTGAAACAGGGGAATCAATTCTTTTTTCTTATCGGGCATTCCCGGTTCTATATCCTTTCCGTATCCATTGAGTGTAAATTGAAAATAAAATGGATACTCATAAAGCTCTCCTAAATACTTCATAAAATTTTCAGGATTCTTTGTCCAGAACACGATACAGTCAATGTTTTCTCTGGAAAGCAGAATTTTGCTGACTTGTTTTGGATTCACCGGATTCCTCACGAGAACAAAACCATCCCGAAGCCGGTTGATGAACCATTCTCCATAAAAAGCCGGAACATCGGTCCTTCTGCTGACACTCAATATCATAAGCAGTCTCCCTGTCAGATTCATTACCACTGGTTCTTTCACTGGCTTCATTGTACCACGGTTTTCGGGGAGATTCCATATTTTCTTCTTGACACTCAGAACTGTAACTGCTATGATTACAATATAAACTGTAACTCAAAATATTACACATCCGAAAAGACAGAGGGGAGATCAGCCGATGAACAGCGAATTTACGATAGCAGTCCACGCACTCGTTTTTTTAAACCATAAAAGAGAAAGCGTATCCAGCGACAAGCTGGCCGCCAATATCTGTACGAACCCGGCCAGAGTCCGAAAGATCATGGGAAAACTCAAGAAAAAGGGGCTGATTTCTACAAAAGAAGGGGTGGTGGGAGGATATCTGTTTGACCTGGACCCATCCAAAGTAACTCTTTATGATGTCAGCAGTGCCCTGGATGTTCCCTTTGTCTCTTCTTCCTGGCGGAGCGGCGGCAGCGATCTGCCCTGTCTGGTGGCTTCCGGCATGGCAGGCATTATGGATGATATTTACGGCACACTGGATCAGTTATGCAAAGATTATTTGAAACAAGTAACCATTCAAACCATCGATCAAAAGATCTTCGGTTCATCCACAGTAAAGGAGAATGAAAATGAAAAAATATGACGCAGTGATCATTGGTTTCGGAAAAGGCGGAAAAACTTTGGCAGGCACGCTTGCAGCAAACGGAAAGAACGTCGCTCTTATTGAAAAGGATGCTGACATGTACGGAGGAACCTGCATCAATGTTGGATGTATCCCATCCAAATCATTTGTGACGAGCGCAGCTTTTTCTGCAAAGCTTGATTCTTCTTTTGAAGAAAAGGCAAAGCTGTACCGGAAGGCTGTTGAAAAAAAGACAAGGCTGACAGCTGCATTAAGAGATAAAAACTATCACAAGGTCGCAGACCTTGAGAATGCAGATGTTTATAACGGAACTGCTTCCTTTCTGGACAGCAGGCATGTGGCCGTGGCTTTACAGGGTGAAACACTGGAATTGGAAGCAGATCAGATTTTTATCAATACGGGAGCCCGCCCGTTTGTCCCTCTGATCGAGGGTCTCTCAGACAGCCGCCGGGCATATATCAGTGAGACTATACTTTCTTTGGAGGAACTGCCAAAGCGTCTTGTCATCATCGGCGGCGGCTATATCGGCATGGAGTTTGCTTCTATCTACACCAACTTCGGCTCTAAAGTTACTGTCATCCAGGACGGGGAAGTATTTCTTCCGAGAGAAGACCGGGATATTGCCGATGCTGTCGCAGAAAGCTTGAAAGAACGCGGAGTAAGACTTCTGCTCTCCACAAAAATAAATTCCGTCCGTGATGAAGAGACTGAAACGGTTGTGTCTGTGGAAACGCCGGAGGGCGGTGAAAAAATTTCAGCGGACGCCGTTCTTATCGCCACTGGACGCCGCCCCAACGTAAATGATCTGAACCTTGACGCTGCCGGTGTGGAATTGACTCCCCGCAGTGCAGTCAAAACAGACGAATTTCTTGAGACAAATGTTCCGGGCATCTATGCAATGGGCGACGTAGTCGGAGGACTTCAGTTCACTTACATTTCCCTGGATGATTTCCGCATTGTAAAATCACAGATTCTGGGAGATAAAAAACGAACCATAAAGAACCGCGGCGCCGTACCGTACAGTGTCTTTTTAGATCCTCCGTTTTCCAGAGTGGGACTGAGCGAGACCGAGGCCGCTGAGCAGGGTTATGAATATAAAATTGCGAAACTTCCCGCTGCTGCCATCCCAAAGGCAAATGTCCTCGGACAAAAAACCGGGCTTTTAAAAGCCGTGATTGATACGAAGACAAACGAGATTTTAGGCGCTCATCTGTTCTGTGCCGAATCTCACGAAATGATCAACCTGATCAAACTCGCTATGGATGTACATCTTCCATATACTGTGCTGAGAGATACAATCTACACCCATCCGACCATGAGCGAGGCACTCAACGACTTATTTAACATCTAGGAGACTTTATGCAGTATTTAATTTCATTTTTAGAAGGTATCGTAACCTTTATATCACCCTGTCTGCTGCCGATGCTCCCTATCTATATTTCTTATTTTGCGGGAGAGACAACAGACCGCCCAAGACACAAAGCCTTGCCTAATGCCATAACGTTTGTTGCGGGATTTACCCTGGTTTTTATCCTTCTGGGTGCCTTCGCGGGAACTCTCGGAGGGCTGCTCACCTCACATAAAATGATTGTCAACATAATCACCGGACTGATCGTCATCATCTTTGGTCTGAATTTTACCGGAGCGCTTAACATAAGCTTTTTAAACAGGACAAAACGCAGTTCTATGGAAGTGAAAAAACATACCCTTGCATCATCTTTCTTATTTGGAATTGTTTTTTCCATTGGCTGGACCCCATGTGTAGGGGCATTCCTTGGCTCTGCACTGATGATGGCGTCACAGCAGGGCTCCATGGCAGAAGGCATCCTCATGCTGTTTCTCTACTCCATGGGCCTCGGCATCCCGTTCATTCTCAGCGCCGTGCTCATTGAGCGTCTGATGGGGGCTTTCGGCTGGATCAAATCGCACTATGGCATCATCACAAAAGTATCAGGAATTCTGCTGATTATCGTGGGGCTTATGATGATGTTGGGAATGATGGACCGCTTTTTATCAATCTTGACATTTTAGGAGGGATCTATGAAACAACAAACAAAACTGATAGGGATTCTTGTCATACTCATCGCACTTTTAGCAGGAGCTTTTGTTCTCTACCAGAACCTGAGCAAAAAATATAAGGCAGATACTGCATCCGAAGAAACATCTTCCGTAAATGATACAGAAGAACAGGAAGCTGTCACTGCCCCGGACTTCAACGCAGAGGATGCCGGCGGAAAGCCGATAAACTTCTTTTCTCTGACCGGCAAAAAACCAATTGTGTTAAATTTTTGGGCCAGCTGGTGTCCGCCGTGCAAACAGGAGATGCCCGGGTTTGAGGCCATGTATAAGAAATATTCCGGCAAAGTCGATTTTGTCATGGTCAACATGACCGATGGGGCAAGGGAGACAAAGAAAAAAGCGTCCTCCTTTATCAAAGAGCAGGGATATACATTCCCTGTTTACTATGACACGGAACAGGAAGCTGCCTATAACTATCAGGCAGAATCTCTCCCCACAACCTACTTTATCAACCGGGACGGAGAAATTGTCTCCGGAGCCAGGGGCGCTATGGAAGAGAGTGCCCTGGAGGCACAGATCAAAAAGCTGATAAAATAGCATAATAAAAGGAGCGGAACTGACTCATCCATTGTCAGTATCGCTCCTCTTATTATTTACACCCCATGAACTCTCCGAGCATCTTGATTTCATCTGCAAAAATACAATGCCGGATCCCGCCGTTTCGGGCTTTTTCTTCAAATTCCCGAAAATCCATCCAGAGAACCGAATCTACTTCTTCCTTCTGCAGCCGGAACTTTTCTTCGGAAAGATCTGTCTCATATACGTAAACTGCACTCAGCTCATGATTGTGGAACGGCTTTCCGTGAAAAGTATCCTTTACGACGGAGTCCCTCATCCCTATAAACTTAAAATCTTCCGGCTCTGCCGTTACTCCCAGTTCTTCGGAAAGTTCCCGCACCGCGGTGTGAAGGTAATCATCCCCTACTGCCATGTGGCCTGCCGATGACACATCATAGCACCCCGGAAAAGCATCCTTTTCTTTGCTGCGCTTTTGCAGCAGAACATCGAAGCCGTGTTGTTTCCTGCGCACCAGCCAGATATGGGAAGTCCCGTGGAGATCACCGCCCGTATGCACAATCGATCGTTCCTTTACGATCCCTGTGGGTTTTCCGTCCGGAGTCAATATATCAAAGAGCTCCATGTCTTTGCCATTCAGACAAGCCTGCCGAAGACAGTCTCCCCGGTAGACAAGCTTCAGCGAAAAGAAAGGTTCATTCTCAGCCAGCAGCTTAAAGAAGATCTTATCCCCTTCCCAAAGGTTCAAGCTCAGAATATCTTTCTTGTCCACCCATTCTAAGACACCTTCATTGCAGGCGGTTATCTCTCCTTCAAATTCGTCTGCCGTAAAAAGGCTGATATATTCCATCGGCCAGTCGTCACAGAGAAACGTAAGGATTCCCCTGAACTTCCAGGATGTAAGCTTGAGTCCCGTCTCTTCCTTTACCTCTCTTAACAGACAGTCCTCCGGGCTTTCCCCATACTCAAAATGTCCTCCCACGCCGATCCACTTGTCCTTATTAACATCGTTCTTTTTCACGGTCCGGTGAAGCATTAAATATTTCTCATCTTTTTCTATATAGCACAGTGTTGAAAATTTTGTCTCGCTCATCGATCATCCATCCTGTTTTTATTTTCTATAAATATCGGAATTCTGCTCCGTTTCCCAGTTCCCAGTATCCTGCTTTTTCTGTTCCCAGTTCAAAATGAAGCTTTGCGATCCCCATATCGATCTCTTCAAATCCGTTTTTAATCGTAACATGGGCCGTGAGCTTTCCATCCTTCCACTGAAATTCCACCGGCTGTGCATTCAGGGCAGACGGCGCCTTCTCAACCGCTTCCATCCCCTGCATGATCCAGTCCGGAACCTGCTCTTCCGCCCTTAGCATCTGGTCTGCTTTTTTTCCTTTTTTCTTTACGAAAGAAGATATCATCTTTTCTTTCGTCCTCTTATCCGCCTCTACATATCCAACCGTAATGACCGCCTCAAGGCTCTCTCCCTGTTCTAAGCCGCACACACAGCTGTCCTTCTTATATGTACCGCCCACCCAGCATGTGCCGAGCCCGGCTGTGGTAGCCAGAAGGACCAGCTTCTCACCGTAATAACCCAGCTTTTCTTTTAAATGCGGATCGTCTTTTCTTCCGGCCATTGCTATAAATCCATGCACGTTTTTAAACATGCCGTAGCTCATTTTAATCTTGGAAATGTTGCCCTCATCTGTGATGAGCTGCAGATGAAGCCCTTGTTCCTTATTGATTTCCCGGATCATCTGAAACAATGGTTTCGCATCTTTTTCCCTTAGATATTCCGGAAGGTACGTCCTCCTGGAACATCTTATATTGATTGCTTCTCTCGTATTCATTTCTGCCTCCTTATGCCCGCCCGAATCAAATCGTAGCTCTCCCCGATCATGCGTTTGATATCCTCATCCGGCACTGAGCCGTCAAGAATGATAGAATTCCAATGCTTTTTATTCATATGATAAGCCGGCACAACAGAATCATAAGTCTCTCTCCATACTAAGATCCATTCCGGATCACACTTTATATTGACCCAGATATGTCCGTCCCGTTCAAAAATAAAAGCAAATGTCTTTTTATTCGTTTCATGTCTCATCAGCGTCCAGTTACTGTCCTGAAACGGATAGTCTTCATAAACCTGCTTCAGAGACATACAAAATTCAATTACTTCTTTTCTTGTTCTCATACCCCGGGCCTCCTTTCCATAGCTTTTTTATTATAACACTGATCCTTGATTTTTGCCCGAAAAAAGAAGAAACAGACAGTAAAATCCTGTCTGCTTCTTAGTATTTGCTAATATTTTTTTATCGCAAACGCGGTTGTCTGGGGCGGAATGCTTGCAGTCATAAAATCAGCATGTTCTACCCGTACCCGGTCGCCCTGTTTTAAATCTCTAAGCCGTATCCTGCTTCCCCGGCGGTCCAGAATCGGAGTGTTCTCTGTGACTACAAAACGGATCTGGCTTTCCGGTTTTCCGGGTATTCCTGTATACAAAAAACCGTTGTGCAGATCAATCCCTGCCACTCTCCCGTCCGTAACCGCAGTCCCGCAGGGACTGCTTTTCACAATAATCCTGTATGCCCTGGCCTGAGACGGAATACTTTTTGTCATAGCCTTTGAGATCCAGGCATCCACCGTCATGCCTTCCTTCAGATCCCTGGAAGTAATTCTTTTCCCGTCGCTGCAGTGGATCAATGTATGCTCATCCACAATCATAACGACAACGGACTGAATTCTGCTGTCTTTCTGAAGCCTGCACACTGTTTTAACGTAATCTGCGTCAGCTGAGTGCATAATATTTTCAATGGTTCCGCCCTGGATCTTGATTGTTTCTCCCTGATCCGAATCCCATATATTTTCACAAAAGCTCATGCTTATACAGTTCCTTTTTCTTTTATATTATGCAGAAATATAAAATTGTGAAGTTATTTACTGTATTTTCCTGAAAAATAAGCTTCCAGATACGCTTTTGCACTTTTTTTATCCTGAATCTCTTCTCTTACATCTGTAAAATACTCCAATGCATCCTGCCAGTCTTTTGTACTGAAGCTTTCCGCATTAATTTTCTTCAAAATCCGGCTTATTTCTCTGTCTTTCTGCCTGTCTCTGAGTTCCGAAAGATATGCACATCTGCTCTTCTCTGCTAAAAAATCCAACAGTCCCTGTTCTGCCATTTTCTATATCCTCCCATCCTCTATATCTCCCTGCACTTTTCTGCGTAAAGTACGCCTGGTGATTAAAGCAGACTTTTTTCCAAGCATATGCTATAATTTGTTGCAAAAGCGGAAGCCGCGGAAAACAGGGCTTTATTGAAAGAACTTTATGTATTTTTCAGACCGTGGAAAAAAGTCTACATTTTTCACCACACACTGCTGCCAATGCAGAGTTCAGCATGTGAACTGAGAAGCCCATTTTTTAAATGTGTTGTGGTCTACCTGAAGCCTTCTTGATGCCTCTCTGAGACTGATTTTTTTCTTCTTCCATATCTCATAGATTTCAAAAAAATCTTCCGGTACATCCTTTGCGGGACGCCCGAACCGAACACCTTTTGCTTTTGCGGCAGTGATCCCTTCCTTTTGCCTCTGCTTGATATTCTCCCTCTCCGTCTGTGCAACATAAGATAGAATCTGAAGAACCAAATCCGCAATGAAAGTACCGGTAAGATCCTTGTCCTTTTTCCTTGTATCCAGCAGCGGAAAGTCTACGACGACGATATCTGCCTTCTTTTTTTTCGTGAGGATTCTCCACTGCTCTATTATCTCAGTATAATCCCTGCCCAGACGGTCAATCGATTTAATGTAGAGCACATCTCCCGCTCTCATCTTCCTTACCATCCGTTTATAGCTGGGCCGGTTAAAATCCTTTCCTGAAAGCTTGTCAATAAACAGATTGTTTTTGGGTATTTTCAGCTTTTCCATCACGATCATCTGCCGGTCAATATTCTGGTCTCTTGCAGACACTCTGACGTATCCAAACACACGAGGTTTTCCTGATTCCATAAATTCATTCCCTCCTATATACTGTAATTTAAAAATCTACTCTTATAAAGTATCACAAGAAAGAATCAATCTTATACCTGCAGGGTTTACCCATAGGGCACACCGTATCTTTAAGCCTTTATTTGATATACCGTCTCAAAAATCTGCTGTTTCATCCGTTCAAAATCTTCTTTTGATAGTTTCATAGGATATGTCATGTTTTTCAGCAGCAGAGAAGATTGTCCCTGCTGGAGGTCCGGCTGTATGTAATCAAAATCATTGAGACAGAACCCGGCTCTTTCGTAAAATCCTATCCTTCTCCTTGCCAGGTCTGTTCCCGGCTCTTCTACTTCCAAAAACACTGTTTTTTCCATATGATTCAGAAAATCATTCAGGAGCATTCCCCCGATTCCATTTCCCCTTAAAGATGCATCAACCGCAAAATGCTCAATAAAAATGAAAGTGTCAAATTCCCACACGCCCAGCAGTCCGTGTATTTCGTTGTCCTGTTTCACTGTATAAAGCTGATACGCCGAACGGCTCAGAAGATTTCTCTGACCTTCTTCATTTCTTATTTCACTCGGCGGAAATGCTTCCGTCATCAATTCGTAAATCTTTGAAAAATCTTCTGTTTCCGCCTTTTCCCACTGATATATATAATTCAATTTAATGCCTCCAGTCTAAATTCATTTTTTAATTTAATTTTATTACAAAATCAATCAAATTTATACAGCTGTTTTCATTTCGCATACTATAAAAATTGTTTGGGATACTAAAGAGGTAATAAATTTTAAAGGAGGCATTACAATGGCAAATATATCTATGTTAGATTTACAGAACCTTCGTCACTTAATCGGCGGTTTTGACACCACACACTGCAAAATGCAGGCTTATGCAGACCAGGCAACAGATCCCGCATTAAAAAAATTCTTTCAGCAATCCGCTCAGTCAGCAATGGACAGCAAACAAAAATTAATGCAGTTTCTTAAGTAAGGAGGAAGCAGAATGTTAGATGATAAGACTATGGTAGCCGATACGCTTGCCGGCGTAAACGGAGAGCTGACAAGGTATGGCGGAATGATCGCACAGTCAGAAAACCAGGAATTAAAGCAGACATTAAAACAGATGAGAAACCAGTGTGAAATGTCTCAGGAAGAAATTTATAAGCTTGCAAGAGAACGTGAGTATTATGTTCCTGCAGCACCTGCCACTCAGGAAGAAGTAGATCATGTAAAATCTCTGTTCCCGCAGGATAAAATGTTTTAAGTAATTTTTTTAAAAGCGGCGTCCAAAATATTAGGTTTGGATGCCGCTTTTTCTATTTATTTATTATTTTTATATCAACCCATATCTTTCCCCCTTCCTGTTAATTCTGCATATACTAAATATAAGATTGAACTGAAAAAAGCAGGTGATATTTTGACTCCAGTCTCCAATCAAACCGAGCTGCTGAACGCTGTGGAATCCAAAGAAACTCACATACAGGCAGTTTCAGATTTCACAGTTACCAGACAAATCAGAGTCCATACTCCCTTGATACTCACCGGCCGCTCCGAAGAATGTACGGTCACCCTTTATAAAGACGCTTCCTTTCCCTCTGCTATGTTTCATGTTTCAGAAGGAGGCAGCCTCACTCTTCAAAACATTGTATTAGACGGTCAAAAAGAACTTCATTCCGTCAGAGATCCTCTGAACCGTTCCTTAATATTAGTTTCTGGCGGTACACTTATTCTGAAACACGGCGCAGTTCTCCGGAACAACCATTCCTATACAGAAGGGGGAGGCGTTTATTTTTCAGGCAGCTGTTCCCTTTCAAGCCATTTCCTGATGACCGAAGACTCGCAGATTTGTGACTGCTCCTCCAGACTCTGCGGAGGCGCTGTCATGGCTGCCGCCAAACATCCCGATGATAAATTTGCAGTCCTTGGACGCGCTTTGATTACCCGCAATACTGCGGCCCACGGTGCCGGGATCTACCTTCGCTCTTTTGAAAGAAAAGCGGGAAGTTTCCTCAGCGTTTCTGACACGGCTGCCATAACTGATAACATTGCCCTGGGATACGGCGGCGGCATTAATTTTTCAGGTTTCCGTGAAGATACGGGAGTCCCTTCTTCCCTTACATTGTCAGGTGATGTGAAGATCTCCGGAAACACCTCCGCTTACGGAGGAGGCATTTACTTCTTTGGATGCAGTGAAGAAGATCAGCTGGATATCGAAAAGGACTCTGTCCTCTCTGAAAACAGTGCAGAGGAAAATGGAGGAGGGCTCTGCCTGGTTTCCAAAAAAGGGGCCTCAGTTACATTAAATGAATGTTGTATTTCCAGTAACAAAGCCAATGGAATGGGCGGAGGCATTTCCCTTACAAACTTCTCTTCAAAAAGATCTGTCCGCCTGGCACTGATGAATTCTGATATAAAGAAAAATCAGGCGGCTTCCTGCGGCGGCGGCATTGCTTTTAGTGCAAGCAGCGGAGAATTTACCTTTCACCTTACAGACAGCACAATTTCTGAAAATATTTCTTCTTCAGACGGCGGCGGCATTGCCATGAGTTCATCCGGCAGAGGAAATGTCAATGTGTCACAGACTTCTTTTTCCCGAAACACCGCAGAAAAATCCGGCGGCGGGCTGGCCTTTCTGTCTGAGTCTTCTTCCGGTGAAAAAAATCTTTCCCTGACATCCGCAGAATTTATTCAAAATCAGGCAGGATCAGGCGGAGGAATCTTTCTTGATTCCAAAGAAGGTCCTGCGGATGCAAACCTATATGACTGTATCATCGAGGACAATACGGCTCGTTTTGGATGCGGCGGCGGAATCCTCTCCCATGGCTCCGGCAGCATTGTAAGTTTAAGAGGCACCACACGGCTTTCACAGAACCTTGCCAAGAAAGCAGGCGTCGGCATCTCTCTTGAATACGGCAGTTCCCTTATTCTTGAGGGAGGACAAAATTTATATGACGGCTTTTTTCTCCAAGATGCGGATACACATCTCTACCTGCAGAACACCCTTCATCCCAATGCCTGTATCCGTCTTGAGACTTCCAAATATATTTCTCCAAATACGAAAGGAGATCCAATTGTCATCTGCGCCCCTTTATTCGAATATTTCGGTCTTCAGCCTTCAGACGCAGAAAAATTCCGAATGCCTTCCCGTGGATTTAATGGCTGGGAATTCCGCTTAAATCCTGACCGGACTTTCGTTCTTCTGGCTCCCGTCCGTTTCAGGATACGCTGTGAAAACCTGTTGGAATCCCAGAACACCAACCCGGTTTTTTATACGGCAGATTCGCCTGATCTCATCCTGAATCCTCCGGAAGAACTTCCGGGCCTTGCTTTTCTCGGATGGTATGATGACCCGTTCGGAGGAAAACAGGTAACCACGATCCACCATGGAAGCACAGAGCATTACACTCTCTATGCCAGATGGAAACCAGCGCCCGCCCAGTTAAAGCCCCTTCCCAGGAAACGATTTCCGCTTTCTCTTCTGAACAAAAGAAAGCATTAAAATAAGGGAGTAAATCACAGCATGATTTACTCCCTTTTCCATACAGGTTATAATCGTCCGGAAATTGTATATCCGTTTTTTCCTCTCTGCTTTGTCTCGTAGAGAGCCGCATCCGCATTTTTATACAGAGAGACAAAATCCTTTCCGTCCCTGGGAGCGACAGCGACACCGATGCTGGCCGACATCTTCCAGCTGGACACCCCGTCTGTGAAGGTCCTGCTGAGACTGAGAGAAATCTCCTTTGCCTTTGCCTCCACAGTCTCTAAATTCTCTGCCGGAAGAAATGCCGCAAATTCATCGCCGCCGATCCGCCCCAAAATATCATTTTCACGGAAATGCTCTCGTATAACTGCTGTAAACTCTTTGATGACCATATCACCAAACACATGGCCGAACCGGTCATTCGCCTGCTTAAAGTTATCAATATCGAACAGGAAAAAAGCGTACATGGCATCTTCATTTTCTGATAAAACCTTTCCGATGCACCTTTCCGCAGCGGCTCTTGTATAGAATCCAGTCATTTCATCTGTCTCTGCCCTTTTTGTCATCTGAAGGGCCCTTTTCTTATCCTCATCAATGTTCTTTCTGTAAGTAAACATATGAATACATTTATCTTCTGAGGATAAGAACGTATATGCATCAATCCTCATCCAAAAATAATGCGCCCCGTCCTCCGAGATCATAAAGTCATACTGCAGATGATGATTGCCGTTTTTATACTCTCTTAAAACATTTTCCGGTGTGAAGGTGTTTACATACCCGTCTCTGAACTCTTCTTTTATCTGCTTTTCCGCAATCACTCTGAGCCCCTGATCATACGGTATGTCTCCTGCCCCCAGGCTCTCAAAGTATCTCTCTGTACTCTTTCCTGCCGGACAGTTTTTTGAAATGTTCAGTTCATAGATATTTTCATAGAGCTGTTCTGTGACTTTTTTAAACAGGGTCTGCTTCTCTGTCATTAAATAAGTCAGCTGACTGTTAAAATTCTTAATCACTGAAGTGATAATAAATAACACTGCAAGAATAATGGCTATGATCATAAATATTGACCCGTAAATCTCCTGCTTCATCTCATCAATCAATTTTCCGGTCTTTTGTTCAATCACCAGATGCCATGACAATTCCGGTATATAACGGGTGGATATAAAACTTTTTCCGACGCCGTCTTTGGACTGTTTGGTCCAGATATCCAAATCGGATGTTTCTTTCTTCCACCCCAGTATTTTATCCCTGATGTGTTCATTCCCACGGATCTTAAACCAGTCTGTTTTTTCATATCCTGTATATGCGGTAGAGATTTGGATGATCCCCTCATCATCAAGAAAGTATGCCCCGATTTCTGACTCCTTCTCATATTTCTGAAGAATCTTTTTGAGGGAATCCACCCTCATTCCGACGCCGACGACTCCGATAACTTTTCCGCCGCTGTCCTGGATCTTACAGTTGATAAAAACCGTAATTTTATTATCTGCGCCCTTCACCTCATCATTATCCACTTTTATGGTATACTCGCTTTTACTTTTCAATATATCATAGTACCACTGATTCTCTGGATTGCCCTTGTCCAGCGTCCGGTCAAGCCCATTAAAGCTGTAATATTTTTTTGTAGATGCCGAGACTAAAAAAACAGAGTCATATTTATATTTCTCCTGATACGAACGCAGGTAATCCATCGTCTTTTTCTCATAGCGCCCGCTGTCCTCCCGGGACGCCCGGTCTGATAAATGTTCGATGAGCAGGCTGTCATGTGCCATGGTCAGGGAGACATTGACCGGCTTTGCAAAAATCGTTCTCATCTGATAATATATGCCCTCTGATGTAAGGGAGGACACCTGCTCAATGTTGTCCAAAGACGCTTTATAGTTAGCTTTATAGCTGAATATGGATGTCAGAAGAAAACCGATGATCAGAATGATGCTTACCGCAGCATTGGTTTTGAATAACTTTTGATTCTTCATACCGGCTCCTCCTTTCAGACCTTTGTCTTGACTCTATACTCCCTCTTTAGGACATATATCCCGCAGACAGCATTTCTCACAGTGCGGTTTCGTCCTTGCAGTACAGATATCCCTTCCGAGAAATACCAGCCTGTGGCAGAAGTCACTTCCTTCTTCGGGAGGTATGATCTCCCAGAGTGCCATCTCCACTTTTTTTGGATCTTTGATCTGGTTCACCAGACCCATACGGTTTACCAGGCGGATGCAGTGGGTATCCGTAACGATTGCCGGTTCCCCGAAAACATCACCCATCACAAGATTGGCGCTCTTACGTCCTACTCCCGGAAGCTTCATTAGATCCTTAAAGTTATCCGGAATTCCGCCGCCATACTCGTCTCTCAATATCTTCATACAGGCACTGATATCTCTTGCCTTACTCCGCCCAAGCCCGCATGGTCTGACGATCGCCTCTATGTCCGCCGGATCTGCTTCTGCCAGAGCATTCACATCCGGATATTTCTCATATAAATCCTGGACGACCACATTTACCCTGGCATCTGTACACTGTGCCGCCAGACGCACGCTCACCAGCAATTTCCATGCCTGGTCATAATCCAAAGTACACCCTACATCAGGATATTCTTTTTTCAGCCGCTCTATGATCTCCAACGCTAATTTGTCTTTTGTCATATTGTACTCCTTTTCTCTATTATAGCAAAAGCTGCCCACTGAGGACAGCTTTTGTTGTGTATATGCTTCGGTTCGGTTGATTAACCGTTTACAACAGGCGAAACTACGGGTTTTCCGTCTCTGTCAAGAAGCGGAGTCAGCCCGCCTGAATAACCATCTTCATGATATAAATAATTTACTCCCGTGACGCGGTCTACCCATATTTCTGTGATTGTCATTTTGCCCTGTTTATAAATCCTCTTAAATCTGTCATCTGATTTCATGATCCCATGAACTCCTTTTTAATTTTATTTTATATGCTTTTCCATAGGTATATGCAGACAGTGTTCTTCCATGTAAGATTCTCCTCTTTTCTGATACCCAAGTTTCTCATAAAATTCCTTAACCCTGGCCTGGGCTGAGAGATGGATTGTCTTCCCTCCCTCCTGCCGAATGCACTCCTCCATAAACTCCATGATCTTCCTGCCGATGTGCCGGTCTCTGTATTTCTTTCGGATGGCAACCCGGCCTATGTGATAGATTCCTTCCTGGTCATCTTCAAAATATCGGCCCACTGCAATCGGATATTCCTGATCATAACACACAACATGAACTGCTTTTCCGTCCGTTTCGTCAATCTCTTCAACAAATCCCTGCTCTTTTACGAACACTTCTTCCCGGATAGCTCTTGCATCGTCAAATAGTTCCTTCTTTGTTACAAATGTAATTCCCACTTTCTCCTCCTGTCATTCCGCCTTTTTTCGCAGCACCGTCACTGCAGCATAGTGAAGAACACAAAATTCCTGCGGAGCAGTCTGTCTGAGAAGTCTCATATGCTCTTCTTCAAAAGCCGCCACTTCCTCTTCCGGCAAAGCAGCACCAATCCCCCGGCAGGCTTTCATCCTTCCATTCCATGTTTCTCTCGTAAAAGGCACTTCCAGATCAAACACCTCTTCGGATTCAATGTCAAAGTAATCCATATATACCTTCGGAATCTGAATCTTATGTCTTGTTTCACCGCATCCGGTCCACAGCGGATGATATTTAAGCACCAGCTCCTCGCTCTTTCCGGCAGTCTCGTCCTCCTGCGGCAGCCACGCCATATACAATACTGCAAATTTTCCCTGATCTCTCAGCAGGCTGCTGATCTTGGCCGCTAATACCTCATGGTTAAAATATGTAAAACACTGGCATGCTGTCACCGCATCAAATGAACCTGGTAAAAAAGGCACATCCTCTGCCGGAGTACAGAGAAAGCGGATATCCATGTGACCGGCCGCCGCAAGCTTCTTTGCCTGTTCTATCTGCTGGCCGGATATATCAATGCCGGTAAATCTTGCCCCATGGGAATGTAAATTTCTGGGAATTACCCCAGTACCCGTTCCTATGTCCAGGACATCCTGACCCAGAGTGCAGACGCCCCGGTCGAGAAGCCTTTGATAAAACTCCTCCGGATAAATATCTCTGTATTTAGCATAGTCTCCTGATATACGTCCCCAGTCAAATCCAGTTCCGCTGTCAATCTCCTTCTTCTGAATCATAGTACCCTCTCCTGCTATTCACATGTTTCATAAACTAAATCCGTCATTCCGTGAAGATTATCAGCTGATATCAGTTTCAGCTGGTTTGCAGGATTGCCTTCGTGAAACAGCCGGATTCCGTTTCCTAAAATAACCGGAATCACAGAAATATGAAAGCGGCTGATCAGCCCTGATTTTATCAGCTGGTTTACCAGGTCCGCTCCTCCGCAGATCCAGATATCTTTTCCCGGCCGATCCTTCAAGGCTGAGATAAACTGGTCTAATGGAGAATTTACAAACTTAATGTTTTCTTTATCCTCCATAGCCCTGTGTGTCATCACATAAGTCATTTTTCCTTCATATGGCCAAAACCCTGCTGAGAGTTCCGTGGTGATCTGATGATAGGTTGTATAACCCATGACCACCGTATCCACTGTCTGGATAAAATTTTCATAACTTTCCTGGCCTTCGGGTCCTATGTCCTGCTTTTCCAGCCACTCTATCCCGCCGTTTTTGTCTGCAATAAAGCCGTCAAGGCTCACTGCAGTATACAATATCGTTTTTCTTATCTCATTCACCGCCTTTTGCCCATGAAAATTTTGTTTTATGGTGCCGTCTTCTTAATGTTAACTGGGATTTTAGCAAGCAGAAGTCTTTTTGTCAATGTACAAAATGTCCCTTATATTATTATGTTAAACCGGGCAGTGGTTCGCTGGTAAAATATTAGATAAACGCTGCCTTTACTAAAAGCATCTATTTCTTTTTCCTCGGCTTTTTCTTCAGTTTCAGCACGATTTGCCGCTCCCCGGCTTTTTCCCGGAAAATCTTGACCGCAGCCGCAGCTCTTTCTTTCAGAGTTGATTCATCCGGTTTAAGTCCGTCATGAATACTTGCCATCACTGCTCTGACATCATCCAGATCCAGAAGATTGACTGCTGTACAGTAAAAACTTTTTCTCCGTCCATCATTATAATGATCTAATAAATCACACAGCATCTCAGCTTTCTGTTTCTGTTCTGCATTATAAAAATCTATACCGGCTTCTTCGGCTCTTTCAAAATCTGTCCGGCGCTTTTGATGTGTGATAAATGAATCAAACTCATCGATACCCTCATACTTCTCACATGGATATTTCCCGCACTGGAAACAGTATTCAATCCCTCCGTGCTCCATACTGCATCTGGCAATCTTACAGGATTGATTTCCAGCACCTCCGCCGCAGCCCGGACAATAACCGTCTATTTTCATCGGACAAAGTCCGCAGTTTAGGCCGCAGAGGGAGAACAGAAGGTTATCTCTTTTAAAATTCTTCATTTTTGTCTCCTTTATTCATCCTTTGGTTCCTTCCTCTTCTGCAAAAATCGCCAAATCTTCAACTAGTTCATTCTTCTGCAGTTTCTTATTTTCAACACTGATCAACGGCATATGTACGGCCGTAATATAGGGCATTAGAAAACCTAAAATAAAGTCTTTCTGAAGTTCCATCATGTCGTGATCATAGCCTCCTGCGCCATTTCGATGTCCTTCAATATCCAAATACAGAATACGTTTTTGATTCGGAAAATTCTGCTGTGCAGTGTAAATCAATTTATATATCATTCTGGCAGCCGTCTGAAAATTTTCTTCTGCAAAAACAGTATGCTGGATTGCTATCCCTTTGTCCCGCAAGGCATTCACTCTGTCAGGATCTGGTGCAATCGGCCCTAACTCATCCAAGCCCTCTTTATCTCTCTTCTCCATGACCTCAAACCAATAATCTCTCATCTGACGGATCTGTTTTCTTTTTGCAGGGTTGTCTCCATATAGATCGTGACATCTGGAACAAAGGGGTGCAGCATTTTCAATCGTATCTTCTCCCCCTTCACTTTGAGGAATGATATGATGTACTTCAACAAATGGTTCCTGACAGATGACGCACCTGAAACCTGATTTTCTCCTTGCTTCTTCCTTGACTTTTTCTGAAAATCCCATTATATTTACACCTCTGACTTTATTTTATAGATATAACGCAGTTCTCTTAAATCTTTTCCTCCGATATAATCCGTGAGACAGTCTCCACTGTTCTGGAAACCAAACTTCTCGTAGAAGGCTCTGGCTCTCATATTTTCTTCTAAAACCCACAGAAAGACATAAGTATACCCCAGCTCAGCCAGTCCGTCAACTGCCGCCTGCAAAAGCTGTCTGCCATATCCATTTCCATAGTAATCCGGAAGCAAATAGAGCGAGACGATTTCCCCAAAATCCTTAAGACTGATGAATCTGGAAGCACAGTAGGAGGCCGTGCCGATTATCTTTTCACCATTCATCATGACTAATGAAATCAATTCAGAATTTTCAATTCCCTCACGCCATTTTTCCTTATCAATGTTATCCAGAAACTCCTTAGGAATGATGCCTCTATATGCACTTTTCCAACTGGCCGCATAGATACCACACACACCATCGATATCGTCTTCCTCCAATAACCTTATTTCCATTTAATATCCCCATATTTCAAATGCTCTGTATTCATAGTCAAAATGATATCCTAATTTCTCTGCAAGTGCAGCGGATGCTGGATTTTGGGCATCCCAGCTTGGGTAAAGTCCTCTGTCCAGACACTCCAGTATCAGCTTTGCTCCACATGCATAGGCCAGTCCATTTCGCCGAAACTCTTCCTTCGTGTCAATTTCTATTTCAATTCCTTCTCTGTATCTTGCGTAAGAAGAAGCTCCCGCCACGAGTGATTTCCCTTTCAAAACGGCAAATCCGATGCCAAGTTTTTTATACATCTCATAGTCCCTAAACTGTGAGACCAGATCCTGACACCATGTACTTGATCTGCACAGCGCAAAAAGGTCTGCATCAATCATTCGCAGGATATATCCCGGCTTTAATGAATTAACGGCAGACCTTAAAGTATCTTTATCAAAAATATTCTGTTCTTTTTTTATGGCATAACGTGTTGCCGGTTTTGCTCTGTCCCCATAATTTTTGACGATCAGTTCCGCCCATTCCTCAGACTGCGGCACCATAATGATAAAGTCCTGGAAACAGTTTTCCGGTTTGAAAGAGACGATATCTTCCTCTGCATTTCCGGCAAAAAAACAGAAGTCACCAAGAACAGCCATGGCAGACTGTGGGTCTGAAGCATTGTCCACATAGATGTCTCCCATGACCTTTTGAAGACAGGACCAGATTAAGGTTTCCTGCCAGTCTCCGAACAGTTTTTTTGCTTTCATTGTATCTTTCAATTTAACAGGCATGCCATAGTCCTTTCTCTTCTTAAATATTGCTTGTTGTCTGCTCAGTCATCCAAAGCCTGAAAATGATACCCTTTCCAGGCTTTATTTTCTTCTTTCATCACCTGATTCCCCTTACATTGGCGGCTAGATCACTGTATTTGTCAAATCATACATCATAATAAATTCTTCCTCTGTCTCATCGATGATTTTAAAACCCAGATTCTGATACATTTTAAATGCATAATTTTCTTTGTGTACTGACAGAGAAGCCTTTTTGTATCCCTTTGATTTTAAAAGAGACAACATCTCCTGCATCATTTTTGTACCGATTCCCTTTCCTCTGTACTCTTTGTAAAGAGAAATTGCAAATTCGGGAGTCTTGTCATCGATATTCCCGTATCCGGGAATGATCCGTGTCCACAATGCTCCAATGATTTCTCCACTTGCTTCGGCACAGAGACAATGATCGTGTTTTTGTCCAAAGTCTTCTATGTATATTTTTAAATCTGGTTTATTGATGATTTCCTTTGGCAGAAGGTTCCCCATGTCTTTTTGAAAAATTGCTTCATATAAAAACTCTTTTAGATAAGGGTATTCATTTGGATACATTTGTCTGATCTTATATTCCATTGGGCTTTCCTTTAATTAAATTCTTTAAAAAGGGATACATGGTCTTTTAATTCGATAAAACCATTTTTCTTATAAAAATTAAAAGCAGGTACAGTTCTCTCTGTCTGTAAAAAAATATGCGTGATCTGTCTGCTTTTGGCATATTGTTCAACCATTTGTAAAAATTCCGTACCAATGCCTTTAGACTGATACTGCTCTTTCACACAGAATTCAAAAATGTAATATTCTGTTCCTATATGCCAGTGCATGATGCTTCCCATTGAAAGTCCAATGAGTTCATCATTTTCAAACAGACCCAATGTTAAAGAATTGCTGTTTCCTATTAAATCCATGATATATTCATGCAGTTGTGTCAAGTCACTCCAATCATCATTCCAGGGTTCTTTTGTAAAAATCTCTGCAAATAATGATTTGATTTCCTCTATGTTATTAATATTTATTTCTTTTAATTCTCTCATGGTAAATTCACATCCCCAACTAACAATTCAAATCTTCATATACTACAAATTATCTGTCAACAAAAAATCTTACTGTTTCTTTCAACTGATCACTAAATTCCTCAGGATCTTCAAAACCAATTGCACCTTCGTTCATAAGTAAGATAATGTTGTAAATAAGATTCTATTGGCTCATTTCTAATTGAACTCTAGTTTTCTTCTTATCTCCCTTATATTCTCTTGTCCAGGCTCCAAAATTTATTTCTTTTCAATTCCTGCTTGAATAATGCAGTCATTGTATCTTTTCCCTTTTTAATATCGATATCGCTAATAAAATTTATTGTCGTCAGACATAAACATTCTATCCTGTACAATCCGATATTTCTCAAATTCAGTTTCTGCATGGAGCTTTGCCTTCTCTGCACTGATTTTTCCTGCATCTGTGAGGATTTCATTTCCGTTGAACTCCAAGAAGCCATTCAGGCGCTTCGCCCAATCCTCCTTATATTCTGTATTCAACTTCCGATAACAATATATTATCGGAAATTGATACGAAAAAATTATTTTCTATATATCTCATCCAAAGTTTTCTCTTCTCTATTATTCCATTCTATCCACCCATTAGTAGAACCACCTAGTACAAAATCACTCGCTCCGCTTGGTGTATTAAATTCAAGAGAAACTTTCAGAATATATACTCCGTTTTTGTCTGCAATAATATCCCCATCATTAAGCAATTTTTCTCTCTGAGCATTATATTTTTCTAACTTTACTCTTCTACTGAAATCTATTTGAGAGCCTTCCAAAACCTCAAAATGATCACCATCGTAAGCTCCAAATGCCTTTACTCCATTTCTTGTTGTATGTAATGTATTCGCTTCATTGATTGAATTCTCTGAACTTTCCATCTTATATCCTTGTGTTGCCATTATAAATCGGATCTCTTCATATACTTCTTCTATCAATGGAAGATCATATTCATCGATTTCATATTTCGAATTAACTGTATTTTCCACTTTATATCGTTTAGCGTCTGTTGCCTTATTAATAGCGTAAGCTTCTAGTCCACTTATCATATCTAAAGTAAAAGTTTTGCTATCTGCTAGAAACATAATTGCTTTATTCCAAAAGTCTTTTGATCGATTATGATCATCTAAACGGATTATACCATTCCGTGTTTGTCCGACATAAAGCTGGGCAATTTTATTATTATCATTTTCACTGATAAGATAATATATTCCGGGACGATTTGTATTTGATATTTTCTTTGCTTCGGCTAACAACGGACGAGGAATAACATATGTTGTCATTGTCGAAAGATGTCTACGAATTGAACGTATTCCATCCGGCTGTCCGTTGTAATATATCGTCTCAAGTTTCTTACTTATAGCCATAAAAAAACCTCTCAATTCCTATGATTTATCGGAAGTTATCTTGCAATTTAGCCAAGCATCTTCGATAGCACCATATTAAATATTATTACGATCACAAAATAATTTGATCTTTTTCATTGCAGAAAGATTAGGCACTACTTTGCTCTTCGCAGCTGTCAAATCAATCTCATCCATCTCAAGCTCTACATCGATATGTTGGTCTCAATGAAGTTTGGATAATAAACATACCGTCTCCACATGGCTTGAGCGGCTTGGATTGATGTCTTGGACTGATTTTTTGAACCTTACGTCTACGGGAACATGTCAATGGGTTTTTCGGTCTTTTTTGAAAAATCGTCGTTCGCAGGAACATATCAACAAGCCTTTCTTCCTAATATACATGTTTAAATGGTTTACGTAAATACCTCATCGTGATACTATTATTAAAGTTACCTCTATACGCTGATATTAGAAAGGCGGATTTTATGATAGATAGATATTTAATAAAAAACCTATTTGGCATTAATGGTTTAAATATTGCATGGTATGGCGTTATTATTGGATTCGGGGTTTTACTTGGTGTTTTGATTGCCTGTCGTGAAGCTAAAAGACAGAACCTTAAAAGTGAAATAATCTTTGATTTTCTCTTTTTAGCGCTCCCCATCGCAATCATCTGCGCGCGAATTTATTACGTTGTATTTGAATGGGAACAGTATAGCGGCAACTTTACAAAGATGATTGCTATTTGGGAAGGTGGTCTTGCTATATATGGAGGAGTTATTGGTGGAATCATAGCTGCGATTATTTTTTCAAAACGCAGTCAATTCCCATTTTTCCGACTTGTTGATATGGTTGTACCAAGCTTAATTCTAGGACAGGCAATTGGTCGATGGGGTAATTTTGTGAACCAGGAGGCCTTCGGCAATCTCGTTGCAAACCCAAATCTTCAATTCTTCCCCTATGCTGTATTCATAGAACGGTTGGAAGAATGGCATCAAGCTACATTTTTTTATGAAAGCATGTGGAATTTGTGTGTATTTGCTGTACTGGTTTATTTCCGCAAAAGGACAAAGTTTAACGGTCAGCTTTTGGCAACTTACTTTATCGGATATGGGCTAGGTCGTTTTTGGATTGAAGGATTGCGTTCAGATAGTCTTTATCTGGTCCCGGGACTTAGAATATCGCAAGCACTGTCATTGGTTCTGATCATTTTCGGAATTATTATAATCGTATTCCACAATAAACTCTTCAAAAAAACCACTGATTATACGGGTAAATATATGATTAAATAAAAAGATACCGCTGTCAGTATTTGTACTGAAGCGGTGTCTTTTTATTTGCACAGTGTAATAATCAAAGTATAGGAAATTATAATTCAAAGTCCTGTTTCATTCTCCACATTCATCGTGGTGCTCATGTTCATGGCAAACAGAACCAGTAGATTTAAGAGAACCCTGCAGGTATGCTTCTACTGCTGCTTTGGCATCACCTCTTGCCCCAACAATAACCTCAATGTTCCTTTCATTAAAAATGTCAACTGCACCTCCTCCCATACCACCACTGATGATGACGTTTACTCCACGATCGGCAAGAAAATTAGGCAAGAATCCAGGTTTATGCCCGGGGTTAGCGATGGTTTCACTTTTAACAATTTTGTTGTTTTCGGTGTCAAAAATTATAAACCCTTCGCAATGTCCAAAGTGCTCAGTCACCATTCCGTTATCACTTGCTACAGCAATTTTAATCATAGCTGGTCTCCTCCATTCTTTATTTAGAATATATTCATCAAGTATCCTTGCAGCTTGCTCAACAAGTTCTGCGCAAGGCCGCTTTTTATAATAATTATCATTTCTGGTCTCGGGTATAGGTTTATCATGCTTAATTGAAATACCTAACAGTTCCCTGCATATGATTGATCCGTTTTCATTTTCAAATTGTTTTGCCAAATCTTGAACTAGCTCATAATGTTCTGCTTTCGCATTTTTGCTGGATGGATCTGTGTAACCATATTTCATGCCGACCACCATAAACATTCCTGTCACAGCACCACATACTTCCCGCAACCTACCCATACCTCCTCCGAAAGAAGATGCAATTTTTAATGCTGTTTCCATGTCCAGCCCTGTTTCATCACAAAAAGCAGCAAAAACAGATTGAGAGCAATTGTAGCCTTTTTTAAACAATTTTCTTGCCAAATCTGAATGTGCACTCATTTATTATCTTCCTCAATGATTTCCTCCAATACTTTTGCCACCGGATCAAGCCAATCGCCGTCAAAAAGTTCTATCATACCCTTATCACAGGCGGCAGAAATTTTGGGGTTGACCGGAAGCTTAGCAAGCACTTTTAAATTATGCTTTTCGGCAATTTCGTCAATATGGCTGTCGCCGAAAATTTTGTGTTCCTTACCGCAATCCGGACATTTAAAATAGGACATATTTTCTACTAAACCAACGATAGGAATATTCATCATTTCAGCCATCCTGACTGCTTTTGATACAATCATGGATACAAGCTCCTGAGGCGAGGTTACAACAATGATCCCATCAACAGCAATGGATTGAAATACAGTAAGGGGAACATCGCCGGTGCCCGGTGGCATATCGATGAACATAAAATCCACATCGCTCCAGATAACATCTGACCAGAACTGCTTTACCATATTTCCGATCAGGGGTCCTCTCCACACAACTGGATCGGTATCATTCTCTAAAAGCAAATTAACAGACATTATATCAATACCTGTCTTACTTTTAACTGGGAATAAGCCAAATTCACTTCCTGTGGCTTTTTCCTTGATACCAAATGCCTTAGGAATAGAAGGCCCGGTTACATCAGCGTCCAGAACAGCGGTATGATAACCCATTCTATTCATGGTAACAGCTAGCATGGAAGTTACCAGTGACTTTCCAACCCCTCCTTTACCGCTGACAACACCAATAACCTTTTTAATGCTGCTCATTTCATGTGGTTTCACGGAGAAATCATTTTTCTTCTCTTTTCTTTCTGCGCAGTCCTCCGAGCAACTGCTGCAGCTTTGGTTGCAATTTTCGCTCATAATATTAGCTCCTTCCTGTATATTTTTCATGCATGGTTGTTATGCTGTAATAACTTTAGTGTTCGGTAAACATAATAAGCAGTGCGAAAACAATTCCCAATATAAATGCTAGGGTAGAGTGCTTTTTCTCATATTCCCTTGCTTCAGGCAATAAATGCGATGCCGAAACGTATATTAAAACACCAGCAACAAATCCAAGCATATGTCCTAAAACATTGTTACTAAGATGTTGAACAATTGGATATGCTATAAAGGCACCGATAGGAGTTGTTAATGCTGCTGCAAGAAAAGCATAAATCCCAGCTTTCCTTGTGCTATATCCACCTTTAAGTAACATTGAAAAAGTTATAACGCCTTCGGCGAACTCATGAACAACCAACCCAACTCCAGTAAGAATTCCAACTACTGTGCTGATACTAAAAGTAACTGTGTATACAACGCCATCTATAAGTGAATGAATTAAGATACCTTCAATTGCAGTTATGCCAAAGGCCAGTTCTTTTTGCTTTGTTTTGTATTTGATGATCTCATTGCTGAAATACATAAATAAAAATCCTGCGAGCGCAGTAAATCCTGCGTAGGAGGTTTTTTGTATAGCTTGAGGTAAAGTCATTATCAGCGGGGAAGAGATAAGTATTCCCGCAGCAAAACACATACAATAGTCTTTAATTTTTTCTGCCCATTCGCGATTTTTATAAAGAGTCCAGATTCCCAAACTGTTTACTATCATTGCTCCCATTGCAAAAGCAGAAATAAAAATAAATGTATTAATATCTTTCACAGGCATTCATCTCCCTTGATTTGCACTATCAAATAATTCATATGTGTATTTCACTGCCTGCTGACAGATAATCGATGCTATCACCCATAATAGTTTTCAGCCTTTTATAAGGCTCCAGACCAGTGCAATGACATGTGTAAAACTTTGCTTTTGTATCCACCAGGTATTTACCAATTCTATCTATCATTTCATGGGCCTCGTTTCCGCCAGAACGGCTGGAAAGATGAAATCCACCTATCACATAGTTAGGCATACGTCTTTTTAAGTCATGGAAGTATTCAAGAATATTTACAATACCATTATGGGCGCAGCCTGTTACCAAAAGCGTCTTTCCTGCCTCCTCTATAATGAGGTTTTGTTCATGCGCAAAAGTATCCTGTACTATTTTGCCGTCATGTTTCATAAGCAAACTGTCATTTGACTTTGGTAGAGGTTCCTTCCTGGTAATATTTGAGAACACTTGAACCCCCTTGCTGACAAAGAAACGGTCTGATGTAAATACAATTCGCTTGTTTTGCTTCAATTCTTCATCCAAGCCAATATACTCCGGTTCATCATTTGAACGCAAAGCATAGTATTTTTCAAATGCTAGTCGGTGTAGGAATACCTCGGCTTTCGTGTTTTCACGCAAAAAAGCTCTTAGCCCGCCACCATGATCATAATGCCCATGCGAAATAATCAGATAATCAACCTCAGAGATATCTACATTCAGCTTCTTTGCATTTTCAAGAAATAACTCACTAGCGCCAACATCAAAAAGAATTTTGTGACTATTTGCTTCTATATAAAGGCTAAGTCCGTGTTCGCTGCCGAAGTTTTCGGATAGCGCTGTATTCTCAACTAGTGTTTTGATAATCATGACCTCAGCCCACCACCTTCTTCAAACAGCAGTTCCATTGTCTTGCTATAAATTGCTTTCACTGCTGCACCTGAGGCACAGTCTATATCAACAATTGTCTGCCCATTATTAATTGCTTTTACCGCGTCCAAATCAAAGGGTATTCTACCCAAAAGGCTAATTCCCTGACCTTTACAGAAGTTTTCTATCTTTTCTGTGTTTTGCATATTTGTGTCAAACTTATTGATACATACCGCCGTCTTTACGCCAAATTTCGCAGCTGTATTTATAATCCGCTCCATGTCACTAATTCCGGATATGGATGGCTCGGCCACAATTAACACCATATCAACACCGCTCAAAGACGCTATAACCGGGCAGCCTATACCGGGAGATCCGTCAATAATGGCAAACTCCACATCAGCGGCTGCTGACTTCATTTGCTTCTTTACCTCGGTAACCAACATTCCGGAGGTTCCGCTGCCCATTTTTAGCTGCGCTGTAGAAAATACTTTTTCTCCATCTGTATATAACAGCAGTTCACCAGCTACAGCAGGTTTTAAAGTCACAGCTTCAACAGGGCAAACAAGCTCGCAAACCCCGCAACCTTCACAGGCAAAAGGATCTACCTTGTATTTCCCGTCTGCTGATATAGCTTCAAATCGGCAGTTTTGCATGCATTGTCCGCACTCTATGCACAGCTCGATATCTATCTCGGCTTTCGGCAAACCATAATAGTCTGTTTTCTTTGGCAGGGAGTTTTGCTTTGTTATAAGATGCAGGTTAGGTGCATCTACATCACAGTCTGCATAAGCCTTAGCCTTTGAAAGCTTGATAAAAGCACTGGCTATTGTAGTTTTACCAGTACCGCCTTTACCGCTAAGAATTAGAAGTTGTTTCATGATGCACCTCCTTTTTCACAGTCTCCAGCAAAAAAGAAAAAATCGTCCGGTATCTTTCACTTTTCCTTACAGCGATTTCTGCATTTGAATTTAGCATACCGAGTGCACTGTCAAATGGAATTCGACCTATAATTTTTATGTTCTTTTCTATGCAGAATTGCTCTGATGGATTTTCACCATCAAGGCACTTGTTAAGAACAACTCCGAACGGCTTGTTAAATAACTTCACCAGTTCATATACCATGTTAAGGTTATGAACGCCGAACAATGTAGGCTCAGCTACTAATATACAGTAGTCTGCATCCTTAATGCTTTCCATGACTATACAGGCACTTCCGGGAGGGCAGTCGATAAATATCGTCTTGTTCCTTTCAGGTTTGTTCTCATTAAGCAACTTTTTTATAATTGGTATACCCGAAGGTTCACCGGTGTTCAATATTCCTGTATATACTGTTACCTGGTCCGAAGCTCCTTTTTGGATCTTGCCAATAACCTTTTCTTTCTCTGTTAACGCTTTCTCAGGGCAAAGCAAGATACAACCTCCACAAGAGTGACATACATCTTCAAATATAATCAGTTTATCTTTTATATAGGCAAGGGCATTAAACTTGCAAAAGTCAACACACTTTCGACATCCATTGCATAGCTTGCCATCCACCTTTGGAATTCGTACATGTACTTCTTCTTCCTGAATATTTTCGGGCTTAAAAAAAAGGTGGCCATTTGGTTCTTCAACATCACAGTCAATATACGTTGATATTTTTGCAGCCGCAGCTAAATTAACCGACACCAGTGTTTTTCCTGTGCCGCCCTTGCCACTTAGCACAGCTATCCTCATTTTAGTTCCCTCCATGGCCATGAAAACCAGGATGAATTTCATCGAGTAAGGATAGCTTTCCACTGATGAAGTCATCAATATTTTTTTTAGCGGAAATACCCGCTGTTTTATATATTTTAATATCAGCGGATTTGAGCACATTAGCTGCATTTTCGCCACATCGGGGAGTAAGTAAAGCGTTCACTTTATTATCCACTATTGTTTGTGCTGCCTTAATTCCTGCTCCGCCTGTACTTGCTGCTGCACCATTATCAAGAAATATACTCTCTTTAGTTTCAGTATCATAAATTAGAAAATAGGGAGCACGCCCAAAGGATACACATACATTCGACTCCAAACTTTTTTCATCTACCGGAATTGCTATTTTCATGAGAATCCTCCATTCTATTAATATAATTATTGATCGCATTTCGTAATGCGCTAACGCCTAAATTAGAGCAATGAACCTTGTTCTCAGGAAGCCCATCTAGAGCTTCGATTATATCCTCTTCTGTAATTCTTAATGCTTCATCCAGGCCTTTTCCTTTTGCCATCACCGATGTCATACTGGACGTTGCAATTGATGCACTGCAGCCAAACACAAGATAACTTATGTCATCTATATGATTGTCTTTCACCTTTATATAAACGGTAAGATAATCTCCGCACGAAGGGTCTCCAAAACTTCCTTCAGCGTCAGCATCTGGCATGCTATGAGCATTTTGAGGGCACATAAAATGTTCAATTACTTTTTCGGAATATATAATTAGTCACCTCGATTCTCATTATCTGTAAAGAATCTGCCACGTCCATGCCTATGACAGCCTCGGCCACATCCATTTCCCGATCCATCACAAAGACGGTATTCGCCTCCCTCAATTATTAACACTTTACCATTCACCAATGATTCAGCTAACTTTCTTCTGGCTTCTACATATATTCCCTGAACGGTAGCACGGGCAATATTCATTTGTTTTGCACACTCTTCCTGAGTAAAACCCTCCAAATCTATAAGCCTTATTGTTTCATATTCATCAACTGTCATGTTTACATGATCTTGATCGTCCAACACTGAATCAAGAGGGCCAAATTTATTACTTTCTGGCAGACAACAAACTTTTCTCCATTTCATTGGTCTTGGCATAATCTATCACCCCATTTCTAATCAGAAATAACCAGAGCGTCCTCCAGTTACCTCTAATACCCGTTACAGGTACTTTAATTGTTTATCAATGACTTCGATTCGGCTTTGCAGTAATTCTTTTTGTTCTTGAAGGAAGTCTTTATGTGTTTTTGTCGCATATTGATTTATTGCTAAACCTCTCCCAAATCCACTACCAAAACCTCGTCTGCAAGCAAATCCAAGACCTAATCCAAGTCCAGCACCACGCTTGACTGCATTTTTCCCTGTGCAAAAGCCTAAACCGTGTCCAGTCATTGTTCCAGCACCCATTGGGCCAGTTCCATCTCTTCTAGGCATACCATTCACCTCCTTGTAGTTTATGACATATGCCATTTACTATCATTAGTATACCTCTGTTAATGGCATATGTCAATAACTCTTTAAATTTTATTTTAAAAATATGCTATAACTCAATTGCAAAGCTTCACTTTTTGATTGATTAAGTTTCTCATTTCAATTAAAAAGTAAACTGATTTAGTAAAAAACACCCCATAGACTCTTATAGCCTACAGGGTGTTATATTTTAATTGTGACACAAAATTAGCATCGTTAATCTTCTATATATTCTATAGCTTTAACAGGACAAGCATTTATTGTAGTTTGAAGTTTTTCCTTATCTATTGTAGTTGCATCATGTGCCTTAATGACTGCCTTTTTACTCTTTATTTCAAAGAGTTCTGGATAATTCTTAGTACACAAAGTGCAACCCATGCAAGCACCTTTATTAATTATTAATCCTACTTGTGATGTTTCCTCGCTTGGCAAATCCTTATCCTTTATTATCTTGTCTGCAATCCACGAAAAAATGATAATTGCCACAACAGTTAATATCCAACGAATAACCATAAACTTAGGGCCTAGAAACTTTGCTTCATTTAAAAGCATTGGAACCTTAATGACTGCCCAAGAACTTAAAATAATAATGATGTTTCTAATTGATGCACCTTTTTTGTGAAGCATAACGCACATTGGAAATGCCGCATATATTGGGCCTGCTGAAATACTTCCAATTACAAAAGCTAGAAAAACACCTTTGGCTTTGGCGTCCTTACCTAGAAATTTCATTATTTTTTCTTTTGAAACCCACATATCTAAAAGCGCAGTAAGCACGAAGATAACTGGCATAATCATAAGCATTTCCTTAATGTAATAGCCACTGTTTTTAACTGATTCTATCCCCATAGACGGATTAATGGTAGTCATAATTGCATATGCCAAAATAATTATAAAAAAGAACAAATTATCCTTTATTTTTTTTAAGACCATTATATAATCACCCCCATTACATGTGCAATAATTATAGCGAACAGAAAACTAAGTCCGTTACGAACTGCTGTAAACTTAACGCCGAATTCCTTTTTCTCAAGAGGGAAGGTTACAACACCGACCATTGTTAAAGTTGTTAAAAATGCCACGGAAGGAACTATCCCAACTCCCGCATCTACCAGTGTCCCTACTAGCGGGAAAGCGATAAAGGCTGGAATTAGTGTAATTGTTCCTAACAAAGCCGATGCTATTGTTGCAATTGCAGTTGACTGTTTTTCCACAAAAGATGCAATATCTGCCGGTGGAAGTAGTGTCAGGATTAATCCAATTGCAAAAATGATTGAAAATATACTTATAGCCATTCCTTTTCCCATATTAAATGCCATTTTAAGTGCTTGATTTGTCTTTCCCTTATTTTTAGCAAAAGAAACTCCAAGAAAAATTAAAGTTCCAATCCATATGCCGATTGTAAAAATATCCATTTATAATTCCTCCATCTTGTTTATATCTTTGGTGCTGGTGATTTTACAACAATTAATTCTAGAGTATCATCATTAAGATTTTTTACATTCATTTTTGTATTAACTGGAATCTTTATCAAAGTATTATACGAATACTCGTGAACTTCTTGTTCATCAAGACCGATAGACAGAGTTCCTTTCATAACGGTCATATAAACATTAGAGTTGGAGAAATGTTCAGGCAACCCCTCACCCTTATTAAAGACCATGTGCAAATAATGTAGGTTTTCATCAAAAACAACCTTCTCCACTGCTTTCTCATTTTTCTTAGATAACTCAAATACTTTTTCTATCATAATAAATTGCCTCCTTTTTATTCGTTGTAATCATATTAACATTATATTTTATAACTAAATAGACACATAAGTTTCTTTTTGATATAATAAAAATAAAAAGGTGATTTTATGGTTGAAGACTTAAAAAATCTACCTCACTTTAAAGATGTAGATCAAAAAGTATTAGAAAGTTTAATTTTAAGCAATCAAATTATTAAGCGTTCTTATAACAAAGGAATAACTGTGCATGAGCAATATTCAGAGTGTTATGGAATGGATATAGTTCTTTCAGGCAATTTAATAGCCTATTCTCTAGCATCTAACGGTTCTGAAACTATTGTATTTAAATTTTGCGAAGGCAGTATTATTGGGGCAAATCTCTTATTCGGGGAGCAAAATAGATATCCAATGAATATTTATTGTACAGCTGGATGTACCCTTTTCCATATTTCAAAAATAGCAGTTAGCAAGCTGCTAAAAGAATATAGTTTTGTTATGTCCTTTGTGAAGTCACTATCCTTAAACTCCCAATGGATGAATAAAAAAATAGCTATGTATACTCAGAAATCTTTAAGAGAAAACCTGATGGATTACCTTGTTGCACTTTCTGCCGTTCAGAAATCTAAAACTATCATTTTACCTATTTCAAAAAAACAGCTTGCTGACCATTTTGGTGTTCAAAGACCATCGCTTTTTCGTGAATTAAAACGAATGAAAGATGAAGGGTTAATAGAAATCGATAATAGAAATATTACAATTCATGATTAACATTAGAAAGCACCCCTAGCTTTTATAAGTCTAGGGGGATTCCCCATAATTAAAATTTACATTTTCACATCAATCTCCATCCCAGATTTAAAGGCAACAGTTACTTTCTCATCATGTACCGTAATCTTTTCTATCAGCTTGCGTACTACCTGCTCGTCATACACCTGTATTGTACCTCTCTGCTCGGCAAGGAACTGCTGCATTTCAGCAATTCGCTGTTTCAAACCTTCTCGTTCTGCATTCTCCGCCATAGCATTCTGCTTTTGTTCTCGCAAAAGGTCTATCTCATCAGCAAGGTCTTCATAATCCTGTCTGGCATTTGCTCGTTTTAGAAGCTCCTGCTGCAGTTCTTCCAGCTTGGCATCAAGGCTTTCCATCGAAGTCTCATCTTCCAAAGCAAGCACCATCGCTATATTTTTTTCCAAGGCAGTAAGCATTTCATCCTTGCCACCAAGCGCCGTGTTGATTGCCTTTACCACAGCGTTCTGCAATTCTTCTTCCTGTACAGTTGGTGCATCGCAGCAGTCAGGGCCATGCTCCACACGGTTTACGCATCGCCATACCGTGGAATGTTTCCCGCGGTTGTTCCAAGCAATCCTTCGATAAATATCCCCACATTTTGAACAATACACAATACTGGAAAGTGCGTATTTGCTACTGTAAACTCGTTTCTTCCGATTCGCTCCACTGTGAAGGTTAGCTCGTCTGAGCATCTCTTCCTGCACCTGCATATAGAGGTCACGGGGAATAATCGGTTCATGGCTGTTCTCCACATAATACTGCGGAACGATGCCGTTATTCTTCACTCTCTTTTTGGTAAGAACGTCCACGGTATATGTCTTCTGTAAAAGGGCATCACCAATATATTTTTCGTTTTTCAGGATTTTCTTGACCGATTCAGGACGCCACTTTGCCTTTCCGGCGGCTGTTAAAATTCCATCATCCATCAAGCCATCTCCGATTTGCTTTAGGCTTGCGCCCTGTAGGTATTCACGGTAAATTCGTTTGACGATTTCTGCCTCGGCAGGCTCTATGATGAGGTGTCCATCTTCGTCTTTGGTGTATCCCATAAAGCGATTATTCGTAAATGTATCGGCATGATAAGCACCAAGGTCTGCATCAAGGCCACGAATCGTAAGATTCATGATGGCCATCTTCCAAGTGTCCGGATTGGCCTCTTGACCATAAATTGAAATCGAGCCACGATTGCCGGAATGTGCTTGAATAAACTTCGCACTTTGTACAAACATACCGCCACTGCCACAGCAGCAATCATATACGCGGCAGTTTGAATATGGTTTCAGGATTGAAACCAGTGTGTTTACGATGCTTGACGGCGTATAGAATTCACCACCGCCTTTGCCTTCCTTTTCGGCAAACTGAGCGATACAGTATTCGTAAGTTCTACCGAGAACGTCTCGGTTACCTTCGGTCTCTCCCATATCCATGTTGGTAAAGAGGTCAACGACATCTCCGAGGACTCTCTTGTCCAGATCTGGACTGGCATAATTCTTTGGAAGCACGTTCTTGAGTTTCTTGTTGTCGGCTTCGATTGCACGCATAGCATCATCAATAACCGTTCCGATTTCCGGCTTATGTGCTGCTGCCGCAATCTTATCCCAACGAGCATCCTCCGGCACGAAGAATACGTTATCCTCAAGATATGCATCCGGATCATTCTCGAAGCCATCTCCTTCGGCTACAAGCTGTTGATACTTCTTGTCAAATGCCGTAGAGATATACTTCAGGAAAATCAGCCCAATTATTACGTTTCTATATTCGGATGCCGGAATATGTCCCCACAAAACGCAGGCCGCATCCCAGATTTGTTTTTCAAAGCCGATATTGGCAGTATTCTTTTCAGCCATTGTGTTTACCTCACTTTTCTTTTTTTCATTATTCTACCAAGCCATCGGTACAATAATCAGGACTTATTCCAATTCCTCCATCATGTGCTTAAAGTGCTGTCCCTGATTCATCACCTCGAAGATGGAATAAAAAACGCTTCTGTACTGGTCACAATCGATGCTCTCATCTACAAAGTGGAGTCCATCGTTGAAAGCATCCGACCTATTGATGTAAGACAGCATAGCTTGTGCCAGATGGTATTTTGTATAATCTGGAACGCCACCGGCAGCTTCATCCATGATCTGCTTCTTTATCGCTTCAAGCACTGTAGTGCTAAGAACAGTGCTTTCAAAGCCACACAATTGTAAAAAGTAGTATTCAAGGATTCTCCGGATCACGTTCATGAGCGGAATCGGTGCATCCAGCTTTTCATATTCTCGCCAGAGTGCCGCATAAGAATTCTGAACCGGATTGAAGTTCCTATCCTTCTCAGAGACTTTTGTGGCCTCGATTACACATTTCTCCACAGTCGAGATGTTGTTCTTCTTGTTTACCTTAAAGAACGACACGTACCGGTAATGGCTAACCCGATTGTATGTGATCTCTCTGTGGAAGAAGGCATTGTGCGTCAGGATAAATATCTGCTGAATATACTTTCCTTTATATTCGTGGTCTTCCAGTCGGACGTTATTGCTGCATACGCCCAACATTTCACGCACCAGTGCACTGACGATAAAGAGCGCACTGGAGTCCATACTGGAAACAGGATCATCTATGACCACGATCTTATCCTTGCCGGAGTCCGTCTCGGTCTGGCTGCCGCGCACCAAGTGGTAGAAGTACAGGAAAGCAATGAAGTTACGCTCACCCTCGCTGAGCTTTTCCGCAACCTTGCCATCCTCCCTGATGACCTCGTAAGTACCTTTGACGCCTTCCTTTTCGCGGAGCCGGAATCCTTCAAATCCAGAATCCTTCAGATGGGCATTGATGCTTTCCACCGTAGTCGCCGTGTTGATCACGCTGGCATTGAGTTTATTAATTTCAGCCGACAGAGCTTTATATTTCTCCTGCAGCTTTTTGACCTCTCCGTCCAGTCTCTTAGCCTCAGCCTCAATATCGCTCTTGCTCTTTGTATAGGCCGCCACTTTATCCTTCAGGATAAATGCGATTTTCTCCCATACCATATTGAAGCATTCAAGCTGCTTGTCCGGCTTGGTAGCTACGATGTCGTTATTCTCCTGAATCAGTTCATTGATACCCGCTACGACTGTATCAATATCAGAGAGAATGGTATCTGTATCTTTGAGCGCCACGGCCTCACCCGGTGTAGTCCGTTTCTTTGCTATCAGCTGCTCATTCTCTGTAATGACTGTCTCAAGCTGTGCCACCAGCTTCTCATATTCTGCAGTCTTTGCCTTCGGGAAAACGTCGTTTAGGTTATTCTTTAGTAGCTCAAGTAAAGCCTCCATTTTCCTTTTGTACTCTGCCTCGAAGGTTTCAAGTGCATCAAGCGCCTTCTGGTAACCTTCATCGAAAGCCTCTGCGATGTCTTCCTCGAAGGTATCCGGTAACTTTCTCTGACAGAACGGGCATTTACCTTCTTCGTGACCGACCACATAATCAGCATGACCTTGCTTCACCCATTCGGTCGCATTGAGCGCTTTCATGAACTGAGCAAACTGTGTCTCACTCCTGCTCGTCACTTCTTCGCCAAGATAGCTTGCACCGGAAAGATCATATTCACCTTCCAACTCGCCAGAGATTTTGAACAATGGGTACCTCCGTGCCTTTGGATCATAGGCGATATCGTATAGTTTCTGGATATCTTCCTTTTTGTGTTCGACAGCTGAATGCTTCCCGGATAAAACCTCGTCTGCAAACTGGAGCTTCTTTTTCTTACCACCCTGCGTCTGATCGAAGCTCTTTCTGATATCCTCGGTTTCATCCCAACAAGTGGTTTCAAACGTATCGCGTAACGGCTTGAGCTCACTGCTCTTCTTATCACGATCCTCAGCAGCCTGTTTACCGTCAGCAACGACACCTTTTCTTTCCTCGGTCTTATCGTCGATCTGTTTCCTTGTTTCGGCATTTTCTTCGCTGAGCGTGAACACACCCTTGAGGTCGCCATAGTTAGCCAGATTACGGTCAATAAACTCTTGATTATAAATAAGAATCGTGTAGTCGGCAGGATTTACACCATTCTGCCATTCAAGGCACTCCGGGTGCTCAAAGGCATAAGCAACTGTGCTCTTACCCGCACCGTTCTTTCCAAAAAAGAAATTGATATATGTAGGGTCTACCGTCTCACCGTGAAAAGTGGCAGCGTCCAATTTTATATTTGTTATGAGGGACTTCATCTTGTCCTGCATAGGCATTCTCCCTTCTGCCACATTTTTGCGTGCGACATTTAATCCGTGATTTTTCCACCACGTAACCATTCATCCACTTCGGATATTTTGAACTTATAACGTTTCCCAGCTCTGTAGAATGGCAGTTTTCCGTCTTTTATCCAATTCCTGACGGTATCCGTACTAACGCTGAGGTGTTCAGCTATATCCTCAAGGTTTACCCATTTTTCTGGTGTTGCTTCTTGTATTGTTTCAGATGTAATATTCTCGTTTTCGTTGCTCATGTACTCTCCTCCATCAATGTGAGTCCCCAATGGTAAATACGGGAATTTGGACTCCGCCTTCAAGCAGCTCCTGAATCAGGTCGCAGCGCTTGATTGACCAGTGAGTCCGGTTCAGTTCGTTGAATTTATCATTGCCTACAAGTTGAAGCTCCTCTAACAACTCGTTCAGTCTCCACTGCGGAACATCGAGTTTGTATCCGCAATAGTAGACTTTCACGTAATTGTCGTAGACCTTTATATCGGGCACAAACCCGTAGATCACATTCTGGCTCTCATCTGCTTTGCCATACTGATTGTTCTCAGCCATAAATAGCGATGGCATGGTTTTAATTTGATCGCGATTCTCCTCAGTCATCGGAGCAAACTTATCTATAGTTTCCTGTGTCATGCATTGATTCAAGGCTCGGTCACGCGGAATCTTAATGTATGGCCTGTCGAATTCCTCACCAGCAAGCACGAAAATGTTGTAATACTCCCGATCCACCTTTGGCGGGAGATAGATATTTCCTCCGAAATACGGCATTGACACAGTCTGCTGCGTAATCTGCATATTGATGGTGCCGTAGTTCGGGATCATCACAGCATCGTTTCCACTCTGGGAATATTGCGGCTTCCCGTTTGCCGGAAGATTCGCAGCGGATATTACTCTTATTTCATTACTCATTAGAGCCACCTCCGTGCTTACCCAGTGTCAAATTCATCGTTCCGTAATTCGTGATGACATTACTGTTGTCTCCGGTCTGCGAAATAAACAGCGGATTATTTATGATCTGCTGAATGGGAGGAGGCGTGCCAGTTTTTGCATCCTCATCTCCAAAGTCGAAATCATAATCTGCCTCTGCTTTATCTGATGGCTGTTCTGCATCCTCGTCTCCGAAGTCGAATATCTCATCATCCTCGGATAGAGCTGTTCCCGGCATACGAACATTTATTGTCTTTGTGATACTCTTACCCATGCCACCAGAATATGTTCTTGGTGCTCTGCCATTTTTCGGGCACCACATGTCATAGGTATCACGGCCTACGCTGTTGTCCTTTCTATAAACAACCACATAGTGCCATACACCCAGCAGGAATGCAGGGAGACAGACATCGTCGAGTCCGCCAAGTGCGGTCTTTTTTATTTTCTGACCGGTTTCTTCAATATAAAATCCCTCATCCGGCTTGATGCTGTCGTCCTGCTCAATCAGGTCGATCAGCGCCTTCACGAGTCTTTCGTCTTTCTTTACCTTTGTTCCGATTTCAAGGAACAGCGCAACGAACTCCGTCATCGCACCCAGTGCATCCTGATACTCATTCCGGATGCGCTCATCAAACGCCTCGATCTCCAGTGTCTCGCCAAATGGCAAATACTGACCGGTCGAGGTCTTGCAGGATTTGAAGTCGTTTGTTTTTCCTTTCAGCGCACCTTCCTTCGGTTCTTGATAGTCGGGATTGATTACCTTAATCAGCCCAATCAGAACTTCCGGATCAGAGAGGCCATCCCTCTCGCCTTTATAGTGCTGTCTTGCCTTAACGCGTTGTTTTAGCGCCTGCAACACAAGCACAAAGAAGGTGCCGCCACATAACCGTGGATTGTCACCTTTTGTCATTGATTTTCTCTCCAATTTTCAAAGTCGAACCCTAAGAACCTTACGAACTATAGTAGCCGACCTACCGAACGATTGGATAGCTCTTGTGAGTAGTCACAAGGGCAATATGGCGTCCGGGAAGAGGCTGGATATACGGGTACAGTGGTTCGTGGTGTTTCCGATTTATTCCCATCAATTCCTATTATATCAGAAATACATGTGAAATTCAAGATATCCAGATGTATTTCCAATGAACAGGCCATGAATTTCCCCACTGTGATTGCTCACTAAAAAGCAAATCACAGGAGGAAATCTTATGACAACAGAAGAAAAGACCTATTTCATCTACGTTCGCAGCACCGGCGAAAAGGTACCGGTCACCAAGGCGCAGCACGACGCCTTCTATAAGGAAGCTGACCGCATCCGCCACAAGGAGCAGAATCACGGCAGGTGCATGTGTCCCTACCGCTTCATCTGGAAATGCGACGGCGACTGTATCGGCTGCGAATATCACGCGGCAGGTGACGTCACTTCTCTGGATCAGCCTCTCCCTGATGGCAACGGCACCCTCGGTGACTATATTCCCGACCGCAGTAAGCCGATGGACGAGGTTATCGCCGACCGCATGCTCTTAGAGCAGCTCTTTGCCAGACTGCGTGAGCTTGATCCGGAGGCCGATACCATCATTCAGCTTTGGAAGGATCATCCGGAGGGCATCTTCGATCGGGCAATCGCCAGAGAGCTCGGTCGCCCGCAGAAGACCTTCGCGGATCAGATGAAGAAGTATCGCACTGACCTGCGCAGGATTACCGGCGACAAGTAATACCAAAACCACGAACCACACCATTTCCGGCCATTGTCCCACCTTGGGATGATGGTCGGAATTTTTTTATAAAATCCTCCGCTCAAATCGGCAGTTCATCTCCAGTGGAAGATGAAGGCAAGAGAACACAGCCTTCAGAAAGCGAGGTGAACATGATGTACCGCAATTATGCAGACACCGGCGGCAACGTGAACGAGGAGATCAAACTCCTGAATTCCATCAGTCACGTATCCGCCAGACTGGCAAGGAACCTCCGGGTACTTGCCGCAAGCCAATCCGAGGAAGGAGGAAAAGAAAATGTCAAAGATGGCAGAAATGGCACAAACCATCGAAGAGCTCCGCACCGCTGCTGCTTCTATTAATGCCGCAGCCGACTGGCTCTACCAGCAGTTTTCTGGAGACGACAATTCTAAGCAGCAACATTTTAAAAGTGCTGCTAAGAAGGAGGAACCCAAGCCAGAGATCAAGCTGGAGGATGTAAGAGCCGTCCTTGCCGAGAAGTCCCGTGCCGGTCATACCGCAGAGGTTCGCACCCTGCTCCAGAAGTACGGTGCCGCAAAGCTCTCAGCCGTAGACCCGGCAAATTATGAAGCCCTGTTGAAGGACGCGGAGGTAATCGGCAATGGCAGCTAAAGCACACGCGATCCTCTCCGCATCTTCATCCGATAGGTGGCTGCACTGCCCGCCATCAGCAAGGCTCTGCGAAACCTATGAGGATAAAGGAAGCGACTACGCTGCGGAAGGTACCGACGCCCATGCGCTTGGCGAATTCAAGATCAAGTCCGCTCTTGGACTTCCCGCAGAAGACCCGACCAAAAGCCTCAAATGGTATTCCGAAGAGATGGAGAACTGCGCCAGCGGCTATGCCGAATACGTTCTGGAGCAAGTCGAAGCCGCCAAGGAAACATGCAGCGACCCGGTCGTCCTGATCGAGCAGCGTGTGGACTTCTCCCGCTGGGTAGAACAGGGCTTCGGAACAGCCGACTGCATCATCATTGCAGACGGCACACTCAGGATCATCGATTACAAACACGGTCTCGGCGTTCTGGTCTCAGCAGATGAAAACCCGCAGATGCAGTGTTACGCGCTCGGCGCTTTGGAGCTTTTCGATGGCATCTACGACATCGATCAGGTTTCCATGACCATCTACCAGCCGAGACGGCAAAACATCAGCACGTTCGAGATCAACAAAGACGCGCTCTACCGCTGGGCAGACGAAGTATTGAAGCCCACCGCAGAATTGGCCTTCGCCGGAGATGGGAATTTCCTGTGTGGTGAATGGTGCGGCTTCTGCAAGGCCAAGAACGAGTGCCGAGCCAGAGCCGAAGCTAACCTGAAACTCGCGCAGCATGATTTCAAGCTCCCGCCACTGCTCACGGACACCGAGATCGAGGTTATCCTCGGCAAAGTGGATGAGCTGGTCAGCTGGGCATCCGACATCAAGGAATATGCCCTGCAGCAAGCTCTCTCCGGTAAGGAGTGGACTGGCTTCAAGCTCGTCGAAGGACGCAGCAACCGCAGATACAGCAATGAGGCCGCCGTCATTGACGCGGTCGAGAAAGCAGGCTTTGACCCGTATGAGAAAAGGCTGCTCGGCATCACCGCCATGCAGAAGCTCCTCGGCAAGTCCCGCTTTGATGAACTCCTGACGGCTTATATCGAAAAGCCGCAAGGCAAACCCACACTTGTGCCGGATAGCGACAAGCGCCCGGCCATGAATACAGCCAAAAATGATTTTATGGAGGAAAACGACAATGAGTAAGAATGTAAAAATCAGCAATCCCATGAAGGTTATCACCGGTGTCGACACCCGCTGGAGCTATGCAAATGTCTGGGAGCCGAAATCCATCAACGGCGGCACTCCCAAGTACAGCGTGAGCCTTATCATCCCGAAGTCCGATACCAAGACCATCGCCAAGATCGAGGCCGCCATCGAAGCTGCCTACAAGGAGGGTGAAGCCAAGCTCAAGGGCAACGGCAAGTCTGTACCGGCGCTCTCTGTTCTGAAAACTCCTCTTCGTGACGGCGACGCTGAACGTCCGGATGACGAGGCCTACAAGAACGCCTACTTCGTGAATGCCAATGCCACCTCTGCTCCCGGCATCGTGGATGCAGACCTGAACCCGATCCTCAACCGTTCCGAGGTGTACTCCGGTGTGTATGGCCGTGCCAGCATCACCTTTTACGCCTTCAACAGCTCCGGCAACAAGGGAATCGCCTGCGGGCTCAACAACCTGCAGAAGATCCGTGACGGTGAGCCTCTCGGCGGCAAGGCAAGTGCAGAGTCTGACTTCGCCAGCGATGACGATGAAGACTTCCTGAATTGATGGAGGTGCGATTATGACAGTGACTACCTTACAGACAATCCTGATTACTGCGCTGATCGCCACTTGGCTGGTATTCAGCATCGTGTTCCTGATCTCGTCCATCCAGAGTTTCTTCAATGACCGCAAGCGTGAGAAGCGTGAGGAGGAATCTGCCGCCCGTGACCTCAAGTACCACGAGGAACGCATGAAGCGCGAAAAGGAACAGGCCGAACATGAACGTGAATACCACGAGAAGCGCATGAAGTCCTTGGAGTAAATCATAAACGGCAGGCGGCTTAGGAGCGATCTTAAGCCGCTTGTTTGAATTGAGGTGAAAATCTATGCAAACACTCAGTATTGATATCGAAACCTACAGCGACGTGAATCTATCCAAGTGCGGCGTATATAAATATGCCGAGTCACCGGATTTTGAAATATTGCTGTTTGGCTACAGCGTCGACGGCTCCGAGGTAACGGTCATCGACCTTGCACAGGGAGAGCGCCTGCCGCAGGAAATTATAGATGCCCTGACTGATGATACTGTCATCAAATGGGCTTTCAATGCAAATTTTGAACGGGTGTGTTTATCCCGATATCTCCGCGATCTTGGAGTAAGCCTCGACCCCTTCCATGATAACCACCCTCTCTCGACCGAATGCGCACGCTTCTTAAATCCGGAAAGTTGGCGCTGCTCTATGGTCTGGGCGGCCACAATGGGACTGCCGCTTTCTCTGGAAGGCGTAGGCTCTGTCCTCGGTCTTGAAAAGCAGAAACTCACTGAGGGAAAAGATCTGATCAAATACTTCTCCGTGCCCTGCGCTCCGACGAAAGCAAACGGCGGTCGCACGAGGAATCACCCTTTCCATGCGCCGGACAAGTGGGAGGCCTTCAAAAAATATAATATCCGCGATGTAGAAACCGAGATCGGCATTAAGGATCGTCTTGTCAAATTCCCTGTACCGGAGGAGGTCTGGGATGAATACCACATCGATCAGGAAATCAACGACAGAGGTGTCCGGCTCGACATGTATCTGGTAAAGGAAGCCATCGAGATGGACTCCCGCTCCCAGTCAGAACTGACTGCTGCCATGAAAGATATGACAGCACTTGATAATCCAAACTCCGTCCAGCAAATGAAACAGTGGCTCTCCGATAACGGGCTCGAAACTGACAGTCTTGGAAAGAAAGTCGTGGCAGAGCTTATCAAAACCGCTCCTCCAGAACTTCAGACCGTTCTGGAACTCCGACAACAGCTTGCCAAATCCTCCGTCAAGAAATATCAGACTATGGAGCGTGCGGTCTGTGATGACGGCAGGGCTCGCGGCATGTTCGCTTTTTACGGAGCCAATCGTACCGGACGCTGGGCAGGCAGGCTTATACAATTACAAAATCTCCCGCAAAATCATCTCCCGGATCTGGCCGACGCACGCGCTCTTGTAAAATCCGGAGATTTTGACGCCGTGAAGCTCTTATATGAAGACGTCCCGGACACCCTCTCTCAACTGATTCGGACAGCGTTCATCCCGAAAGACGGTACGCAGTTTTATGTTTCCGACTTCAGCGCCATCGAAGCAAGAGTCATCGCGTGGTATGCCGGTGAGACGTGGCGTCAAAAAGTCTTTGAAACCGGAGGTGACATCTACTGCGCCAGTGCCAGTCAGATGTTCCATGTTCCGGTTGAGAAGCATGGCATTAACGGCCATCTGCGTCAAAAGGGCAAAATTGCGGAACTCGCGCTCGGCTACGGCGGCTCGGTCGGAGCCTTAAAGGCAATGGGCGCTATAGAGATGGGACTTTCCGAAGATGAGCTTCCTCCGCTGGTGGATGCGTGGCGTCAGACAAATCCCAACATCGTAAAATTCTGGTGGGATGTCGACAGCGCTGTCATGGAGGCCGTGAAGTATAAACACACAACCAGCAGCTATGGGCTTACTTTCTCCTGCCGTTCCGGGATGCTCTTTATTACGCTACCCTCCGGACGGAACCTCGCCTATGTAAAGCCAAAGGTCGGTACGAATAAATTCGGAGGCGAGTGTATTACCTATGAGGGCATCGGCAGCACGAAAAAATGGGAACGGCTCGATTCATACGGGCCGAAATTCGTGGAAAATATCGTGCAGGCAACCTCCCGCGACATTCTCTGCTATGCCATGAAGACGCTGCGCTGCTGCTCCATCGTCATGCATATTCACGACGAACTGGTCATTGAAGCAGACCCTCGCATGTCACTTGACGTTCTCTGTGAACAGATGGGCAGGACTCCACCGTGGGCAAAAGGCCTGAAGCTCCACGCAGACGGTTACACCACGCCCTTCTACAAAAAAGATTAAAAATCGTCCGCTCAAATCAGGCGTTCATCTCCAGTGGAAATTGGAGGTGGACGCCTTTAAGTCTGCCCGGAAAGGAGGACTTTTGAGTGAGCAACGATTATCGCAACAGCGAAGGCTATCCTGACCCAACTGCAGGTGAAGCACTCTCCCGGATTGCTGCAAATGAAAAGCAGTCCCTTCGTGCTTTCCGGCCTATCGTCTACATCTGCTCTCCGTTTTCCGGAGATGTGGAGACAAACGTAGCCAACGCCAGACGCTACAGCCGCTATGCCGTGGACAAGGGATATATCCCTATCGCACCGCACCTGCTATTTCCGCAGTTCCTTGATGATGACAATCCGGAAGAACGTGAGCTTGGTCTTTTCTTCGGAAATGCCCTCATGAGCAAGTGCGCTGAGATCTGGGTATTCGGCAGCCGCATCTCATCCGGTATGGAAGCAGAAATCAAACGCGCCAAGTGGAAAGGCTACCACTTGCGCTATTTCACAGAAGAATGTCAGGAGGTTTAACGCTATGTATGAAATTAAAGAAAGTCGCAGAGAGCTTTTTGATGGCACTGAGATCACTACCTACACCCGCGATGTGGTAAGTGCCAATATCCTGCAGGTCGAAGCCGGAACAACCGGTTACAAAGGTGGCGACACCGGCCACGGCGGACGCACCTATTTCCGCATTTCCGATGAATCCAGCACAGATATCCATGTCACACCTTTCATGGACAGATTCGGCTGCAACGGTTTTGAAGTTATCCTTGGCGGCGACTGCGAACTGGAAACCATGATCCGCGCCCTGAAATTTATCACAAAGGTGCTGGAGGAAGAATCGGAGGAGGTGTACGACTGATGTTTACCCTGTATAGCGCCGATTTTATCGGCAATCCCGGAAACTGCTCCTATCCGCATAAGACCGTTGTCATGGACGCGGACAGAATGAGAGACGCAGTCAGTCACGATTATGTGTGCGCGGAGTACAAAAATCACTACCGCAACAGCGACAACTTTCTCTCCGCTGACTGTCTTCCCGTGGATTGTGATAATGACCATTCAGAAGATCCGAAAGACTGGATCACACCGGCAGACGTGTTGGAGGCATTTCCGGGAGTAAGCCTCGCCATCCATTACAGCCGCTTTAATCAGCGCGAGAAAAACGGCAAACCGGCAAGGCCAAAGTTCCATGTGCTCTTTCCCATCGACCGGGTGACGGATGCTGCCCTCTATAGCGATATGAAGAAGCTGGTCAATTCCATATTTCCGTATTTCGATACGAAAGCGCTGGATGCTGCTCGCTTCTTCTTCGGAACACAGGAGCCGAATGTGGAGCTCTATCCCGGTCGCATGAACCTCACGGAATTTTTGAATGACGACGAGTTCGATGCAGACCTGCCCGGTGGCCACGAGAAAGACGTCGTGATCCCGGAAGGAAGCCGCAACGCTACCATGTCCCGCTTTGCCGGTATCGTCATAAAAAAATACGGCGATACGGAAAAAGCCTACCAAAGTTTTCTGGAAAAGGCCGCGACCTGCGTGCCACCTCTGGATAACAGCGAGCTTAATACAATCTGGCACAGCGCCCAGCGTTTTTATTCCAAGATCAGCCGTGAGGACGGATATGTCCCTCCGGAAGTCTATAACGACGAGAATAGTTATAAGCCGGAGGACTTTTCCGACGTCGGGCAGGCCGAGATGCTCTCGAAGTATTTTGCAAACGAGCTGCGCTACTCACCGGCCACACACTTTATCCGATACAGCGATCACTACTGGCAGGAAACAGAACCCGGCGCACAGGCCGTCGCTCATGAACTTACTCGCAGGCAGCTCACAGAAGCCAATCGAAATATGATGGAGGCTCTGCAGAAGCTCAAAAATTGCGGAGCGCAGGAAATCCTTGATAACACATCCAAGGCCAAAGCTGAACAGCTGATGAGCGACGAACAGATGGAGGCCTATCAGGAGTTCCTTGCCGCCAAGGCCTACCAGAGCTTTGCCGTCCGCAGACGCGACTCCAAGAACATTACATCTACCCTCAAAGAGACGCACCCGATGCTGGAAATCTCGCCGAGAGACTTGGACGCAGACTGCTTTCTGCTCTGCACACCGGAGGCGACCTACGACCTTCGCAAAGGTATGGCCGGAGCCCGCGAGCACTCTGCTGATGACTTTATTACAAAAATCACGTCCGTGTCACCCGGCAGCAAAGGAGCGCAGCTCTGGCAGGATAATCTGGATCTGATTTTTCAGAAGGATCAGCAGCTTATTGACTATGTACAAATGATCTGTGGCCTTGCTGCTATCGGGAAAGTTTTTGTGGAGGCGCTCATCATCGCATACGGCGATGGGCGCAACGGCAAATCCACCTTCTGGAATGCCATCTCCCGCGTGCTGGGACTCTACAGCGGAAATATATCCGCAGACACTCTGACTGTCGGCTGCCGCAGGAACATCAAGCCGGAAATGGCTGAGGTCAAAGGCAAACGCCTGCTGATCGCTGCGGAAATGCAGGAAGGCGCAAGGCTCAACGACTCCACCGTCAAGCAGCTCTGCTCTACGGATGATGTATTTGCAGAGAAGAAATATAAAGATCCGTTTTCCTTCAAGCCCTGCCACACGCTGGTGCTGTATACGAACCACCTGCCTCGCGTCTCCGCCTCCGATGACGGTATCTGGCGCAGGCTTATCGTGATCCCGTTCAATGCCAAGATCGAAGGCAAGGCCGACATCAAAAATTACGGTGAGTACTTGTATGAAAATGCCGGTGAAAGCATTCTGGCATGGATCATCGAAGGAGCTAAAAAGGTCATCGCGCTGGACTACCAGATTCCGGTACCGGACTGCGTGACGAAGGCCATCGATGAATATCGCAGCCAGAACGACTGGTTCGGACATTTTCTGGATGAGAAGTGCGATGTAGATGAGTCCTTTAAGGAAAGCTCCTCGGCGCTCTATCAGGCATACCGCAACTACTCGCTGGATTGCAATGAGTATGTTCGCAGCACGGCAGACTTTTACTTTGCGCTGGAGAAAGCCGGATTCGAGCGGCTGACACTGAATCGGAAGCGCTATTTCAAGGGCTTAAAGATTCATGAGGACAGCGGCGCAGAGGAAGATTTTCTGCAGTAATCCGGGACTATGACAAGGTGTATCAAGGTCTTATATAAAAACTCTCTTAGGCCTAAAAAAATAGCTCTAAGAAAAAGTTTGGTAAATACCATTGATACACCTTGCACATCCCCTGAAATTAACGCCTGACGGAGGTTTGCAATGATAGAAAAACAGATAGAAAACAAGTTAACTATGGCGGTGAAAAAGAACGGCGGCATTGCACTTAAGCTGGTGTGTCCCTCTTTCGTAGGAATGCCCGACCGCCTGATCTTACTCCCTGACGGCCATATCGGCTTCGCAGAGCTGAAGGCACCCGGCAAAAAGCCACGCCCACTCCAGCTTTCTCGCCACAGGCTGCTGCGGGAGATGGGCTTTGCGGTATATGTCATTGACGATCCGGAGCAGATTGGAGGGATGATCGATGAACTTCAATCCACATGATTATCAGGACTATGCCATCCGCTATATTGAAAAACACCCTGTGGCCGCAGTCCTTTTAGATATGGGACTTGGAAAGACGATCATCAGTCTGACGGCAGTATATGACCTGTTGTTTGACAGCTTCGAAGTGCATCGCGCTTTAGTGGTAGCTCCCTTAAGAGTCGCCCGCGATACATGGCCAGCAGAAATCCAGAAATGGGAGCACCTTGCCGGTCTAACCTATGCGGTCGCAGTCGGGACACCGAAGGAGCGAAAAGCCGCTCTCATGCAGCAAGCGGATATCACGATCATCAACCGTGAGAACCTGCAGTGGCTCATTGACGAGTCCGACTTTCCCTTTGACTTCGATATGGTGATTATCGATGAGCTGTCGTCCTTCAAAAATCATAAATCCAAGCGATTCAAGTCGCTGATGAAGGTACGGCCACGGATTCACCGGATTATCGGCCTGACCGGCACTCCTTCCTCCAACGGTCTCATGGATCTGTGGGCAGAGTTTAAAGTGCTGGATATGGGCGAGCGCCTCGGACGCTTTATCACGCAGTACCGGACAAATTACTTCATGCCAGACAAGAGAAATGGCGAGATCATCTACTCCTATAAGCCACTGCCCTATGCGGAGGACGCCATCTATCGGAGGATCTCGGATATCACGATTTCCATGAAATCTACCGACCATCTGAAGATGCCGGAGCTGGTTTCAACAGAATATGAAGTGCAGCTCTCCGATTCCGAGCGCAGCCGTTATGATGATTTGAAACAGGAGCTCATATTGCAGCTCCCTGATGGTGAGGTGACTGCTGCCAATGCCGCGTCACTTACGGGCAAGCTCTCCCAGCTTGCGAACGGTGCCATATATGCCGATACCGGTGAGGTCATCGAGTTCCACGATAGGAAGCTGGACGCTTTGGAGGATATTATCGAGGCCGCCAATGAAAAACCGCTCCTTGTGGCCTACTGGTTCCGGCATGACCTTAGCCGCATCAAGAACCGCTTCAATGTCCGGGAGATCAAGACCAGCCGCGATATTGCTGACTGGAATGCGGGAAAGATTCCTGTAGCAGTCATCCATCCGGCCTCTGCCGGTCACGGTTTGAACCTTCAGGCCGGAGGCTCCACCCTTGTGTGGTTCGGCCTTACATGGTCTCTGGAATTATATCAGCAGACCAACGCCCGTCTCTGGCGGCAAGGTCAAGAATCCGGCACTGTCGTGATCCAACACATTATTACCAAGGGCACCATCGACGAAAGGATCGTAAAGGCGCTATCCAAGAAAGAAATGACGCAGACCGCACTGATTGATGCAGTCAAGGCTGACCTTGAGGTGGTGTGATGGCCGATCCTTATGAAAATCTCGCCAACGCCATCGTGCTACAGGCAGTAAAGGATTACCGGGACGCCCTGAAGCGCCTGAAAAAGAAGCCCGGTAATCAAACTGCCATGTTGGACGCAATGGAATGTGAACGGTTCTTCCGCTCCGGCTGGTACAAGACCTTAACAAGTGTAGACGGCGAGTATCTCATACAAAAACTACGAGAGGAGGCGAAGCCCTTATGACAGTAAAAGAATATCTCCATCAGGCCTACCGCCTTGATCAGAGAATCAAGTCCGACACGATAGAAGCACAAAACCTGCGTGAGATGGCAGGCAGCGTGTCGGCTATCCAATATGATAAAGACCGCGTGCAAACATCACGAAATACGGAAGCTCCCTTTGTCCGGACGCTTGAGAAACTGTGGACACTGGAAAAGAAAATCGCCGGTGAGCTGGAAATGCTATCAGACCTCAAGAAACAGATACGGGAGGTCATTGAGGCAGTTCCTGATACCGACGAGCGCATGGTACTCAAGTACCGGTACATCCATAACTATACATGGGAGCAAATCGGGGTGGAGCTCTGTGCAGATGCCCGTACCATTCGCCGCTGGCATGGCAAGGCGCTTCTTCATGTGACGCTTCCGGATGATCCGATTATCATTTGAAATGCGCCCGAAATGTCCTGCTTTGTCCTAAGATGTCCACCCGTCCTTTATGATAGTATATAATCAGCAAAACAGAATAAAGAACAGCTGCACACGCAGCACACGAGCCTTGCGGGAACACCCTGCAGGGCTTTCTTTATGCCCTGAAAGGAGGCACGGCTTATGCCAAGAAAACCACAACGACCGTGCCGCTATCCCGGATGTCCACACCTTACGGACGGCGTTTATTGTGAAGAGCACGCAAAGATCATGGATCAACACTACGAGAAGTTCCAGCGTGGCTACTCTACCGGCAAACGCTACGGCAGAGCATGGAAACGAATCCGTGACCGCTACGTTCACAAGCACCCGCTTTGTGAGCAGTGCTTAAAGGAAGGACGCTACGTCGCGGTCGAGGAAGTCCACCACATCGTGCCGCTTGCTGACGGAGGATCGAATGACGAGTCCAACCTTATGAGTCTTTGTCGTTCGTGTCACGAGAAGATTCACCGCGAGCGCGGCGACCGGTAGGGCGGTCAAAATCTCTACGACCCTTTTCCCCGGAAAACGGCGCGGGGTCTTTTACGCAAAAATTGCAATTCAAACAGGGTATTAAACCCTGCACCACAGAAATGGAAGTGATCGACATGGCGAAAGACGGAACCTATCGCGGCGGGCGGCGTGTCAAAGCTGGCTCCAAGCCGGACGCCCTCGCCGACAAAATTATGAAAGGCGCACCTGCAAAGCGTATGGAGCTGCCGGACTTCACTGACGACATGACCGACTTCGATGTTGACGACATCGGTGACGGCGTGGAGCTGGAAGGCATGGATATGCCAAGCCCGGATGATTACCTCTCTGCTCTTCAGAAGGACGGTAAGCCCCTCGGTGCAGATGAAATCTATAAGGAAACATGGCTGTGGCTCAAGGAGCGCGGCTGCGAGAGGCTGGTAAACAAGCGCCTGCTTGAAAGCTACTCTGAGGCCTTTGCCCGGTATATCCAGTGCTCCGAAGCTGTCAGCAAATACGGCATGCTCGGAAAGCACCCGACCACCGGCGCTGCAATTGCGAGCCCATTCACACAGCTTTTGATGAATTTTCAGAAGCAGGCCAACCTGCTCTGGTATGAGATTTACGACATTGTGAAGCAAAACTGCACCGAGCCATTTGAAGGTAGTCCGCAGGACAGCGTGATGGAGCAGCTGCTTCGAAGCAGGAGGAATATGTAAATGAACACACAGAAATTAGAACAGGTACCTATTGATAAACTGGTGCCCTACGCCCGGAATGCCCGGACACATAGCAAGGAGCAGATCGCACAGCTCCGGGCTTCTCTCAGGGAGTTCGGCTTTGTGAGTCCTGCTGTCATTGATGCGGACTATAACATCCTCGTCGGCCACGGTCGCATTACGGCTGCCCGCGAGGAAGGATATGAAACCGTGCCCTGCGTCTTTGCAGAAAACCTGACGGAAGCACAAAAGCGTGCGTATATCCTTGCGGATAATCAGCTGGCGCTCAACGCAGGCTGGGATGAGGAAATGCTGTCGGTCGAATTGTCTGATCTGCAGGATCAGTCCTTTGACCTATCTCTCCTCGGCTTTGATGCCGGTGAGCTGGATAAACTGCTCGGCACCGGAAGCGAAAAGGACATCGCCGATGATGATTTTGACCTCACCGCTGCCCTTGAGAAAGCTTCCTTCGTAGAGCCCGGCGACATCTGGACGGTTGGCAAGCATAGAGTCATGTGTGGAGATGCCACCTCTCCGGAAGATGTGGAAAAGCTCATGGACGGCAAGAATGCAAACCTTGTTCTGACCGATCCGCCCTACGGCGTATCCTTCAAAGCCTCGGATGGTCTTACGATCAAGAACGACTCTCTCAAGGGCGAGGAATTTTACAAGTTCCTGCTGGCAGCGTTTAAGAACATGGCTGACCACCTCGAAAAAGGCGGAGCCGCTTACTGCTTCCACGCGGATACTGAAGGGCTCACTTTCCGAAAGGCATTCATTGACGCAGGTTTCCATCTCGCCGGTGTGTGTATCTGGGTAAAGAACAGCCTCGTGCTCGGTCGATCCGATTATCAATGGCAGCATGAACCTGTGCTCTATGGTTTTTTGCAAAACGGCAAGCACCCGTGGTATTCCGACCGCAAGCAGACCACCATCTGGAACTACGATAAACCAAAGCGCAATAAGGATCACCCGACCAGCAAGCCGCTGGATCTTCTGGGCTATCCCATCCAGAACTCCTCTCAGGAAAATTCTGTAGTTATTGATACCTTCGGCGGCTCCGGTTCCACACTGATGGCCTGCGAGCAGCTGAACCGCGTCTGTTACATGATGGAGCTCGATCCGAAATACGCCTCTGTCATCCTTCGCCGTTACGTGGAGGATACCGGCGATGAGGAAAATGTGTATGTAATAAGGAACGGCGAAAAGCTCCTCTATTCCGCTCTGGCAAAGGAAGTCGAGACTTCTCCGACGGCGGGTGTATAATACACAATTTCTGCCCGGATTCTTCGGCAATTTTCTACCTCAGAAAATGTCGGAAATCGCTTGATAAATAAGGCTTTCAGAGTGATGTATATACATGCCAAAAGGCACAGCCTAAAACCTTAATTTCACAAAGGAGGAACACACTCATGAAAGCAAATTACAACGTAACCGGAAACGACAGAAAAGCATTGGTCGCAGCCATCGAAAACCTCACCGGCGACAAGGCGATCTACATGCGTATGCCGACCTGCGCTTACGAGATCGGCGACGTCACGGTCGACAAGGAAGGCAGCGTAACCTGCGAGGACGCAGACAAGCTGGAGCGCATCATCCACAGCCTGATCGCGGATGGCTTCACACCGGAGGATACCGAAGAGATCGAAAGCGACGATGAAGCCACTGGCCTTACAGTCAGCCTCCCGATCGACAAGGTGGCGGTCGGAAACCTCACCAACCTCCTCACAGCCAAGGAAAGCCTCATCAAGAAGGCACTCGGCATTGACGACCTTGGCATCGAGGTCACAGAGGATACGGTCAGCTTTCCTTGGTTTACTGAGATGCCGGAGCCGGACGTGGTCAAGGCCTACACCCACTTCATTGCATCCCTTGGCAAGATGAGCCGGGATTTGAAGCGCATCAGTGCCACTGAAAAGGAAGTTGACAACGAGAAGTACGCATTCCGCTGCTTTCTCCTGCGGCTTGGCTTCATCGGAAACGAATATAAGGCAGAGCGCAAGATTCTCCTTAAGAATCTCTCCGGCAACTCCAGCTGGAAGAACGGCGCACCGGAAAAGGAGGTGGCAGCATGCGAATGATCACAAAAGAGCAGCTTGAAGCGCTCCGCTCCCACTACCCGGCAGGCACCCGCGTGGAACTTCTCCAGATGGACGATGTGCAGGCTCCGCCTATCGGCACCAAGGGAACCGTTACGGGAGTCGACGATACCGGCAGCCTCATGGTGAACTGGGACAACGGCTCCGGCCTGAATGTCATCTACGGCATCGACCGTGTGCGGAAGGTGGTGGACTGATATGGATGAAAAGGTAAAGGAGCAGATCCTCGCCATACGGGATACCGGCCTTACAAATATGTTCGATGTGAACACGGTGCAGCGGCTGGCCTATGAGAGAGACTTCTACGAGCTGGTTTTATACCTTGAGGATCACCGGTCTGAATACGTGAAATTCATCATGTCCGGCGAGGCATAAACTACACAATTAGGCCTCAAATGTTCCCGCAGGATTGTCACATATATTTCGATAAATAGCTTGCTATTACAGGCGTTCAGAGTGATATATGTACATACCAAAAGGGAAAACAACCACAAGGAGGAACCACCATGAAGTACACAATCGAAGCCATAGAAAACGCGAAGCCCGGAATGCGCTGGGAAGAGATCGGATGCCAGCGGACACTGGGACAGGCCTACCTTTACAGTAAGGAAGCCGGAAACGACCTGCCGAACTTCGCCGAAGTCATCTGGGATTACGACATCGAAGCGATCCTTGCAGATTGCCAGAGGCTCGGAGTAAAGGAATTCACCATCAGCTCCACATTCTCAAGCCTTATCGAGACCATTGCAAAGTTTGAGGAGCTCGGCTGCACACTGGACGGAATTGTAAAGGTCAAGGAGCGCTACACCCACTTCGGAAGCGACGAACACGCCCTCATCCCGGCCTTCAAGATGACGGTAAAGGAGGCGTAAGGAAATGTGGAGCGAAGGAGTTATTGGCATCCCGGATGCCAAGGACAAGGAAAAATACACCAAGTGTCACTACTGGGTAAAGCACTACGATGAGCCAAGCGAGACCTACGGCATCAACGGCGGCAGGATCAGCAAGCTCATGATCAAGATTGACGGCGAGACCGTTTGCAACTACGACAGAGGCTGGGACATTCATCCCACCTGTAAGGAAGCAGAGATGGCGCTTTGCATCCTGCTGGAGAACCACAACTAAGCATTAAAACCCTGAATATGAATATTCCGGGAGACTGAGCCAGAAGGCTCTTTCTCTCGTACTGATACCGGATCGCTATGGCGGTCTTTTATTTTGCCCTGAAAGGAGGCGGCCATCGTGCCAATGCGAAAACTGAAAAACTATAAGCCGACCCGCTTCATGGCAGAGACTTCTCACTACAGCAAGCAGATGGCGGACTTCGCTGTGATGTTCATCGAGCAGCTCACCCACACCAAAGGCACATGGGCAGGAAAACCCTTCGAGCTCATCGACTGGCAGGAACGAATCATCCGCGACCTGTTCGGTGTCCTGAAGCCGAACGGTTACCGTCAGTTCAATACGGCCTACATCGAAATTCCAAAGAAGATGGGAAAGTCAGAGCTGGCTGCCGCGGTCGCCCTGCTTCTTTGCTGCGGTGACGGTGAGGAACGCGCCGAAGTCTACGGCTGCGCTGCCGATAGACAGCAGGCCACCATCGTTTTTGATGTTGCTGCGGATATGGTAAGGATGTGCCCGGCGCTTAATCGGCGCGTCAAAATACTGGCCTCCCAGAAACGGATCATCTATGAGCCTACCAACAGCCTCTATCAGGTGCTCTCCGCTGAGGCCTACAGTAAGCACGGCTTTAATATCCACGGCGTGGTATTCGATGAGCTGCACACCCAACCGAACCGGAAACTCTTTGATGTAATGACAAAGGGCTCCGGCGATGCCAGAATGCAGCCGCTGTATTTCCTGATTACCACAGCCGGAAATGATACAAACACCATCTGCTATGAAGTCCACCAGAAAGCGCAGGACATCCTCGACGGCAGGAAGGTCGATCCAACCTTCTATCCGGTCATTTACGGTGCGGAACCTGACGAGGACTGGACTGATCCGGAAGTGTGGAAAAAGGCAAACCCCTCTCTCGGTATCACGGTCGGCATTGACAAGGTGGAAGCGGCCTGCGAATCGGCAAAGCAAAACCCCGGTGAAGAGAATTCCTTCAGGCAGCTGCGCCTTAATCAATGGGTAAAGCAGGCTGTCCGCTGGATGCCAATGGATAAATGGGACGCCTGTGCCTTTCCAGTCAATGAGGATGACCTCGAAGGCCGTGTCTGCTATGGCGGTCTTGACCTGTCCTCCACTACGGATATTACATCTTTTGTGCTGGTATTCCCGCCACGGGATGAAGACGACAAGTATGTGATCCTCCCGTACTTCTGGGTGCCAGAGGATACGCTGGATCTTCGCGTTAGACGCGATCATGTGCCCTACGATACTTGGGAGAAGGAAGGCGTGCTGCAGACTACCGAAGGCAACGTCATCCATTATGGTTATATCGAGAAATTCATCGAACGCCTCGGCGAGCACTTCAATATCCGTGAGATCGCATTCGACCGCTGGGGAGCAGTCCAGATGGTTCAGAACTTGGAGAACATGGGCTTTACAGTCGTGCCCTTCGGACAGGGCTTTAAGGATATGAGTCCTCCCACAAAGGAGCTCATGAAGCTGACACTTGAGCAAAAGCTCGCCCACGGCGGTCATCCTGTTCTCCGCTGGAATATGGATAACATCTTCATCCGTACTGACCCAGCCGGAAATATCAAGGCTGACAAGGAAAAATCTACAGAGAAGATCGACGGAGCCATCGCCACCATCATGGCGCTTGACCGTGCGATCCGCTGCGGCAATGACAACGGTGCTTCTGTCTATGACGACAGAGGCATTTTATTTATCTGAAAGGCAGGTGATCAATATGAGCATATTTTCAGGACTGTTTCGTTCAAGAGATAAGCCTACCAATTCAACAACCGGAAGCTCCTACCGCTTCTTCTTCGGCGGGACGACCTCCGGCAAGGCTGTAACGGAGCGCTCCGCCATGCAGATGACGGCGGTCTACTCCTGCGTGAGGATTCTGTCCGAGGCAATTGCAGGCCTGCCGATACACCTCTATCGATACGGCGAAGGCGGCAGCAAGGAAAAAGCGATAAATCATCCGCTATACTTCCTGCTTCACGATGAGCCAAATCCGGAAATGACATCCTTTGTATTCCGGGAAACATTGATGACGCATCTACTCCTGTGGGGAAACGCCTACGCGCAGATCATTCGGAACGGCAAAGGTGAAGTGGTCGCGCTCTATCCTTTGATGCCAAATCGTATGACGGTCAACCGTGATGAAAACGGAGAGCTTTATTACGAATACCAAACATCGCAGGACGAAGCGCACACGATGAACGGCAGTCGTGTGAGGCTCCAGCCGTCCGACGTACTGCATGTTCCCGGCCTTGGCTTTGACGGTCTTGTGGGCTACAGCCCGATTGCAATGGCTAAGAATGCCATCGGCATGGCAATAGCCTGCGAAGAATACGGAGCTAAGTTTTTTGCAAACGGTGCGACTCCCGGCGGCATCTTGGAGCATCCCGGTGTGGTTAAAGATCCGGAGCGTGTTAGAGAAAGCTGGAACTCTGCCTTCGGCGGCAGCTCTAATGCTAACAAGGTAGCCGTGCTGGAGGAAGGTATGAAATATACGCCTATCTCCATCTCACCGGAACAGGCGCAGTTTTTGGAGACAAGGAAGTTCCAGATCAATGAGATCGCACGTATCTTCCGCATCCCGCCTCACATGATCGGCGACCTTGAGAAATCGAGCTTCTCAAATATCGAGCAACAGTCGCTGGAATTCGTAAAATACACGCTCGACCCGTGGGTATGCCGCTGGGAACAGTCCATGCAGAGAGCCCTGCTCTCTCTGGATGAAAAGAAGGAATACTTCTTTAAGTTCAATGTGGACGGGCTTCTCAGAGGCGACTACCAGAGCCGCATGAACGGTTATGCGGTCGGACGTCAGAATGGCTGGATGTCCGCTAACGATATTAGGGAGCTTGAAAACCTCGACCGTATTCCGGAGGAGGAAGGCGGCGACCTGTACCTGATCAATGGCAATATGACCAAGCTCAAGGACGCAGGCATTTTTGCGGTCTCGGCACAGACGCAGGAGGAAGCTGATGAAACGAAGGAAACACAAACCGAACCGGAACCCGAAGACGGGCGCACCCGGTTCAGAAAGAAGGAGGCACTATGACCAGAAAGTTTTGGAACTGGGTGCGAAACGAGGAGCCGGACAGTTTTGGCTCCGACCGAACACTCTACCTCGACGGGGAAATTTCCGATGAGACATGGTTCGGCGACGAAGTAACACCCAAGCTATTTAGTGATGAACTGCATGCAGGCGATGGAAACATCACCCTCTGGATCAACTCTCCGGGCGGTGATGTTTTTGCTGCTGCGCAGATCTACAACATGCTGATGGATTACCCGCATGATGTGACGGTCAAGATTGACGCTCTTGCTGCTTCGGCGGCATCTGTTATTGCTATGGCCGGAACAAAGGTCTGCATGAGCCCCGTGGCCATGATGATGGTACACAACCCTGCGACCATCGCCATCGGTGATACCGAGGAAATGCAGAAAGCCATCGACATGTTAAACGAAGTCAAGGAATCCATTATGAATGCCTACGAAATCAAGTCCGGGCTTTCCCGCCACAAGATTTCACAGCTCATGGATGCTGAGACATGGATGAACGCCAAGGAGGCCGTGAAGCTCGGCTTTGCTGACGAGATTCTGTTCAGGGATGGTGAGAAATCTGTCCCGGAGGATACGGCTGACGCGGAGATGCTTTTCTCCCGCAAGGCTGTCACTGATTCGCTGCTTTCCCGACTGATTCCTAAGAAGAAGCCGGAAGCAAATAAACACATGGTACCAGTAACCGATCTTGAGAAGCGCCTTTCGCTTCTCGCACATTAAAGGAGGAATTTTACTATGACTCAGATTATGGAACTCATGGACAAGAGAGCGAAGGCATGGGAGGCCGCTAAGGCGTTTCTTAATAGCCACTCTCAGAACGGCGGCATGGTTTCTGCGGAGGATGCCGCAACCTACGACAAGATGGAAAAGGAAGTCACCGACCTCACCAAGGATATCGAGCGCCTGCAGCGTCAGGAGCAGATCGACAAGATGATGAGTGCACCGACTTCTACTCCGCTCACCGGAAAGCCCGGTGTAAAGGATGAACCGGAGGATAAGCCCGGCAGAGCTTCTGCAGCCTACAAGAAGGCCTTCTGGGACAACATCCGTCATCCCGGCAATCCTGCAATCCGCGATGTACTTGAGGAAGGAACCGATGCAAACGGCGGATACCTTGTTCCGATTGAATTCGAGCACACCCTTGTTCAGGCGCTTAATGAAAACAACATCATGCGTACTATCGGCTGCAAGGTCATTACCACACAGAACGAACGCAAGATCCCTGTGGCAAATGGCCACACGCAGGCGGCGTGGACTGCCGAGAACGGTGCCTACACCGAGAGCAATCCGACCTTCGCTCAGACCAGCATTGACGCTTTCAAGCTGACTGACCTCATCAAGGTGTCCGACGAGCTGCTTTCCGACAGCTTCTTTGATATTGAGGGCTACATCTCTGAGGAATTCGGTCGCGCCTTCGGTGAAGCTGAAGAGGATGCCTTCATCAACGGTGCTGTGCAGACCGGCCAGACGGCTATCGACAGACCTACTGGCCTGTTCATCCCTTCTGCCGCTGGTGGTGCTCCTTCTGGCGTTACCGCAGCTTCCGCTACGGCAATTACCGCCGATGAGCTGATCAGCCTTGTGTACTCTCTCAAGGCTCCTTATCGCAGCAAGGCGAAGTTCCTCATGAACGATGCCACTGTCGCAGCTATCAGAAAGCTCAAGGATCTGAACGGCGTCTATGTATGGCAGCCTGCACTTACTGCCGGAGAGCCCGACAGACTGCTTGGCTATCCGCTCTACACCTCTCCGAAGGTACCTACAATGGCCGCAGGCGCAAGAGCCATCGCATTCGGCGACTTCTCCTGCTACTGGATCGCTGATAGAGCCGGTCGCACGATCAAGCGTCTCAACGAGCTTTACGCTACCAACGGTCAGGTCGGCTTTACCTGCACGGAGCGTGTTGACGGCAAGCTGATCCTTTCCGAAGGCATCAAGATTCTCGACATGAAGGCAACTTCCGGTTCTTAAGACAGGGAGGTGAACGACCGTGGCTTTGATTTCAACTGAAGATGCGAAGGCCTATCTGCGCGTAGATTCGTCGGATGAGGATGCCACGGTCGGTATCCTCTTGGCCTCCGCAATTCGCTTATGTATTGATATTGCAAGACTTACGGATAATCAGTGGGAAGTGATCGACTCCGATGCCGCTTCTTCTGATGAATATACCGAGGCGGAGCTGTCTGCAATCCGTGAAACCATGAAGGTCGCTATCCTCTATACCTGTGCCTATCTCTTTGAGCACAGGGAGGAAGCCGACCACCATGCTCTTACCATGACACTGCGCTCTCTTCTTTTTGCAATACGGGAAGGAGCGTTTTCATGAATATAGCAGCTATGAGGGTGCGAGTCACCTTCCAGAAAAATACGGTCATCGTCGACAAATACGGAAACCACAAAACCGGCTGGGCGGATTATTTTTCCTGCTGGGCGACTGTCGGCACGAGCTCCGGTTCCGAATCTTCCGGTGTAGTCATCAATCCGGAGGAATCGCTGGACTTCACCTGCCGCCACTGCTCTGAGCTTGCGGATGTGGAATCGACAAAATACCGGATCATCGCGGAAGGCCGCACCTACAACATCACCTATGTGAATCCGATGGGCTATAAGCATAACAGCCTGAAATTCAACTGCAAGCTGGAGAAGAACGCATGAGTAGAAATGTATCAATAAGCGAGATGGGCGACGCCATTATGGAGGAACTCGAAAAATATTCAAAGCTCGCTACAGATGACCTGAAGGCTGCAGTGAAAGAGACTGCCGCTTCCGTCCGCAAGGATATTCAGACTGGCGCTCCGGTCGATACCGGCAAATACAAGAAAAGCTGGTCGGTCAAGAATATGCATGAGGATTCACAGAGCATTGGCCTCGTGGTGCATTCGAAAAACCGCTATCAGCTGGCACACCTTCTGGAGCACGGGCATGTGAAACGTGGCGGCGGACGTGTTCCGGCGCAGCCTCATATCGCCTCAGCCGAGGAGCGCGGAAACGAAAAGCTCGTCAATACCATCAAGCAGAAACTGGGAGGTGGATCATGACATACGACGATGTAATCACCATGTTAGAGGAAGCCGGTCTGCCGCTTGCCTACGACCACTTTGCCGAAGGCGAGTCACCAGACCCGCCCTTCCTCGTTTTTCTATATCCGGGCTCTGACAATATGTTCGCGGATGACACGGTGTTCAAGAAAATTGATGAGCTGAACATCGAATTATACACGGACGTAAAAGACCCGGAAACAGAAACCCAGATCGAGGACATCTTAATCGCCCACGACCTGCCTTATGAGAAATCTGAGGTATGGATCGAGTCGGAGAAGCTGTACGAGGTCTTATATCAAACACAGATTATAGGAGGTTAAAAACTATGTCTAACACGAGTAACAAGGTCAAGTTCGGCCTTAAAAACTGCCACTACGCAATTGCTACGCTTGCCGCTGACGGTACTGTTACCTTTGGCACGCCTGTAGCAATGCCCGGTGCCGTATCCCTTTCGCTGGATGCTGAGGGAGATAATGATCCGTTTTATGCGGACGACTCCGTATATTACATGGTTTCAAACAACAACGGTTATTCCGGCGACTTTGAGCTGGCGCTGATTCCGGAGAGCTTTCTCACGGACGTCATGCACGAGACCGAAGATGCCAACGGTGTCATTGTGGAGAACAAGGACGTGGAGCCGGAGCATTTTGCTCTGCTTTTCGAGTTCTCCGGCGATCAGAGAAAGATACGTCACTGCATGTATTACTGCAGCGCGACCCGCCCTTCCGTCACCGGCAGCACCAAGGAGGACTCTACTGAGGTGCAGACAGAGACGCTCTCCATTACGGCTTCTCCGCTCCCTTCCGGCATTGTGAAGGTCAAAACCGGCACGAACACAACAAGCGCTGTTTACGACGCATGGTACAACGCTGTATATGAGCCGAGTGCATCGGTAAGTAACGGTGAGTAAGGAGACGCAATATGGCAGTAACAAAAACAATCGAGGTTGACGGCAAGGAGGTGCAGTTCCGCGCTTCTGCCGCCATTCCTCGCCTTTACAGAAATAAGTTCCACAGGGATATTTACAAGGATTTAAACGAGCTGCAGAAAGGCATCGATGAAAGCGACGCAGAAAGCTCCAATCTGGACACTTTCAGTCTGGAGCTTTTTGAGAACATCGCATGGCTGATGGCAAAGCATCAGAATCCTGATGTCCCGGATACTCCGGAGGACTGGCTCGACCAGTTCAACACTTTCTCCATCTATGAAATCCTGCCGCAGATCATCGAGCTGTGGGGACTGAATGTGGAACAGCAGGTGGAGTCTAAAAAAAACATCATCCGACAGAGCGGGAAATGACAACCCCGCTCTTTTTACTCCGGTGCGTGCAGATCGGGCTTTCCATCTCGGAGCTTGACCTGCTCACCATCGGGACTGTCAATGACATGTACGCAGAAATGAGCAACGACGATTACAACTATCCTGCGCTCGCGACACAGGAGCAGATGGATCGATTTTAACAGGAAGGAGGTCATCGCATGGCTGACAGAATAAAAGGCATAACCGTGGAAATCGGCGGCGATACGACCGGCCTTTCCAAAGCCCTATCCGGTGTAAACAAGGAAATCAAATCAACACAGTCGCAGCTGAAGGATGTCAACAAGCTCCTGAAGCTCGACCCGACAAATACCACGCTGCTCGAACAGAAACAGAAGCTCCTACAACAGGCAGTCTCCGAAACGAAGGAAAAGCTCACACAGCTGAAGTCCGTGCAAGACCAGATGGATGCTGGACTAAAAAACGGTACCGTCACCCAGCAGCAATATGATGCATGGCAGCGTGAGATCATAGAGACCGAAAACGAGCTCAAAAACCTCGAACAGCAATGTCGGGAAACAGATACTTCTATCACGGCAACACTCCGGGCGACCGGCTCTAAACTGCAGGAGGTCGGCGGGAAAATATCGGATGTCGGCACGAGCCTGTCTACGCATGTAACGGCTCCCATTGTCGCCATCGGCGCTGCCTCCATTGCTGCCTTTAACGAGGTGGATGCTGGTCTCGACATCGTTGCACAGAAAACTGGTGCTACCGGCGATGAGCTGGAGGATATGTGCCAGATCGTAAAAGACCTCGCCACGGAGATACCGACGGACTTCGAAACTGCCGGTGCTGCTGTCGGCGAGGTCAACACCCGTTTCGGCCTGACCGGGCAGGCGCTGGATGACCTCTCGGCAAAATTCATCAAGTTTGCCCAGCTCAATGATACCGATGTTTCGACATCAATCGACAATGTATCCTCCGTCATGAACGCCTTCGGCATGGACGCTTCCGAGGCAGATAATCTTCTGGATGCCTTAAACGCTACCGGTCAGGCCACCGGCATTGATATGGACACGCTGGCAAATGCCCTCTCCTCCAATGCCGCGCAGCTGAAGGAAATGGGACTCACTGCCCAGCAGGCCGCTGGCTTTATGGGCATGGTGGAAATGTCCGGCCTTGATACATCTGCCGCCATGATGGGCTTAAAGACAGCCATGAAGAATGCAACGGCAGACGGCAAAACGCTGGATCAGGCACTTGCGGAATTCTCCACTACCATGCAGGGAAGCGGAAGCGATGCAGAAAAGCTGCAGGCGGCCTATGACCTCTTCGGAAGTAAGGCCGGTGCCTCCATTTATAATGCCGTGCAGACCGGAAAGCTCAACCTGTCGGATTTCTCCGGCTTCCTCGGAGATTTTGAAGGCAGTGTCGAGAATACCTTCAATGAGACACTCGACCCGATTGACCAGTTTCAGATGACCATGAACTCTCTGAAGGAAACCGGTGCGGAGGTCGGCAACTCCCTGATGTCAGTTCTCGCTCCTGTCCTTAAAGAGCTCTCTGACAAGCTGAAATCCCTCGCCGAATGGTGGAACAACCTCGGAGAGCCTATGCAGCAGATGATCGTAAAAATTGCACTCGTGGCTGCTGCAATCGGGCCGGTACTTGTAATCGTCGGCAAAGTTATATCCGCTGTTGGGACGATTATAACAATTATTCCTACTGTTACCACTGCTATGGCTGGAGTAAAGACGGCGATGGCTGGTCTGAATGCTGTCATGGCGGCAAATCCGATAGGCCTGATCATTACGGCCATCGGCCTGCTGGTAGCTGCGTTTATCTACCTGTGGAACAACTGCGAAGGCTTCAGAGAATTCTGGATCAACCTCTGGGAAAAGGTCAAGGAGATTGCCATTACTGTATGGACGGCGATCAAGGACTTCTTCGTCAGTATATGGGAGGCAATAAAGAACACCTTCACCACTGTGGCAAATGCAATCAGCAGTTTTCTTACCACAGCTTGGAATACGATAAAAACTACGGTTGAAACCGTGATGAATGCCATAAAGACGGTTATCTCTACGATCTGGAATGGCATCAAGAGCTTTTTTGAAACCATTTTCAATGCAATCAAAACTGTAGTGACCACCTATTTCAATATCTACAAGACGATCATCGAAACCGTCCTGAACGTGATAAAGACCGTGGTTACTACTGTTTGGAACGCGATAAAAACAGCTGTTGAAACTGTCGTGAACGCCATAAAGACGGTCATCACCACCGCATGGAATGCCATCAAGACTACGACCTCTACGATTTTCAATGCCGTAAAGAGCGTAGCCACTTCCGTTTGGAACGGTATAAAGAGCGCGGTCATGAATGTGGTGAATACCATGAAGTCCGGCATCAGTAACGGCTTCAATGCGATCAAGAGCACGGTGTCCAATATCGTAAATGGGATCAAGAGTACCATATCGAATGTGTTCAATACCATCTGGAGCACGGTATCCGGCATCGTAAACAAGCTAAAGAACGTATTCAATTTCAGCTGGAGCCTGCCGAAGATCAAGCTGCCGCACTTCTCCATCACAGGCAGCTTTTCGCTGAACCCGCCATCCATACCGCACTTTTCTGTGGATTGGTATAAGAAGGCGATGTCCGGCGGCATGATCTTAAAGGATGCGACCATCTTCGGCCAGAGCGGAGGCACACTTCTTGGCGGCGGTGAGGCCGGTGATGAAGCTGTGGTCGGTGTGAGCTCGCTGCGCTCCATGATTCAGGATGCAGTAAGCGGCGCTACCCTCAGTGTTTCAGGCGACCAGCCTCTCATCAATATCGAGGAAATGAGTGTCAGAAGCGACGACGATATCCGGAAGATTTCTCAGCAGCTCAATACTCTTCTGACTGCCGGACGCAGGGCGAAAGGACTGGTGTAACATGGGATTTTCATTTAACGGAACAACCTCCCAGTCTATGGGACTTGCGACAAGAATTACAAACGAATACCGTATGCCGGATCTTAGAAACAACACGATCACCATGCCCGGACGGCACGGTGTATTTGATTTTGGAGAAACGGTATCTGAGCGAAAGATACTGATTTCCTGCTTCATTCCTCCGGGAAAGACAGACGAGCAGTTTCTTTCAAAAAAGGACGATATTATCGAATGGCTGAATCCGGACAACGGCCTCTGCCAGCTCATTCTGGACAAGGAACCGGGACGAGTGTATGAAGCAAGGCTTACGTCCGGATTCTCCTTTGACCGGGCAGTCCGTAATTCCTGCACCTTTGATCTGGAATTTTTCTGCCCAGACCCTTATGGCTATGCCATATCAGACGAGACCTTTGATTTTGCGGAAACCGGAACCTTTACCGCGTCTCGCACTCTTGGGAATATCGAGTCCTACCCGGTCTACTCCTTAACGGGTGTAATTCCTTCCGGGACGGACTCGTATATCTCCATAACCACAAACGGCAGCGAGCTTCAGATCATTGGACGGCTTGCCGCCGGAGAAACATTGATTATTGACTCCGATCTGATGACGGCAAAAGTAGTTGATTCTAATGGAGAAACCCTCCGAAACGGTCTCCCGCTTTTGTCGGAGCTGAATTTCCCGGTCTTAAATACGGGAGATAATACCATCGTGATTGCTGTGGTCGGTACGAGTACAACATTTACGGAACTGAACATTCAAGCCAGAAGCCGCTGGAGGTGATATTGCATGGCTCTTAAAAATATATTGAATACCCAAGATGCCTTCACCGGCGAGTTCCCGGCTGCATGGGCTCCCGACGGTCTCTGGCGTTTTAACGAGTCCGAACCGGATGCAGATGATTATCTGGCGGATTCCTCCGGGAAGGATCGCAAGGCATATATTCATAACTGGAGCGGAACAACCGCAGATATGAAAACTGGCAATTTCGGTCGCTATTTTCAGATGAACATCAATAATCCTTCATCGGAGAAAACCTACCTGAAGGTAGAAAACGACGGCAGCATCTTTTCAAGCCTCGGTGAAACCATCGTGGTCGGCGGCTGGATGAAGCCCACGACATATTCAGTCGGCAACACCTATACTCCGATCTTGAATACCCGCTATGGTTCTGGACAGCCGATTTTCTATCTGTCGCTGATCAGAGGAAAACCGAGAATTATGCTGTATAACTCCTCCGGTTCCCTGATCCTCGATACATCGGTAACGCCATCATTCTCTTTGCTAAACGGCTACTGGTATTTTATCGCCTGTGTGATCAAGCCTAATGCCAAGACAGCACAGTATATCCTTGGCGATAAGAGCTCCGGCACGATTTGGCAGTCAAATGTGTTGACCTTTACCGGAGAGCTGAATCGTAGCTGCGTGGCTGACCTCATCTGGGGAATGCACGCAGACTCCTACTGGTATGCAGGCGGCTTTGATGATTGGTTCCTCGACTGTGATTCTGATCTAACCGCCGATGACCTTGAAGAATATTTTCTGGAATCGCTCTCCGCAAACGGTGCAGATCTGACCGGTGATGTGGACGCTTTGACGACAGCGGATGTCGTTACGCTTCGAGCTACAGACTCTGTCTATCCGTCAAGCGGACAGCTCATTACTGCAGCAAAGGACTGTGGCGTGACTGGCAACGGCAGAGTTTCTGTAAAAGCAGATTACTCTCCGGGAGAGACCTCTATCTCGCTTGTGGAAACGGCCACCTCAGATGACCTCTCCACTTGGACAGAGTGGCAGGCTGTCGGTGCAAACGGCGAGCTGGAATCTCCTGCAAAGAAATACATCAAATATCGCGTCACGCTTTCTACCACAAATACAGCAAGGACGCCTACGCTGATATCTATCAGTCTGTACAATAATCCAAAGCCGCTCTATACCAAACTTGGCTATGCAAGACCGGTCATTCTGGACTCAGACGGGAATGTGGAAGCTGTGCTGGATAACGCCTATGACATCATCGTGACCAGTGAGATCAACGGCGTGGATGAGCTGGAATTTAAGCTGCCGTTTCAGGACAGCAAACGCGCCTATATCGATAACGAAAAGGCCGTGCGTATTGTCAGCGACACCTATCGCATCCGCACGATTACGGACGACAAGGAAGAAAGTGGCAAGGCCATCACCACGGTCTATGCGGAGGCGGCGTTCTATGATCTTGCCTACTCCGTGAAAAAGGATGAGATTACCTTTAACGCGGACACGGCAGATGCGCCGATAGCTTATGCTCTTCAGGGAACTGACTGGGATGTGGGCACGGTTAATGTCTCCACAAAGCGTACTTGGACTTGTTCTGAGAAAAACGCGCTGGCGATCCTGCGGGCAGTACAGAACATTCACGGCGGCGACCTGATTTTTGATAACGCAAACAGAATCGTGAAGCTCCTGACCTTCTCCGGTGAGGATTCCGGCGTGCTGTTCTGCTACAAGAAAAATATGAAGTCCATTCAGCGTGTCGTTGATACAACCAGCCTGATTACAAAGCTTTACGCCTATGGCAAGGACGGCATGACCTTTGCCTCGATCAATGGCGGCAACGAGTATGTGCAGGACACGACCTATACTTCCGAAATACGAATTGCTACGCTGGATTGTTCGAACTTCACCAATCCGTATCAGATGCTGGAATATGCCAACATGCGTCTGGCGGACTATGCATCTCCTCGTATCTCCTATGTACTAAAGGCGATGGATCTGTCGGTGTTAACCGGCTATGAACATGAAACATGGGAGCTGGGCGATACGGTCATGGTGAAGGATGACGACCTGAACCTGTCTGTAAAGACCAGAATCGTCCGTAGGGAATACAACCTGCAAGAGCCTTGGAATACGGTGCTGGAGCTTTCCACTACCCTCCGGGAGCTGGGCGATTCCTCCTCACGCTGGGATAGCGCAGCCGATACGCTGGAGTCTACCGATCTGATAGACAGTCAGGAAATGAAGGATCTGGTGCCGTTTAATCACCTGCGTAATTCCAGAGCAGATTCCGGCCTTACCTACTGGCAAAACTCCGGATTTGCTGTGGATGCAGATAATGGCGTATCCGGCACGGCTTCCTTCAAATGCGAAGGTGCGCTGAATACCACAAAAAGTCTTTCACAGACCATCACGCCCGCCAACCGGCAGTGCTATACCTTTTCGGCGCAGATTGCCTCCGAGAATCTCTCAAAAGGTACGAATGGACAGGTGGGCATTGAGGTGACATTTGAATACGAGGACGGAACATCGGAAACACGATTTATAGACCTGATCTGAAGGAGGGATTTCTATGGCTTCATTTACACACGTGGCACAGGATATCTCTCCTCAGTATGGCCGCGTTACGAAGATCACCATACGGGTATGCGTGACAGACTGCACCGGTACAGTCTATATCACAGATATGCTCCTGCAGGGCGGCTCCATCGCGACCGGCTGGGTAGGACATGTATCAGAAATTCAATGGACGGAGGATGGATAAATGCCGGAGTTTACACGCTTTACAGAGACAATTACAAAAAAGCAGGCTAAGCGCGTCGTAAACATTACGGTAAAGCCCACCATCACAGATTGCACCGGTTCGGTCTGGTTTACCGATCTGATGCTGCAGGAAGGCGATAAAGTCACAGGCTTTGTCATCAATACCGAAAAACTTCTAGAAAAATATGATGGCGATGATGCGAAAGCAGGCAAGAGATTTTATAACGGCATCGTCCGCTCTGCTGCAACCTGCGTCATCTTCAATCTCGGTTCCACGGCTGCCGGTCTTGACTACAAGGTCTATCCGATTCAGACGATGGCTGCCGGGAGTATTTCGCTTGCGCTGGGTGAAGGTGCCCATAAGGCGACTTTCAAAGCAGCTGCAGCCGCCGGTGATGAATTTGACCTTTTCGCTTCTACGAGGGAGTGCCTGAAGAACGGCGCTGCAACAGCCAAGGACGGCTTTTTCCAATACTCAGCTGCCGGTGACAGCAAGCACCCAATCACGGTCGAGGATAAAAAGTCGGCTCGAATCTATGTGGAATTTCAGGAAATGCAGGACGGAGGTGATGCCCTGTGAGCTATGATTATTTGAAAGGCCGCAAATGCATGGTCTGGACATTCATGGGCAATTCCAGAATGTATCAGGCACTTGCCGCCTATGGAGACCGCCTCTCACAGGTAGGTCTCTTTTCTTTTAAGGTATCGCGCACCGGTATCATCACGGAAAGCGGCGTGGCCATTTCCAATATGCTGACCTACATCAACCGATGGCCGCACATCAAATGGCTCCTGACGATATCCAACGATGGCACAAACAGCATCTTTGCCGCTCTCCGGGATAACACAGACGGTGCTCAGGATACTTTCCTTTCGGAGATCGTCCGCATTATGGAAAAATACCCGTGGTGCGACGGCATCGACATTGACCTTGAGAAAGGCGACGGATATTCCACGCACGCTGCTTCTACGGCGATGTTTCGGAATATCTATAACACAGTAAAAGGTTATGACAGCAGCAAGCTCATGAATATCTGCCTGCCGGGTATGAATTCCATCAACGGCTCGGTCGGAGGTGAAAACTGGTGCGTTTACGGCGACCTCAACGCTTACTGCGATACGGCAGCCATCATGAGCTATGGCATGGCGTGGGCAGGTTCTGCTCCCGGCGCTGTCTCTCCAAGGGACTGGCTGGAGAGCATTTACGACTACGCGGTCACGGTCATGAATCCGGAGAAGATATTCTTCGGCCTTCCCGCATACGGCTGGAACTGGCAGATTTATGATCTTCCTGCAAACCTCGGTAAAACCTATCGCGGCACATCAAATACCTACTATGCGGCAAAGAACTGGATGACCGGGCAGTACAATTTTACAGATGATGCCCCACCGCAGCCCTTCATCCCGATCCTCGCATACTGGGATGATTACGATATGGTACCTTGGGCGCTTCCGCAGGTCTACGACTTCATGGAAGGCAGAGACGCCACAAGCTATGAGTATCCTCTGATGAACGGAACCTATAACAGGCGGCATTATCTGACGGCTTACAGCAAAGAACAACACGCTGAGTTCGGCACCATCTATGTGGATGCGGATGGAACGACAAGCTCCTACTCCGGCATTGTATCCTTTGAAAACGGCGTGGCCACTCTCGGTGATGCTGGCTCTGCCACATATACCTTTTCCGTTTCAAGCGCCGGAACCTACGACATTGCCATCCGGCTCTGCTATCCCTTCTGGGATAAAAACGGCATTTATGTTTCGATTGACGGCAACACGACGCATTTTACGGAAAGCAGGCTCTGGTGGCCATATTGGAGAAGCACCTTCTGGACGACGCTCGCCAGCAGCATTTCACTATCTGCCGGAACGCACACCATCGTGATATCCGTTGATGTAAAAGGCGTACAGTTTTACGGCTACCGTGTTTGCAGCAGCTTTTCGGAGGCTCCCTCTGCAGGCACTGCGACCTTTACGCTCTCTCCACGCCACTTTATCGACGTGGACGGCAACGAGTGTCAGCCGGACAGAGCTTTCAAGCTCACCTGCGAAATGCTGAGGCGAAAGCCAGACTCTGCCCTCATCTGGTATGAGGATTTCCGGGACTACGGTGTGCTGCAAACAAACTACTGGACGACGCTTTCAGGCTCTTGGACTGTATGGCGCGAAGATGAATATTCCGAAAGCCGCGTTTACTCCCAGCTTGACGGCTCCGGAAAGCTCGCATGGCAATACGATGGTTTTTCCGATATTCACCTGCGGGCAAGGCTGGCCTTTCCTGCGACAGGAAGTGCCAAGGCCGGAGTATTCTGCGGGGATCTGTTCTGCTGCCTGAATTATGATTCTCAGGCTGTGGAGCTTTATAACGGCAGCACGCTCCTTGGCAGCTACAGCCAGACCATAGAGCGGACAGCAAACGCCGACCTTCGTACCAATCCATCCATGTACACAGTCGAGATGCGTATCCGTGGAAACAAGGTGCGTGTCTATTCCGGATCTTCCTATACGCTTCGCTTCACTGCTACGGTCAGCGGCTTTTCCGGAGGCTATGCCGGATACCGATCAGATAACCGGACGGTCTGCGAGCTGCTCCGCCTTGGCGATGCGTGGACTTACGAGCCATACGAACGCTTTGATGTTACCTTCCCGGACGGCACAGTTACGCAGTATGGCAGGATCAGCCGGTCGAACGCCACGTGGGATACGGAATTTCAGGTGTTTACGTTGACCTCGGATATCGAGGAGGATGCGACTCGCAGCGAGAGTATTTCGCTGGATTATGAATTCTACCACTCCCATGAGCTTGCCCTGACCTGTGGGAACGATTATACGGTGACCATCACGCCAAAGGATATCGACATCTGGATAGCAAGGCTCTTTCTCGGAGACGCAGACGGCTTTTCCATCCTCTACTATCAGGATGTGGACTCGCTCGTTTACTGGGCAAACGAAGCGGCCTACCGCTGGGGAGTGAGAGGCTTTGCCATGTGGTCGCTGGGGCAGGAAGATATGCGGCTCTGGGAAGCGCTGCCAAAACAGATATAACTTTATACACGGATACAGTTCACGAGGCTGTCTGCAAAATGCAGGCGGCTTTTATTTTGCACAAAGGAGGGATTTTCTCATGAAAGAATTCTGGAACACGATCCAACTGGTATTTGCCGCTGTCGGAGGATGGCTTGGCTATTTCCTTGGCGGCTGTGACGGACTCTTGATTGCTCTGGTGATCTTTGTGACCTGCGACTACCTTACCGGCATCATATGTGCCATCGTAGACAAAAAGCTCTCAAGCGAGGTCGGCTTTAAGGGAATCTGCCGCAAGGTGCTGATCTTCCTGCTGGTAGGCATCGGAAACGTCATTGATGTTCAGGTACTCGGCCATCCGGGAGTGCTCCGCACGGCGATCATCTTCTTCTACCTGTCCAATGAAGGCCTGTCACTGACGGAGAACGCAGCACATCTCGGCCTGCCGGTACCGGAGAAATTAAAGGAGGTCTTGGAGCAGCTCCACGACCGTCACGATGAGGAGGAAAAATAATATGACGAGAAAAGGAATAGACGTCAGTCATTGGCAGGGAACCATTGACTGGAATAAGGTCAAAAAGGCCGCTATCGAGTTTGCCATCATCAAAGCTGGCGGCTCCGATGCCGGTTTTTATACGGACAGCAAATGGGAAGCAAATTACAAAGGCGCGAAGGCTGCCGGTATCCCAATCGGTGCTTATTACTTTGTCGGAAAGGACTGCGTGACTGCTGCCGCCGGAAAAGCAGACGCTGAGCGCTTCCTGCAAATCCTGAAGGGCAAGCAGCTGGAATACCCGGTCTATATGGATAACGAGGCGCAGCCCGCTTCTGCCAAAGCCGGAATCACTGAGGCCACCATTGCTTTCTGTGAAACTATGGAAGATGCCGGTTACTTCGTCGGGATCTATGGCTCCGCTGTTTCCGGTTTCAAGGAGCGCATGGATGACACGAAACTCACGCCCTACGCTCACTGGGTAGCGCAGTATGCCAGCAAATGCTCCTATAAGGGCGACTACGGCATATGGCAGTATTCTTCCAAGGGTTCTGTTGACGGCATCAGTGGTAATGTGGATATGGACTACGCCTATGTGGATTATCCTGCCATTATCCAGAACGGCGGCTTCAACGGCTTTACAAAGGCTGTGTCCGATGACAGCAAGCCTGCCACTCCTGCTCCGGTCACTCCGGCAAAGACCGTAGATGAGCTGGCGCAGGAGGTGCTGGACGGCAAATGGGGAAACGGAACTGACCGCAAAGAACGCCTCACCGCTGCCGGGTATGATTATTCTGCCGTGCAGGCAAAGGTCAATGCTCTGGTGAAAAAGCAGGAATCTACTCCTGTTTATTACACTGTAAAAAGCGGAGATACCCTCTCTGGAATTGCCAAGAAATACGGCACCACGGTTTCGGCGATCCAGAATCTCAACCCGACGCTCATAAAAAACGTCAACCTCATTCTGATCGGCTGGAAGATCAGAGTGAAATAACTGAATATCCAATCTACTATGCCTGCGAGTGTTCTTCGGAATACCCGCAGGCTTTTTTTTATTTTCCTCCGCTCAAAAAGGCAGTTCATCTCCAGTGGAAACTGGAGGTGGATATGTTATGACAGACGAAATCACAAATGTTCAATCTGGATATTTCACGCAAGAGCGGATTCAGGGCGATCTGGACTACCGCAGAGCGCAGACAATCGCAAAGAAGATGCTCGATGACGGCCTCATTTCTGTGGCTGAATTCAACAAATTAACCGCCATCAATCGGGAAACTTTCTCCCCCTTGTTCGCGGAAATAATGCCGAAAATCCCTTGATATGTAGTCGCTTTAGAGTGATGTATAGACGTACGGAAAGGAGGGACTTCCCTTGAAAAAAGTCACGAAAATCGCGGAAACAGCGAGCTCGAAAGTTAAACTCAAGAAGATCAGGGTAGCCGCCTACTGCCGCGTCTCTACGGATTCTGATGCCCAGCTTGAGAGCCTTGATGCACAGAAAACCCACTACGGAAATTACATCACATCCCGTGATGACTGGGAGTTCGCTGGACTCTATTACGACGAAGGCATTACTGGCACCAAGAAGGACAAGCGCCCGGAGCTCCTACGACTCATTGACGACTGCAAGGCCGGTAAAGTGGATTTTGTTATCACAAAATCCATCAGCCGCTTCAGCCGGAACACAACGGACTGCTTAGAACTGGTAAGAAAACTGCTCGCCCTGCACATTCCGATTTATTTCGAGAAGGAAAATATCAACACCGGCTCAATGGAGAGCGAGCTGTTTCTGGCAATTCTCTCCAGCATGGCCGAAGGCGAGTCTGTTTCCATATCAGAAAACAGCAAGTGGTCAATCCAGAAACGCTTTGAGAGCGGCACCTATAAAGTCAGCTACCCACCCTACGGCTACGATTGGGATGGCGAGCAGATGGTAATTAATCCGGAGCAGGCGGCTGTGGTAAAAGAAATCTTCGCAGCGCTGCTCTCCGGCAAAGGCACCCACGCCATCGCGGATGACCTGAACCGGCGCGGCATTCCTACCAAGCGAAACGGACGCTGGACAGCCACAACCATTCGTGGGATGCTCTCCAATGAGAAGTATGTCGGCGACTGCCTTTTCCAGAAAACGTACTCGGATTCACGCTTTGTCCGGCACAACAATCACGGCGAGCAGACACAGTACATGGTCAAGGATCATCACGAGGCAATCATCAGCCGGGAGGACTTTGAAGCTGCTCACGCTTTTATTCACCAGCGGGCAACGGAAAAAGGTGTCGTCAAAGGGAGCGACAAATACCAGAATCGCTACACCTTCTCCGGGAAGATCATCTGCGGCGAGTGCGGCGATACCTTTAAGCGCCGGATACACAGCTGCACCGGATACAAATACACCGCATGGTGCTGCAGTACCCACATCAAGGATAAAGATAAATGCCACATGCTTTTTGTAAAAGACGATGATCTGAAGCAGGCTTTCGTCACCATGATGAACAAGCTGGTCTACGCGCACAGGATCATCCTAAAACCATATGTGGACGCATTGAAAAACACTTCGTCTGATGACTCGCTTCGGCGCATTCAGGAAATACAGACCCTGTTGGCGCAAAACACAGAAAAGCGCGAGACGCTGACAAAGCTCATGACACAGGGCATCATCGACCCGATCCTTTTTAACAAGGAAACGAACGAGCTGCTTTCGCAGGCGGACAGTTGCCGGGATGAGATTAACGCCTTGAAAAACGCCGTTTCCGGAGATGTAACAAAGGTTACTGCAGCCACAACGCTTCTGCACTTTACAGAAAAAGGTGGAATACTTCAGGAATTCGATGATGCCCTGTTTAAAGAATATGTGAACCGCATCATTGTGCGCTCCAGAAATGAAGTGTGCTTTGAATTGAAATGCGGTCTGACGCTTCGGGAAAGGATGTGAAAACATGGGACATACACCCTACGGCTACAGCATTGAAAACGGCCGCGCCACGATTAAAGAGGATGAAGCCAATAAAATACGGAAGCTCTATAAGAATTACATCTCCGGGATGGCTCTGGCCAAGGCTGCTGCCGCTGCTGGCATTGAAACCTACCACGGCACAGCAAAGCGTCTGATGGAAAACAGACACTACCTCGGAGACGATTTTTACCCGGCCATCATCGATCAGGAAACCTACGATAAAGCTGCTGCCATCCGTCTGGAACGCGCCGGGAAACTTGGCAGGCTGAACAGGAAAAAGAACTCAAAGCCTGCAGCGTCTCCTACCGGCTTTCGCATGGCAGCGGCAGAGCAACACTATGAAGATCCGAGGCTACAGGCAGAATACCTGTACAGCCTCATTGAGAGCGAGGCGATCTAATGGGAAATGTTATGGTCATCCCGGCCAAAAGGCAGGTCGGGAACACAGTAAAGCAATCTGAACAGAAAAAGCTCCGTGTTGCAGCCTACTGCCGCGTCAGTACGGATTCTGAAGAACAGGAAACAAGCTACGAGGCGCAGGTCACGCACTACACGGAGTACATCCAGAAAAATCCTGACTGGGAGCTGGCAGGCATATTTGCGGACGATGGCATCTCCGGTACCAACACCAAAAAGCGTGACGAGTTCAACCGCATGATCGAGGAGTGCATGGCCGGAAACATCGACATGATCATCACCAAATCCATCAGCCGATTTGCCCGAAACACCCTCGACTGCCTCCAATATATCCGGCAGCTCAAGGACAAGAACATTCCAGTCTATTTTGAGAAGGAGTCCATAAACACGCTGGATGCCAAAGGCGAGGTGCTCCTTACGATCATGGCGAGCCTTGCCCAGCAGGAAAGCCAATCCATGAGCGAGAACATCAAGCTCGGCCTTCAATACCGCTACCAGCAGGGCAAGGTTCAGGTTAACCACAACCGCTTCCTCGGATACACCAAGGATGAAAACGGCAACCTCGTCATCGATCCGGAACAGGCAGAAATCGTAAAACGCATCTACCGGGAATACCTCGAAGGCTCCAGCATGGACAAGATTGCCGCCGGTCTTATGGCTGACGGCATTTTAACCGGAGCAGGAAAAGAAAAATGGCACACCAGCACCATCAACAAAATTCTCCGGAACGAGAAGTATATGGGTGACGCGCTGCTTCAAAAGACCTATACCACAGACTTCTTAACAAAAAAGCGGATCAAGAACAACGGCACCGTCCCTCAATACTACGTCGAAGGCGATCACGAAGCGATCATTCCAAAAGACCTCTTCATGCAGGTGCAGGCGGAGCTTGTCCGTCGCCGGGTAGTCCACGTCAGCCCGACAGGCAAGAAGCGCAGTTTCTCCTGCAATCACTGTTTTGCACAGATGGTTTTCTGCGGTGACTGCGGTGAGCTTTACCGGCGCGTTCACTGGAACAACCACGGCTGCAAATCCATCGTCTGGCGCTGCATCAGCCGTCTGGAACCGACCTCGGCTGAAAAGAACTGCACCAATCGGACGGTGAACGAGCTCCTGCTGCAGGAAATTACGGTCAAGGCCTTCAATCAGCTTCTCACCGAACGCGACGTGTTTCTTAAAACCTTACAGCAGAACATCGCCAAGGCTGTGGTCAACGCTGACACCCTCTCACCGGACGGCATTCAGAGCAGGCTCTTGGAACTGCAAAAGGAGCTCATCAAGAAGGCAAACAATAAACAGGACTACGATGCCATCGCTGATGAGATTTTCCGGCTCCGTGACCAGAAAGAACAATCAGAGCTTGACAGCCACCACCGGGAAGAAGCCATGAACCGGATCAAGGAGCTGCAGGACTTCATCTCCGAGCAGGAAACCGACATAACAGAGTTTGATGAGGCTCTGGTCAAAAAACTCATCGAGAAGATTACCGTCTTCAACGACCACTTCACCGTGGAATTCAAGTCAGGGATTGCAATCGAAATCGAAGCATAAAAAGGCTCCTCGCCACTGAACCCAATCAGTAGTGAGGAGCCTTATCCTTTTTTGCTTACAATAGTTTCTCTACATCCTTTGCCTTCAGCACTTTTCCTGCAGAAACAATTTTGTCATCAATCATAAGAGCGGGCATGCTCATCACCCCATATCCCATGATTTTTTCCATATCGGTGATGTACTCGATTTCAGCATGAATCCCCTTGTTTGCTACCGCCTCTTTTACTGACTTCAAAAGTGCCTCACAACTTTTGCAGCCACCGCCTAAAACCTTAATATTCATTTTACTTATCCTCCTGTTCGAAAAAGTTATAAAAACTCTTTTAATTATAACCGTAAATCACTGTGCTATATACTCTTTCAGCTCTACAATTTTCGTATGGATCTTCCGAATCGTTTCGATAAAAACTTCATCACTTGCTCCCGTTGGATCATCCAAGCCCCAATCAAATCTCTCCCTGCAAGGGAGAAATGGGCATTTAACATTGCATCCCATCGTAATAACAAAATCTACGGGTGGGATATCTGACAGAACCTTGCTGTGCTGCGTTTTTTCCATGTCAATGCCATAGATTTGCTTCATCAGGCGTACTGCATCCTGATTGATCTGAGGTTTTGTTTCTGTTCCGGCAGAGTAGCTCTCAAATACATCAGACGCAAGATATTTTCCTAATGCTTCGGCTATCTGGCTGCGACACGAGTTATGAACACAGATAAATGCTACTTTCGGTTTGTTCATTGAATTTTTCCCCTCTACACCAATAAGTACGCTATGGCATTGAAGCCGTATCCGACGATGATGATACCGGCCGTACAGATGGCAATAAACGTTCCAAGCAATTTTGGTTTAATCGCTTTCTTAAGCATGATAAGAGACGGAAGGCTGAGCGTGGTAACCGCCATCATAAAGCTGAGAATCGTACCGAGCAATGCTCCCTTTGCCAAAAGTGCCTCGGCAATCGGAATCGTGCCGAAAATGTCTGCGTACATGGGTATGCCGACAAGCGTGGCGAGTATCACACCGAACGGATTATTGTCGCCGAGAACGGTTTCCACCCAGCCTTCGGGAATCCAGTTATGGATCACCGCGCCGATAGCCACGCCGATAAGGATATAAGGGAACACTTTCTTAAAGGTGGATGCAACCTGATCTCTGGAATAAATCAGCCGGTCTTTGACAGTGAGATTCGGAGACTCGATATCTACCTTGCTGTTGTTATTGCGGATAAAATCAGCAATCTGATCTTCCATGTGAAGGTTTTCTATTAGTGTCCCGCCAAGAACCGCAATGACAAGACCCAGCACCACATAGGTCACGGCAATCTTCACGCCAAAGATACTGGTGAGAAGCACAAGACTCCCCAAATCCACCATTGGCGATGAAATGAGAAATGAAAATGTCACCCCAAGCGGAAGCCCTGCGCTCGTAAAGCCCATGAAGATTGGAATGGATGAACAGGAACAGAACGGTGTAACCGTTCCAAGCAGTGCGCCTATTATATTTGCTCCTATTCCATGAAATCTTCCCATGATCTTCCTGCTCCGCTCCGGAGGAAAGAAACTCTGAATGTAAGAAATCAGAAAGATCAACACACAGAGCAATACCGTGATTTTCATTGTGTCATAAATGAAGAACTGTATACTGCCGCCAATCCGACTATCTACATTAAGTCCGACCATCAGCAGCAACTGCTCAATCAGGGCATTCAGCCACTTCATCCCAAGGATCTGATCCTGAATAAAAGTCCACATTATGCAAACCTCGCTTTCGTTTTATTTGCTATCCGCACAAGCATCAGCATGACCGGAACCTCCGTCAGAACGCCTACTGTAGTGGCGAGAGCCGCGGGACTTGTCGTGCCAAAGAGTGCAATCGCCACAGCCACCGCAAGTTCAAAGAAGTTCGATGCACCGACCATCCCGGCAGGAGCCGCAATATCATGCGGTAATTTCAGCAGCTTGCTTGCCCCATAAGCGATAAAGAAGATCAAAAATGTCTGAATGGTCAGCGGCACCGCGATCAGCACAATATGAAGCGGATTAGACAGAATCACCTCAGCCTGTGAACTGAAAATAATAACCAGCGTCAGCAGCAGACCTATTGTTGTGGCATTGTCGAACTTGTGGACAAACGTGGTCTCAAAGTAATCCGCGCCTCTTTGCTTCGTGACTGTTATCCTCGTGAGGATGCCGCCCACAAGCGGAATCACTACAAACAGAAAGATGCTGACGAACAGGGTGCTATAGGGAACAGCCACATTGGAAACGCCTAAAAGGAATTTTACAATCGGAACAAATGCCACCAGAATAATAAGGTCATTGGTGGCCACCTGCACAACCGTATAAGCAGGGTTCCCTTTTGTAAGTGTACTCCACACAAACACCATCGCTGTACATGGAGCAGCTCCTAAAAGCACAGCTCCGGCGAGGTATTCTGTTGCCAGTCCCGGTGATATGAAGGTTTTGAATATGACAAACAAAAACAGGTAAGCAATTCCATACATAGTGAAAGGCTTGATCAGCCAGTTCGTCACCCATGTGACCAGAAGTCCCTTTGGATTCTTTCCAATCTGTTTTACGCTCTGAAAATCTACTTTCATCATCATAGGGTAGATCATGACCCAGATGAGAACAGCGATAGGAATCGAAATGCCGGAAATCTGAAATTTGCCGAGTGTGGCAGGAATAGCCGGGATAAAATGCCCAATCAGTACTCCAATGGCCATGCAGAGCAGTACCCACACAGAAAGATAACGCTGAAATGTATTTATGCCTTTGCTTTGATTGCTCATGACTTCGCCTCCATTAGTTTTATATATTGAAATGCATCTATGTTTATGGCCTTTATATAGGCAATCCCAAGGGACTGCCTATGTTAATGAAAGATATTGATTATTCCTTTTTCTTGCATCCGCAGGATACGCTCTCGTCCGTTTCGCAGTCACATCTTGCGTAGGAACCGATCATGTCCCGGAACTCCCTGACCCCGTCTGCGGAGATGGAGTAATGCATCCATTTTCCCTCTTTGTAGTAATCTACAAGTCCGCTGTCCGCAAGGATCTTCATGTGATGCGAAAGAGTCGGCTGTGTGATATTCAGTTCCTCCAGCAGATCACATCCGCACTTCTCCCCATGCTGGAGAGCAAGCATGATCGCAAGGCGGTTCTCATCTGTGAGTGCCTTTATTTTTTTGACGTCTTCTCTGAATCCCATGATTTTCACCTCCGAGAGATATACATATTATATCACACACATTTACAGTTGTCAATGTATGAATATAATATTATTTCAAAAAACTCCCCGACTCTGATGGCAGTGTGGGAGCCTTTTTCCGACATCTATCTCACAGCCACAACTACCCAACATCTAACTCGGCAACTCAACATAGTGACATCTATCGTGGCAACTCAACTCTAACACTTTTTGACCCAGATTGCCCTTCGATAAGTTACCGAGAAGCGTTTTGGCTGCCCAATGCCAAATTTGCCCGAGTGTCCGAAAACCGCAGTATTAGCGGGCTTTCGCGGCTATTTGCCGTCGACCCTTGACATCAATACTACCGTCTCCACGTGGCTCGATACGATAGGCTGAATGTCTTTGCTATTTTTCTGTTTATGGGAACAAATCCACAGCCGTTTCCTTGTTTGAGCCGTTTGCGGAAACATATCTACTGCGTTTTTGGCACTATCGGTAGACGAGAACATATCCATTCATGATAAAAAAACGTGTCTAATTGCATAATCATGATTGAGTAGAGTTGTCAAAAGAATAAATATAACGTATTTCAGTAAGTTTTTTTCCTGCAATTTCAATAATGCATTCATCGTCTTCATTGCATCGCCACTTATTCTTCTGGCTGAATCAATACTACCCCCTGCTCTGATATAACAATAATGATATCACCTGAAGCTAGTATCCCCTTGTTGGAAGTATCTCTTTCAAAAAATTTGACAAAACTTATCATCTAGTACAATTTCCATGCCTAAAATATTAATATCCCTCGACTACTATAACTTCACCTTCTTCAGCAGTTGGGGGTTGAAAATGATCATAATAAGTGGAAGCTGTTTGCTCCGTCAATATGATATCATTTTGATGATTTCCGTTTCTTTTTCGAATACGTTCCATAACAACTTCCTTAGGTGTCTTTATATAATAGATTTTGGGTTCTATGTCGTATTTCTTTAATAATGAAATATATTCACTTCTCATTTCTCTAGACCAAAATGAATAATCAAGAACAATATCAATGTTTTGCATGATAAGTGAAATTAGTTTTTCATCAAGATAGGTTTTAATATCTTCTAAAACCTCCTGAGGTAAAGGATGTTCTTTCAAACCTCGTTTGAATGATTCTTCATCATAAGATAGTATTGTCATCCCGGTACTTTCAAATTTTTTTGCTAGTGTTGATTTACCTGCTCCCGCAGGGCCGCACATTAAAATAACTTTACTTTTTGACAAATTATCTATTGTATTTTTCATTAATATAACCTCCTATAACAAACCAAGAAAACATGACACTCTCCTTAAGTATTATTACCATTCGCTCTTTTCATGATTTCCTGTACTATTGATGTTTTAGCATTCGCATAGTGCTGGACATGCCTCCATTTATTCTTTGCCAAGCTTCGTTTGACTTGTGCATATTTGTCCCGATCAGTATCATTAGTCCGCAACCAATCACGGAAGCGTAACATTCTATCAATCTCTGATGTGCCCAAACTGAACACATGCAGATTAATATCGGTATCCGGTCCTTTAAACAAACGATGCTCAAACCAGTCAGGTTCTCGAATCTGTAGCACATATCCGGCCGCTGCCAACGCTGGAACGTAGGATGACTCATCAGCAGAATCCTTAACAACCAACAGTATATCGATGATTGGCTTTGCACAAAGCCCAGGAATCGAGGTTGAGCCCACATGTTCTATTTGCAACGCTTTGCTGCCGAGTACTGAATGAATCCGGTTCGATTCCTGCTCAAACAATTCAGGCCAACTTGAATCGTATTCAACAAGAGTGATCGGTGCATTGTGCGGCTTAAGCTCACCAACCGTATTCTTTTGCAACTCATCATCCGTTGTAGGCATGGAGGTATTATTAGATATCATATTATCGCACTCCTTTGCTGCTTATTATCTAGGGTTAAACTTAACTACTATTTTTCTTTGCGATATAAAATACATAACTGTAATAATCTACTACTAATCTAAAATAAAGCGATTATAAGCTATCCTTTTTCCTGTGTTTGTTTTAAAGTTTTCACCTATACACTTTTTTATCTTTTCCTGTTCTTTTTCTTTATCCATAACCGTTAAATTTTCAAGCAAATCAGCTTCCCATTGTATTTGAAAATCAAGTCCATCAATTTTAGATGGAGTATGATGGTTGCCTATTATAAAGCATATTCTATCAATATTTTTGTTATAGCCTACCTTTTTTAATATTTCTTTCGCTACTGCTGGTCCTTCCTTTTCTTGATAGACACCATCAATAGAACCGTATTTTTTTTGTGCTTCAACCGCACCAATATCATGTAGTATAGCAGTAATACTGATGAATTCTTTTTCTTCCTCTCCGATATTTTCTCCGTTCATTATATCTTCTGCATTTTTCAAAACTTTAAGAGTATGCTCTATGCCAAAAGGAATTTCTTTGAATACTTCTTTCATCTCTATAATAATTTTTTCTTTAAACATAAATTGCCTCCATTTATACCTTATAGGTGTTTTAGTTCTATCTATCCATTTTTTTGTTCGTCGATACAATCAACATCATGGGATGGCGCATTTAAGAGGTTAATCTCTGCTGCCTATCTAAAACTGCGGTGTCGGTCATTTTTACATCGATATTACTCAACTCATGATTGACACTGTCTGCCTGCTTTCTGCTATCAAATGTAACCTCAGACATAAAATTACAAAAATAAGTATCCCAACTAACATTATCATCATCCACGCGCCAAAACAAAAAAGTCGCAATAGGATAATCCAAAAGAATGGAGTCCCAGAGTTTTTCAATCTGCTCCATACTCCACACATATTGTCTTTGGAATGCAGGCATAACATACTTCCCATTTTTTATGTGTTCAAGTGCCTCATATATAGTGATGCTGTTATCTATTAAAACGCTCATGGTTACTCCTCTCCAACGTAGAAACTTTCTTTATATTTCACAAGGGTGTCTTCAACCTCGTCCCAAACCCAGACACGTTCTCCGTCATCTTCAAAAACTTTTCCGTGTGATTTTGGTCCATCCAGTTTCATTTGGGAATAGTTATTTCTAAAAGTAGGAACAAACAAATCAGGACGCTCTTTATCACTGCACAGACGCTCCATCATAGGCAGAGTAGCTTCTCCTGCAATATCAATAGCCATAAAAAAGGCTTTTATAATTTTATGGTTGTACTGACTCGGTTTCATTGCCCACATAGGGATACGCTGCAATGCTTTTCCGTAGAAATCTCTGGAACCGCTGTCAGTTTGTTTCACAACTCTTGGTGTATATTCTTTCGATGCATTGCCAAATGCTTGTGCAATATACCAACGGAGACAGGCCTCACCAGCCTCATCAGATGTTTCCCCGGACAAATTAAGTGCCATATTAAATTTTTCATATACATCTGAATCCACTGTAAAGGATATATTTTTTTGCATTATTTTACCTCCGTTCATTTAGAATACGTCATTATATATTATACGCACTCTTAGTAAATTTGTCAATACTCATAGACTAATCGGCAACATTTCACTGCAAAAGAAAAACACCCTGCATTGCTGCAAGGTGTGTTCCATCCAAATGTTATCTTCTCACATCCACGCTTGTGCCGGATTTAAATTCTACAGTAACCTTTCCGCCGTAAACCGTTATTTTCTCAATCAGCCTGCGAACCAACTGCTCATCATATTCAGTGATGTTCTGCGTCTGCTCTGTAAGGAACTGCTGCATTTCGCTGATTCGCTGTTTCATACCCTCACGCTCCGCATTATCCACTTGGGCATTCTGCTTCGCCTCACGAAGGCTATAAATCTCATCCACAATGCTGTCATAATTTCCTTTGGCGTTTGCGACCTTCAGAAGCTCCTTCTGCAATTCTTCCAGTCGGGCATCAATCTCAGCAATGGGAACACCGTCTGTTCCGGTAAGCACCGCCTCAACATTTCTTTGCAAGGTTTCATTCATCGTATCTTTTTTGCCGAGTGCCATATTAATGGCTCGAACCACAAGGTTTTGTAATTCTGATTCGTGGATAGCGTCTGCATTGCAGGCTCCAGGACCGTGTTCCACTCTGGTGCAGCAACGCCACACAACGGATTGCTTACCGTGATTATTCCACACAACTCTACGGTAGATGTCACCACACTTGGAACAGTACACGATACAGGATAATGCGTACTTACTGCTATAAACACGTTTCTTTCTGTTCTGCCCGCTGTGTAGGTTGGCACGTCTGACCATTTCTTCTTGTACCTGCATATAAAGGTCGCGGGGGATAATGGCTTCATGGCTGTTTTCCACATAATACTGCGGAACCAATCCGTTGTTCGGAACACGCTTCTTCTCCAAGAAATCCACGGTATAGGTCTTTTGCAGAAGGGCATCTCCGATATACTTTTCGTTCTTGAGGATTTTTTGCAGGGTTTCCGGTCGCCATTTCTTCTTCCCGGCGCCTGTCAGAATTCCGTCAGCCTCCAAGCCTCTGCCAATCTGCTGCAAACTTGCACCTTCCAGGTACTCTCTGTAAATTCGTTTGACCACTTCCGCTTCATCGGGTTCAATAATCAACTGTCCTTTTTCATCCTTGGTGTATCCAAGAAAACGATTGTGATTCACGGTAATCTGCCCCTGCTGATAACGATACTGAAACCCTAACTTTACGTTCTGTGATAAGGACTGGCTTTCCTGCTGTGCAAGGCTCGCCATGATGGTAAGCAACACCTCGCCCTTGGCATCCATCGTGTTGATATTTTCCTTTTCAAAATAAACGGGAATATTCTTTTCCTTAAGCTGCCTGATGTATTTTAGGCAGTCTAAAGTGTTTCGCGCAAATCGGCTGATGGACTTGGTAACAATCATATCGATTTTACCCGCCCTAGCCTCATCAATCATGCGGTTGAACTCTTCTCGTTTTTTCGTGTTAGTTCCGGATATCCCGTCATCAGCAAATATTCCGGCAAACTCCCATTCCGGATTTTTGCGAATGTAATCGGTATAATGCTCCACCTGCGCCTCATAACTGGTGGCCTGTTCATCACTGTCAGTGGAAACTCGGCAGTAGGCTGCCACACGCAGTTTTGGTATTTCTGATTCTTTAGCGGTGTTGCCAACACGTCTACGTGCCGGAATTACCGTTATGTTTTTAACTGGTTCCATTTGCATTCATCTCACTTTCTATCAAACTATAGGCGTATTCAGCCTGTTCGTAAGGGTCATAAATAACTTTTGTCTGTCGCCCCATTGTAAAATGCAGGGGAACGGCAGGCATTTCTTTACCTTGCAGTTCTCTGACCCTGCCAAGCTGATTGGCTCTGGACTGTCTTTCTTCTTCGGCTCTGTCGAACAGTTCCTGATCAATGATGGCAGGGTAATAATCTTCCCCAAGATAACGGGTATTTCGAAGCATCCTTCCGGCACTGCCGTGATAAATCTTTATTCCAACATTTTCTGCTGCAACTTTCAGTGCTTTGCCGGAAATGTATTCTTCGAAAAACTTTCTGACCTGTTCTGCCTGAATCTCATCTACCACAGCTTTTCCTTCTACAATCCGATATCCGTATGGAATATGTGCTGTCATTTAACTCACCAACCTTTCCGTCAGATTCAATCCGCATTTTAAGTGGAACACAATCTTTGCTCGGGACTCTACCGTGATACTTTCCACATAGGCAAGGAAGGTTTCATCTTCGAATGCTGTCAGCATCACACCTTTGGTGGTGAAAGTCATCAGCTTTTGCAGTTCCTTAATTCGTGTCTTGTCACCGCCAACGAAATTAACTAACTTCTCTTTTTCTGCCCGTAGCTTTTGCTCTTCCATAGTAAGGGCAGCGTTTTCTTGATTAAAAACATTAGGCTCTAATACCCCTGTTGCCATCAGATTTGTAAGAATCTGCTTTCGGTCGGTATTACTTTCAATGCAGATATCCAATTCCTGAATACGGAGCAATCTGTCTTTGTCATCCATTCCTCGCAGAGTGCGTAACAGCGGTTTCAAGACCACCTGATGACCATAGGTCAGCTTATTCATCATGGTCAGAAAAGCCAGCTTAACGCTGTCATCCGAAATGTAGAGCATGGAGCATTCTTGCTTGTTTTCCAGATGCTTTCCGCAAGTCCAAGCCACATAATTGCCGCTTGGCTTGTAATGCTGCCTACGCTTAAAAGTAGTCCCGCATTCGCCACATTTGATTTTACCGGAGAAACAATAACGGTTCTGATATCGATAGGTATCCGTTCCATTGCCTTTTTCCATCGCTCTCTGGTCAAGCACCATGCGTACCTTTTCAAAATCCTCATGACTGATAATCGGTTCATGATGGTTCTCGCAAAGGAAACGGTCACGCTCTCCGTAATTGATATGGCGGTTAAAATTGCTGTCACTGTAGGTCTTTTGAAAAATTACATCACCTGTGTATTTTTCATTGGTAAGAATGGCGTTTATGGCACCCGCGCCCCATTTACCATTCTTTTTGGTCTTGATGCCACGGGCATTCAGGTCCTTGGCTATAGCGTGTGTACCTTTTCCAGCAAGGCAGGCTGCAAAAATCTCTTTTACAATCTCTGCCTGCTCCGGCACAATAACCATCGTGCCGTTATCATTGTCATAGCCGTATGGAGGATAGGCAATAATAAAGGTTCCGTTCTGAAAGCGTTTCTGCACCGACCATTTACTGTTTTCGGAAATGGATACCGACTCGCTTTCTGCCAGACTGCTTAAAATGGAAAGCATCAGTTCACTCTCCATCGAACCCGTGTTAATATTTTCTTTTTCAAAGAAAATGGAAATGCCCAAATCTGTCAGCTTTCGCACCATTTCCAGGCAGTCCGTAGTGTTACGGGCAAATCGACTGATTGACTTGGTAATAATAAATTCAATCTTACCGTCCTCGCAGTCTGCAATCATAGAAAGCAGTCCGGCACGGACATCCTTTTTCGTGCCTGTGATACCCTCGTCATAGTAAAGACCAACATACTCCCATTCGTCATTGGCACGGATATGATTTTCATAATGGGCCTTTTGTGCTTCAAGGCTGATAAGCTGTTCATCACTTGCCGTAGAAACTCGGCAATAGGCTGCAACCTTTAGTTTTTTCTTCTGAACCGAGGATTCATTTGCCCCGATTTTTGTTATCCTTTTCATCAACTCACCTCACTTTTTGGGTAGTGACATATTCCCGTACTATCGCAGAAATAGCAAGTCATTTACGGCATAATCTCTGACAGAAACGGGGAGAAAGTTTTGCGATTTACAGCCGATATTTTGTGAAATTCATCCACAGAAATCATGCCGAACATAAACATGGTTTCCAAGACTTTCTGCGCCCTGTAATAATCATATTCCTTCTGCAATTCTTCCTGCGTAATCTCATGTGCAACGGCATTTGGTATCTTAAAATTCTCAATTCTCTGTACTTCCATTTCGATTCCTCCAATCATTCAACAGTGGAAATGTTTCCTCTGCCTATATGCGAAAAGACAGGCTGAATCGAACCCCCTTAAAAGCAAAAAAAATAATGCCCTTCAAGGAAAAATCCTCAAAGGGCATCATATTAGTTCGGAATCTTCAGTTTCCAACCGCTATAAATCACATTGGAAGTCAGTCCGTTCAGCTTTTTAATTTCGGTGTATCTTGCACCTTTACCAAGATACCGCTCTGCAATCTCCCACAGGGTATCACCTTTGACCACCGTATGGATACGGTAATCCGGCTCGGCGGTTTCATCCGCAGGGTAAATGGCAGTTCCATCATTGGCAAAAACAAAAGTGCCGGGGTTCTTATCGGCAGCCGTCTTTGCATTGGAAAGGATACGATACGCACCTACTTGTGATTTGCTGTCCTTCCATGTCTTACGCACACGGTAATAACCGGATGTCAGCTTTTCAGGATAGGTCACCACAGGCTCGGCAGTATCTTCGGTGTCCTCCTTGGTATCGGCAGCAAGCAGAGCCTTTACCTCGGCACGGAAAGTATCCATGCTCTTGCCGTGTTTCGGAAACCAGTGCATTACATCTCCGTGGTTGGATGCAACGTCCTGTTTATAACCCTCACTGTGACAGATGATGTTCTGCTCGGTCAATCCGTACTCCTTACAAAGGTAGGCACAAAGTTCTACGGCCTCACGGTACACCTTCTTAAAGTAGGCATAATCCGTAAGACCGTCCTCGCAGATTTCAAAACCGATATGAGTATTGTTTGCACTGCCTCCGGCGTGCCATCCACGATGATTCCAAGGGAGTGTCTGATAGGTTGCAATCGTACCGTCAGCCAGCTTGCCGATAAAGGCATGAACGCAGACCTCTCTTCCGCCGGGATGATAAGTGTTCCAGTGATTGCCATACTGGTTTTTGCCAAGCAGACCATCGTCGGGACCCACATAGCGTTTCAGATTAGGGTTGTTGGCACCCGTGGAATGAACCATGATGCCTTTGACCGTGATTTTCCTGCCCGCCTTGTAGCAGGCATTTTCCGTTAAAATAAGTTTGTGTAAATTCATATTACTTGTCCTCACTTTCCGTATTTTCTGCACGGTTATGGAGTTGCTCCAGGATATCCTTCATCTTCTCCGGAATCGGCAAACCAAGGTGGGATGCGTTTTCCAAAAGGCTCACACCCTCATTGGAGAGATAGAAGAAAATAACCGCCGTTCTGAGTACGCTGCCGTCACCGATAACATTGGCATCAATGATATGTGCGATGCCTACCAAAGTAAAAATCAACACCTTACGGCAGATACCTTTAAAACCAACGGAACTGGAGAGGTTCTTATCTGCAATGGCACACATAACGCCCGTGATGTAGTCCACAACCACGAACGCCACCAGTGCATACAGAAGACCGTCAAAGCCTCCCAAGAACCAACCTAGCCAGCCGCCAAGGGCAGTAAAGATGATTTGAATGGTATTCCATAAATCCTTCATAGTAAAATCCTCGCTTTCATTAATTTTTGTATGCAAAAAGGGCACCCACCACATTGGCAGATACCCTTCAAGCCGTTATTCCGTTTGTTTAGGCAGCCACTCCCAGACTCGCATATCTTCCTGTCCAAGGGACCACATACACATCCCTCGCAGTTTCCAACGATATGCTGCCTGGTTCGCCCAATAGATCAGGCTGTCCACGTCCTGATAATACAGAATGGAAAAGCCGTCCGAATCCCCAAGGAACAGTCTGGAAATCCAGATGTTGATATCCCTTGGGATAATTTTTGTTCCATAATCATATCCACACTCAAGGGGCATGATGTGGGAATGATAAAATTCGTAGTCCAGAGAAATATCTTCGCTTCTGGTAGAGTATTCTTCCACATCGGAAGTAAGCGTAAATACTTGGAACTCCTCATCCCATGTGCAGTTACTTCTCTCGATTCTGCCATAGGAAGTTTCCGTTCCATCCGGCATTACCACATCAAATCTCTCATATGGCTCATACGTCCAGGCATCTCCCAAACGGAGCAATTGACAGTTGATTTGATTTTCAGAACGAATCCCCGCATACCCACCGCCACTGCTTACCGTTGCAGTAAATCGCAGCGTATTGAATGTAGAGGAATACACCCGCACCTTGTTTCCACGTTTACGCATTTCAATGGTGTAAACATTTGGATTGCTGCGAAGGTCAGCCTTTGAAGTTTTTGAAATTATCATGGCGTAACTGCCTTTCAGCGTAGAACCCTCATACAATTCCAAACGCTGTGTATCATAGTTAAGGCAACAAAATAATGTTCCAATGAAGATACCCGCCTTACCGCTACCATTTGCCGGAAAGATAATCTGCGCCCGAAGGTGGATATCAGAAAATCCATTATAATTCCATGCAAGCTGACCATAACCTTCAAGCTGTGAGTATGGTCGTTTTGCCATACTTTCCGGGTCTTGCCACACATTCCACTCACCGGATAGAACTGTCCAGTAGCTTTCCGGTATCTTCTCTTCGTCACGGAAATCCTCATACCACACAAGAGCGGAGTCAGGCTTTCGGCGGAGCATTTCCAGTGTCAACTTAAATCCCGTTGCAGGACCCACCATATCTCCATTCACATCTTTAAACTTTCGTGGTGCAAGGGTATATTCTGCTTCTCCCGCTGTTGGTTGTTCAGAAAAATCGGTACAGACACGGAAACCATAAAACTGCACACCGTTTACACCAACGGAAATAGTCAGTGTATGTTCTCCTGCAGAAAGTCTCACCCCCTTGGCAAGTGTCGCCCAGAAGGTAGTCCTCCAATATGGCCACCATAGCCTGTTCTCGGAGAAATGAACCGTACTGCCATCAAGAGATGCATAAATGCTGTTTTTATCCCAGAATGGGTAACACAGACGAACCGCCACATCATAAGTGCCTGCCTTATCAATCGTAAAATTGTAGGTAGCAGAACCCTCATCACCTAAAGTGACCAGTGTTTTTGATACAGAAACCACACCGTCATAGCTGTCCGGTTCGGCACCACGGTCAATGAGAATTTCTCCAAATTCCGTGTGCTGCTGTTTAGCGTATGCCGTAAGGTATCGTCTGCGATTATAGGTTTCAGTCATAAGCGGATAGGAATAATCTGTGGCATCCCTGCCTTCCATATAATCGTACACATGAGGCAATGCCCACGGCCCCATATCGTAATCGTCCCAATAGGAAACAATAGGGATAAAGGGTTGGGGAGGTGCATCATCGGTAAAATTATAGACACCCTGCATCCAGTATTTTGCGGCGTAATAGGTGTTAGATGTACCACGATAATATTTCCCAAGGTTCTCCGGCGTATCGTAAATCTGCCAGTTCCAACCGTAAGCAGGCATACCAAGGAAAACCTTGTCGGGATTCATTACCTTCGTAGCATAATCGTAAATACCCTCAAGCCAACTCCTCGGAGAAACAGGACCGGGAGCAGAACCCGCCCAAGCCATACCGTAACTCATGATAGATGCAGTATCGCAATATTTATCAAGGTCACCATACACGCACCAGTTCTCACCACCCACCGAACCGTTAACAGAAGTCATACCCGGAAGGCAGATGTTCATCTCTTTGGTGGAGTCATAGGCTTTTACCGTTTCGTAGATGTGCTTGAACATTGCCGTGGATACTGCGTGGGTGGAATAGTCATCTCCTTTTTCCAAGTCGATATCCACACCATTGCACCACGGATACTTTTCCATGATACGCACAAGTTCAGAGCAGAACTTATCCTGCGCACCGTCCGTGTTATCACGCAGAGCCTTAAAAATTGAATTTGCACCATCGTTAGCAACAGTAAGCAACCATCGGATATGTGGCCATTTGTTGATGTATGTCAGCATATTGCTGATGGGAACGCCGCTCTCGGTAATTGTTCCTGTCTTGTCTACCTTAAAGGAAAATAGACCGATAGTATCGATTCGGTCACCGTAATCACGCAAGGCCTCATACATTCTGGAATTACCCATAAATGTCCACACCATAATACGTTTGCCTTTCAGTTTATCCCTCAAATCGACACACCTCCGTCCGTCATTTCCTGTAATTCAAAAAGCACCCTGGCAGACTTGCCGTCCTCCAAGGTAACCTTATGCTTGGAATCCCAAGCGGCACTGTATTGATAAAATCCCTCTTTTAGTTCTGTGACACCATTCTTCGTACATTCTCTTACAGAAGCAAGCAGTGCCAGATCATCTTCTGCTGCCAGTGCGTTTGGGAATCTTACCTTCTGTCCACCCACACCTTGGGAAAGCTGCACCGAGCCTGCTGCCATATCAGACTTTGGATAAATATGAATATCCAACCCACCGGAAGTTTCTCCAAGGTTACAGACAATCACTGTTTCCGCGGAACGAACCACACCGTTGAACCATACTTTATTGCCTTTGGCAAGTCGACTCTCCGTATGTGGCACATACCCTGTCAGTGCAGGACCTTCCTGTAATTGCAGGTCAGTAAACCAAATGGTGCCGGAGCAGTCCGTGATGGTAGGTTTCACGGTAACGTTCACAACACGCATATCCTGCTTTTTATTGATAACCTCTGCCAAACGAATGAATACCGGATTAGCCATCAAGCACCCACTTGATTTCACAGGGATGACCTACCCATCCCGTAGCAACCGAACCCGGCTGCAGCAAAAGGTCTGTAATATAAAAAGTGCCTGTGCAGTTGGTCACGCACACACGCACGGTAATAGATTTCACTTTGGAGAAGTAATTTTCAGGCATTATCTTCTCCGATGTTTTAGAAAAATAAGCCATAGACACCTCCATCAGTAAAGGTCAATGAATCGGGTTTCGGTGCTGCCGTCCTCATATTCAATCACTACTTCAATGCCGACCTGGGCATTATCGGAAAGTTTCTTCAAATTCTCCGATGCAATCTGCGCCGACAGTGTATAACTGCTGCGGTTGGAAGGATACACAGTCTGATACAGACTTTTTGTCATGCCTGCAACACCTTCTGCCCTAAAAGATGCTGTACCGGATGCACCGTTTTCTCCGTCTGCCTCAAAACCAGAACTGACCCAATATGCCAGTCCATCGTCTGCACGGGAATTTCGCAGATGATTGAACGGAACAAGTTCTCGGATATCGTTGTTGGATACCATTCCTGTGCCTTCCAGTGCATCGGCAATGGTATCAATGGAACTCACCGAACTGCCCAGATTCTTTAGTGTGGTGGAAAGTTCCAGAACGGTGTTCCAAGGCTCCTGCAGATTGTATTCTCGGCGCACGATACGGGTAGTGACCGAAAGACCCAAATCCTTATCTTCCACACGGACATAATCACCTAAGTTCCATGCCTCATGTTCATAACCCGTCAGAACTGATAAGTCCATCGCATTCAGCACATAAGATACGGCAGGCTTACAGTATTCTGCAAGACGCATGGCAGTGTATTCCTTCATCTGATACGGATTGGTGAAAGAAGAACAATCAAGGGTGGTAATGCGTACTTCTTTGGAATAAGTGAAATCCTCAAGATACGCTTTTCCATTATTGATATCAGCAAAGGTCATGCCGTTGGCACCGACCGCATAAAGCCTTGTTACAAGGGAACGGGTATCCACCACTCGTTCAATGCTTTTCATGTTCTTTTTGTAGGCAAATAGGGCACCGCTGTCTTTGCCGTTGACCGTAAGCAGATGCACCAATCGGTTCGGACAGTCAAATACGAGGTCACCACCGTGGAGATTGGCAACACTGCGAAGAATGGAGAGAGCATTTTTCTCCGTAGAAGTCCAGGTACGCTTTGATGTAACATTAACCGTTCCCACACTCCACTCCGTATCAGCCAAGGCATAAGACATGGCAATATCCGCTGTTTCTGCATCAAACTTCTTTTCTTCCTTACGAACAGAAAAGGTCAAATCGTAAAATTCCGCTTCGGCATACACTTGTGTAACTGTATTTCCCGCAGTGTCCTTCACATCAGTGATGGTTCGCACCTTATAAATGTCATCCACAATCTGGATTTTCTTTTCGTTTTCCAAGTATTTACGCTTACCGTCACGGAACGGAATAGAAAATGTCAGTGTATCCTCACCATTGATTTCACCCGTGACAATGATGTTATAGGCATTTTCTAAAATGGCCTCCCACGCTCCGTTATCGTCCAAAACCACAGGACGGGCATAGCCGATTTTTTCATATGGTGCTTTTGGAATATCATAAAGACGGATATCGATAAGTTTCGGTGTTTTTGAAGTATCCGTAGTGGTCAGCGTCACTTTGAAACGGATATAGTTTCGATTCGGAGATTGCAGTTTCCCGTCTGTTCCAACAGCAACCCAATCACTCCAATCCACAAGGTCATCACTGGTGGATGTTTCCACCGATGCCACTGCCGTTGTTCCCGCAACGTACTCACTGGTATAAGACACTCTGCCTGTACCGGAAAGGTTACATTCCATAGCCTTGGTATAGAGGATACCGCTTTCCGGATAAACACCATTCGTTGCTTTCAATGTAACACCGCTTACATCGGTAGTGGCATCTACATCCGAAGAATTATCTGCACCATTACAAAGAATGGTTGCATGAAAAAAGTCCACCAAATCATCCGCAGTAAGCGTTGAATTGCAGTCCAGAAACCACTCATCAAAACCACCTGCATAGTAATAGGTAGTAGCGTGCATACCAATAACCAGATCTGCAACGCAGGAGCGGTTCAGTTCTCCCGTAAATGTCAGAACCTCAGATTTCCAAACTTCGCCTGTGGAGCGGTCACCCACCACATAGGTGAACTTCTTACTTGTAGTCTCGATAACTCCGGCAATGAAATACCACACACCATTCTTTAATGAAAAAGTCGGTGTCACGGTCTTATCAAGGATAAGACTGCCAGAAGCGTTATAAAGCATAATTCTCGGTTTTCCGGAGTACAAAGACAGATAGAAAATCGGCTGTCCCGGACCATAACGGGTATTGAAAATCGGACAGAATGTATTACCAACGGAATAGGTGGTAGGGCACATCCAACCACCCACGATAATACGCTCTCCAAGATTTGCAAAAATATTGCCGTCATTGGTCACCTGCAGATGGGTCTTTTCAGAAGTTGGATTATTGATGTTAAAACGAATCTGTCTGCCTTTCGGACTCTTCAAAAGATTTGCCGTAGTTCCAGACCAGTTCACAACCGTAAAATTGCGTCCACAACCGGAAGAATCAGCAAGTGCCGTATTATCATCCGGTGCAGACTCATTGAAACGCCATAAACCGGAGGCAGCATACTCTGCAGGAAACTCACCTGTAAAATCCGTCTGTTTATTCAGAATTGTTTTCAAAGACATACCGTCACCTCCATCTGCTCTTGGCTTGTATCTGTAATTCGGTCAGCGTGGCATTGCTTACTTCCACGGTTACCGTGTTATCTCCGACAGCCAGTGTCGGAAAGTTTAGTTCCTGCAAATATGGCAGACCATTGCGGAGCGTTTCTCCGTTTTCATCCACCACATAGGCGGTCATTTTATCAGTATCCACGATGAGGGTTTCTCCCTCGGAAAGCGTGGCATTTACGATTTTCAGTTCCGTGCCGTTTGTGGTAATGCTGATATAATTGCTTGCACCTGCGGTTATCACACCCTTAATGCGATACACAGGCAGTGACTCAATATTGCCAATCGTTCTTGTAATGGTGTGAACCCCTTCCTCCACAATGGAGAAAGTTTCATCCGTGATAGCATATCCGAACGGGTCAGGACAGAAAAACTTCAGTTCAAAGCTGCCCGCCGAACGGATGAGCCTTTCACAATCCACTGCATCATTAAGCCTTGCCATAAAATATCTATCCGGCACATCATCAAGCACAAGCTGACGGAGTCCCTGCACAGGGTCAAGCCATGCAGCAATGTCATCCAAGGCAGATACCAATGATGTGAAGCTGTGTTTCGGATAGATATTGCACTGTATCTTGATTTCACGGTAATCAAAGTCTGCACCAAAATCTGCCACACCATATTTACCAGGCACAGTGGTGGTAAAGTTTCGAAGTTTACCACACACCTGCCAAGAGGTCAGACGGGCTTTGACGCCCATGCTTGCCGATGTAATATCATTAAAAATAAAACCCATAGGTCAAAACCCTCCTTTATGCTGTAGTAAAATGTCCCTGCGCACGGGAACCACTCTGAATCAAGTTGTAAAGTTCCTGGGAAATCTTACGGATATCCTCTTCGCTCCTTACAATCATCTGCTGAATGGTAATCAGCGCACCATAACCCGTTCCCATACCGGAAACGGTGTCATTTCGGTTGACAGTACTATTCACATTGAAATCTGTAGGAAGTGCCGTAGTCATATCATCCGCAAGGCTCTGCATCACATCATTGATGTCCTGACTCATACCTTCAGCGGCTGCAACAGCGTCTTTACCGCTGGTATTGATAGCACCTGCCAAGCCTTCCACCAACATCTCGCCAATCCATGCCATCTCATCCGAAGGCGAATGGATGCCGAAGAAATCACAGATACCGTCCCAGATAGAGGAAATCCAACCGGATACCTTGTTCCAAAGCCAGGATGCAAGGGACTGGATGCCCTGCCACAAGCCTTTGACAAGGTTGCCACCGACCTGTGCCATTTGAGATACGCCTTTACTCAAGGCATTCACAAGTCCGGAAATAATCTGAGGCACAGCCTTCACGATTGTCACAATAATAGTCGGCAAATTCTTAATCAGTGAAGTCAGCAAGGTAATACCCGCCTGTACGATTTGCGGAATGCTGTTAATCAGTGCATTGACCACAGAACTGATAATTTCAGGAATTGCAGCAACAATCGTTGTAATGATTTCCGGCAGTGCCTGGATGAGTGCCACTAAAAGGTCGATGCCTGCCTCGATAATCTGCGGAATAGAACCAAGCACTGCTGTGATGATACCCTCAATAATCTGCGGGATAGCCTCCACGATTGCCACGATGATTTCTGGCAATGCAGAAACCAACGAGGTCAGAAGCTGAATACCTGTATCTATAATTTGAGGGATTGCACCAATCACAAAATCCACAATAGCAAGTATGATGGAAGGCAGTGCCTCAATCAGCACCGGAATTGCATCAAGAAGTCCCTGTGCCAATCCCATGATAAGCTGCAAAGCCGCATCCAGTATCATCGGCAGACTGTCAATCAGACTCTGCACAATGGTAATGACTGCCTGTACTGCCGTTGGAATCAATGTAGGCAGCGCCTCTCCAATGCCCTGTACCAAAGACATCACTATCTGAATGGCGGCATCGATGAGCAGAGGCAGATTTTCTATCAGCGTATTCACGATGGTCATTAACGCATCAATGACCACAGGGATAAGTTCCGGCAGCATAGTCAGTATGGTATTCAGCACTTGGGAGAACAGGTCAACCACCATATCCAATAAGGTCGGCAGTAATTCTCCTACGGTCGAAAGCAGTGCGTTCAGAGCCGTTGGCAGTGCCGAGATGATATTCTCAATGACCGGGGTAATATTGGTCAGCACATCCTGAAACGCATCCACCACATTGTTGCAGAGCATCTCAATGTCAGCATCTGCATTACCAAAACCAACGATGAGGTTATCGATGGCAGCCTTCATGGCGTTCATGGAGCCTTCGATGGTATGCTCGGCTTCTGCTGCCGTTGCTCCTGCCACACCCATGCTTTCTTGGATAACGTGGATAGCCTCCACCACATCCGCATAGGAACTGATGTCATATTCAATACCGGAAATAGCCTGCGCATCAGCAAGCAAACGCTCCATTTCGGTCTTGGTACCGCCATAGCCGAGTTTTAGGTTGTCCAGCATTGTATAGTTTTGCTTGGCAAATCCCTGGTAGGCATTCTGAATGAGGGATATGTCTGTACCCATCTTGTTGGCGTTATCTGCCATATCAGTAATGGCCATATCCGCATACTTCACTGCTGCCTCAGTATCGCCCCCAAGGGAAGAAATCAGTGAGGCAGAAAAAGATGTGACCGTGGACATATAGTCATTTGCCGACATACCCGCCGTCTTATAGGCATTATTGGCGTATTCCTGTAAAGATGCAGATGAGTCTTTAAACAGCGTATCGATACCACCGACTAACTGCTCATACTCACCGTAGGCTTCTACCACCGCTTTTCCAAGTGAAACGGCGGCGGCAGCGGCAGCCGTGACCACCGCACCCATTGCCACACCAACAGCTTTTAGTGTTCCACCAAGTTTTGAGAATTTGCCCTCGGAATCATCGGCAGCATCTCCCGCATCTTCGATTTCTTCTTCCAGATCATCCGCACTGTCGGCGGCATCATCCATCTCACGCTCTGCTTCATCCAAAGCCGTATTATTTCGGTCAAGTTCACGCTCCATGTCATTGAGCGCCGCCGTAGCATTATTCAGTTGGATTTGCCACTGCTGAGTCCTTCGGTCATTTTCTCCGAAGGACTCAGATGCGTTAGAAAGTGCCTGCCTTAAAGTTTCGATTTTTTGTTTCTGTGCCTCGATTTCCTTATTCAGCACCTGATTTCTTGTGGTCAGTGCCTGCACGGAATTATCGTTTTTGTCGAACTGCGAGGTCACAACCTTCATTTCCGACCCCAGAACCTTAAAGGACTGGTTGATTTCGGACAACGCTTTCTTAAATTCTTTTTCACCTTCAAGACCAATCTTCAGACCAAAATCATCCGCCATCAAACCACCTCCTTAAATCCCGTCCGGAATGATATCGTCAATGAAATACTCTCGTTTCGGTTTTGCTGCGCCTGTGTACTGCTTGTGGCACTCCCACAAATCCAACAGCAAACCAAACGGCATCAGCCACACCTCATCCATTGACAGATGAAGCTGACTGATGCCGTAATACAATAGCCGGGTGAACAGTTCCTCGTCTGTTACCCGACCACTGCGTTTTTTGAGTTGTCCTCGCTTTGGATATTACGCTTGGTGCCCTTATACAAAGCCTCCGTAATGGCAACCTTGTAGTCTGCCAGATCCAAAGGAGAAGTCAAAAGTTCCACCATCTCCTCCGTGAGGACATCACGCTTGTTATCCTTGTTCTTCAGATTGTGGACAAGGATGGACTGATTGGCAAGCAGCGTAATCAGCCATACGATTTCACCGATAGCCATCTCGAAATTTTCAGACTTCATCAGCTTATCACCAAGGTTCTCAAGACCACCGTAGCGTCCTGCGATTTCCTTGGTAGCTTTAGTAGTGAGAAGCAATGTATACTCGTCACCACCGATATTGATAATTGCAGAGCGTTCGTTATCCATGTGTCATATCCTCCTTATTCAGCCGTTTCTGTAGCAAAGGAAGGTTCATATACTTCCTGATACCAGTTCGTGATAATTTCCGAAGTTACGGCAGCATCACCTTCCGTGACCTCTGCCTTCCAAGGATGCTTGCCCTTGCCGTCCACTTTGTTGCGGCGAAGAATCGTACCCTCAATAGTAGGTGTAGAGAAAGTAATACTGTCACCCTTGGTAGCAAGGTTTGTGGCAGGAATACCGAACTTCACACGATAGAGCCAGTAATACTTGTATTTGCCGTTGGATTTCTTTGCACGGAAACCCACAGCTACAGGCTCACCGCCATCCTCACTTGCAGACACCACAACGCCGTTTGCATCAATGGTCGCACCCGTAAGGTCGGATGCCACAGAAGCACCGATATCATCCACACCAAGAGAAAGTGTGCCGTTCTTAAATTCCTTTACGATTTCCGATGCACCATCATCGGCATAAAGGGTTGCCTCGGCAAGTTCCACCGAAAGGTCGGCGTTCATTGCCTTTGCCAGTTGCACCGGAGTACCGTAGGTTTCATCTCCCGTTTCATCTTCGGTGATTTTGGCATAAAAAAGTTTATCAAGACCGATAGTAGCCATTGTTTATTCCTCCATTTCATAGTGTTTTGCCACATCCACGTTGTAATGGAAGTAGCCTGTTTCGGTTTCATAACCGATATATCTGCGGTCGGTTATGGTAAAATCCGCGCCAATCAAGGCACGGACAATCAAATTTTTATCTTTTGTGTAGCTGCCTTTGGCATACAGAGAAATTCGAGCCTCCTGGATATCGCATCCTGGAGTATTGTCAGCATGAAGTTCAAAGCTGTCTGCCATAGGAACTACTACGATATATTTATCCGGAGCCTGACCTTTAAAAGCACCCGTTTCAAGCGGAATGCCAAGCGGCTCCAAGGTTTCATTGATATCTGACAGTACACTCACAGCTTTCTGACCTCCTCTTCAAATTTATCCTGCATGGCACTGATACAGGCAGCACGGGATGCAGTTTTTGCAGGTTTCATAAAAGGTTTGGCAGGCTGACCGTGTTTGCCATATTCGATGATATTCGCCAATTTTGCATTACTGATACCGTCACGGCGAGGTTCTGCAAAACCAACCTTGATATTGTGATTGCCGTTTTTATCCATCTTCACAGCAGACAGACCAAGGGCACTTTCCAGTTCTCCCGTGGAGCGGGATTCATACTTTGTACCACTTCCTACTACAGAAGAAAGGTTGCTCTGTGCCTTAGCAAGAACAATCTCGCCTCCGGCTTCAAGCACTTTTTGTGCCACAGGGTCAAAGTCTGAACCAAGCCTTGAGATACGCTCCAGAAAGTCCTCCGGCATCTTAATGTCTACTTTAGCCACCGGATGCCACCACCTTTTTCGCAAGTACCTCCGTATACATTCCACGCCCCTTGACATCCTCTACGGATGTGATTTCAAACCTTCCATCCTCACAGACCAAAATGTGGTCGGTGGTAACATTAAGACCGGGAATACATCGAAAGCGGAACAGGTCTGTTGCCTCGGAGAATGCAGCAAGATTTGCCCAACGCTCACTACCGTGACGGCCTTCTCTGTAAACACGGACAGAGGCGAGGATTTCATCCGCCGTAGCAGAGAAACCCTCGCTGTCCTTTACCTTTTTTGTGATAATAATGTCTGCAAATCCGTTCATTTTTCCGAAACTCATGTCACACCTTCCAATCTCGGTCGAGCCTTAAAAGAAGGTTGACCGTGTTCCATACCTGCTGACCTGCCTGCACATTATCAGCAAAGAAACCGCCTGTAGAGCCGTCCCTGGATTCATAGAAATGGGATGCCAGCATAATCACTGCCTGTTCGGTAGTGGCTGGCATCGCATTTTCCGTATAATATCCTGCTGCAATATGCTGATAACTTTCCGCATAAGAAACGGCGGCGGTGATGAACCTTTCAATCAGTCCATCATCCGCTGAATGTTCCAGTATCAGATTTTCCTTAACCTTCGTCAGAAGTTCGCTCATCACCGCCACCTCCCATCTTAGGCAGTAGCCATAGTGAGCAACTTCACAGCTTCAGGAAGTACCAACTTGCCGTCTACACGCTCCTTGGCAACAAAGCCGACCATACCGTTTCCGGCGAAGAGTTCCTTAAGTTCCGCAAAGGAACGAATACCACGGTCACCGATGTTGTAGTAACTGTAGTCACCAAAGGCAATGGCAGGCATACCCGCAGTGATTACAGGGAAATAAGGAGAAGTGTGTACCTCATAACCCAACAGTCTGCCAGGTTCTCCTGCCTGCACGGAATCCTGCCAAAGATAACGGCCGTTCTTGTCAGTCAGCTTACGGATGGCAGCCAAGGTCTGGTCATTGCAGATGAACTTGGCGTTCTTACGGTAAGGACGCTTAAGGGAGTACACAAGGTCAATGAGTTCATCGGCAGTGATGTCCGTTGCAGATGCAGCAGTCACACCAATTTCCGCACCACCTTCAGATGCAAGCAGACCCAAAGGCTGACCTACACCGGTACCGTTGAGGAAAGCATCCTCTTCTGCATTGGCGAGAGCCTTTGCAAACTGACGGAGAATGTACTTCTCAAGACCGAATGCATTGTCATACAGAAGCTCCTCAGTTACCTTCACAGCAACATGAAGCTTGTGGGCATCCAGGTTGATCTGGGCGAACTTCGCATCACCCCAGGTGAGTTCCTCACCCTCGTCAATCCACGCTGCCGCAGGCTTAGTGGCTGCGATGTTAATTTTACGCTCACCACTGGTAGTGATGGTATGACCGAGCTTACGGAAGATGTTTTCTTCCTCCAATGCCTCAATCAAACGGGTATCGTACTCTTCCGGAACAAGGTAACCGCCATCGGCATCAACGCCCTCCTGGAGAACATTTGACACATTGCGGAAGTTGGTACGGAGTGCCTTAAGCATACCGTCCTTGTAGGCATCAGAAGCACGTCCTGTCTTAGGCTTCTGGTCATGTGCGGAATTGCCGTTCATAGGCTTTTCCGTAATCGGAGCAGAAGTAGGTTTGGAAAGCTGTGCATCCATAGCTGCCATAGCCTCCATACGCTCGATTTCAGCACCGTAGTCCTGAACCTTCTTCTCCATCTGTGCATAGGTCTTTGCATCCTCATCGGAAAGCAGACCGTCCTTGTCGCGCTTGGTTTCCACAAATGCCTTTGCAGCCTGCCAAGCCTGGTTACGCTTTTCGCGCAGTTCATTAATCGTCATAATAAATTACCTCCAGTTTTTGATAAGATTTAGCCTTGCCATAAGGTCATCGGCTTTGGTTTTACGGGTTGGTTCGGACTTGATTGCACACTTGGCGGCAACCTTGTCCATAAGGGAATTGACCACATTTGCCTTGGAATAAAGCATGGAAACCGCAGGTAGCTCCATATCCTCGGCACTGTCGGAACGCTGCATGATTTCATCTGCAAAGCCGAGTTCCACGGCCTTATTTGCATCCATCCATGTTTCAGCGTCCATAAGGTGTGACAGCTTTGTGCGGGACAATCCTGTCTTGATTTCATAGGCATTGATGATGGAATCCTTCACGCTCGCCAGCATTTCGATGGCTTTCTGCATTTCCGCAGAATCACCGAAAGCAACCGTCATCGGATTATGAATCATCATCATAGACACAGGGGACATCAGCACCTTTGTGCCTGCCATCGCAATCACGGATGCTGCGGAGGCAGCGATACCGTCAATCTTGACCGTGACATTGCCCTGATAGTCCATCAGCATATTGTAGATTTGGGCAGCCGCCACACAGTCACCGCCGGGCGAGTTAATCCAAACGGTAATATCTCCGGAGCCTGCCATCAGTTCATCCTTGAAAAGCTGTGGTGTGACATCATCATCAAACCAGCTTTCTTCTGCGATTGTTCCGTTCAGAAACAGTGTCCTCGCCTCCGGCATCGTTTCCGTCTGTGCCTGGTTCTTCCACTTCCAGAACTTCTTCATCGGGTTTTTCCTCCTTTCCGTCATTGTCAGGTGTATTTGCAAAAGCACCCGCATCTTTTAAGGGGAGCATATTGCCGTTAATAAGGTAAAGGTCGCCGCCTTCTTCCGTAGGAATACGGTCGAGGTTTTCCAGTTCACGGATATCGTTTGCACTCATCCAACCGTTCTGGCGGCCAATGGCGTAGCCGTTCATACGGCTTTGATAATCACCACGGAGCAGACCTTCCAGATTGAATTTCACGAAATAGTCCTTCTTTTCTGTATTGGAAAGCAATGCCCTCATAATGGACTGCTCCCAACGGATGACCCACGGGTCCAAAGTGTATTTCACAAATTCAAGGGATTGCTGCTCAATATTAGAAAAGCTCGACTTCTCAAGGTCACCCACCATATGGGGAGGGACTCTGAAAATTCGAGCAATTTCATTGATTTGGAATTTACGAGTTTCCAGGAACTGTGCCTGTTCCGGAGAAATGGAAATCGGAGTATACTTCATTCCTTCTTCCAAAACTGCGACCTTATTGGCATTGGCACTGCCACCAAAGGCCGCCTGCCAACTCTCCCTAACTCTCTGTGGGTCTTTGATAGTACCCGGATGTTCCAACACTCCACCCGGCGTTGCACCGTTGGCGAAGAACTTGGCACCGTACTCCTCACAGGCAATAGCCATGCCGATGGCGTTCTTGGCCATAGCAATTGGGGAATATCCCACCAATCCATCAAAGCCGAGTCCGGGGATATGCAGCACATCGGAAGGCTGAAGCGTTACCGCAAATTCTTTATTTTTAATAGCTTCATCCGAGCCACGGTAATAGGTGTAGTACAGATGCCCGTTTTCATCCCTGTCCACTGACATCTTGTTTGGCATCAGAGGATAAAGGGCAACCACCTCGTTCTTACCGTTACGAATGACCTGGGCATAAGCATTACCCCACAAAAGCAGATGGGTCATGAGTGTTTCTCGGAATACGAAAGAACTCATTTCCGGATTCGGCTCATCATGGAGCAGTCGATAAAGCGGATGGTCGATGGCTTTTTCTTTGCCACCATCGGCATTATATCTGTATAGGTGCAGGGGAAGTCCTGCTACTGCTTCTGCCAGGATACGGACACAGGAATACACCGCTGTCATTTGCATCGCAGAACGTTCCGTTACATTTTTGCCGGAAGTCGAGCCACCCATATAAAAGGTATAGGCACTGCCCGCCGTTCTGTTTTCGGGCTTATCTCTTGCTTTGAATATTCCAGATAAAATTCCCATAAGAATCACGCTCCCTTCTTAAAAATAGGCATAAGAAAAGCACCTGCCGTTTTTGACAGATGCTAATCCATAATAGTTATTTACTTTTTAGGTGGAGGATTATCAAGCACAAAATATGTCATACTTTTAATATCCCCATATCTACCGAATCCCCAAACTTTATCTTCTCTGTCCATAAGAGTCTTAAAGACAATCAGTCCAAAGAACATACCAGCCTGAGTTTGGTTCTTACCACAGGCATAATATAGGGGTTCATACACTGTACCATCCCAATTGCTACCAGGCATCCACCCTGCAGTGTTAATTTCTTTTGTATCAACCAGTTCGTTAATAGCATCTACTACCTTATCGTAGTCTGCGTCAGAAATATGATTTCTCCAGTTATCATAATCCTTGCTATGAGGCAAGGTTGTCACATATTTCATAGAATCAACTGAATATAACATTTTACATTCCTCCAGAATCTTTAGTTTCACACACTAACCATAAATCCGGGATAGCGTGTAGTTAATGAAAAATTATACTTTTTGAGAATCCAAGCCAACATACCTGCAACATGATGCCTGTTAAGAGATGGGTAAGTTTTTTGAAGATTTCCCAATACTTCTGATATCAGTTTTCTTGTATCTCGACCCCTTGGATATTTTCTCATCGTGTCTACAATTTCTCGCTCCACTCTTCTTTTTACATAATCTGGTTGCATCGATTATCCCTCCTTAACATATAGCTGAACATTGGAACTTGTTTTTCCCGCAGGTTTTATCTGAATTAGTTCTTGGGTTTCCCTCTTTACAAGATGATAAAAATTTCTTCCCAGCGACAGTTTTACTCCTCGTGGGATAGTATCCCAATCATCAAACAAAGACATAACCGTAAATGGAACTCCTGCGGGCTGTAAAAGTGCCTGTTCCTTAAGATATGAATATCTGCTATCAAAATCATCTACTGAGATTGGATACTTCTTTACATACTGTGCAACAGATAAACCTATTGCTTTTGATTTAACCAAAACCTCCTCATATTCTTCATCAGTTAATGTAACGGAGACAGTTACTGCCATGCTCAACACCTCTTTCTGATAATGTGTTATAATATTTTGTAATCTAATATTAGCACACATAATCAGAAAATGCAAGGGGTTAAATAAATAAAATTCCACGGTCATCATAAACCGAGGCACTATTGCTATTACCACAACGAATCGCACGGTCAAGCGCCATAATCGTAGCAACGGCACCGTCAATCTTCTCTGTGGATTTGGCTTTATCTGCTTTGATGTTTCCGGCAGGGTCCGTCTTGATGTAGATGTTATCCATCATCCAACGAAGAACGGGATGCCCGCCATGAGCCAGTTTCTTCTCCATCGCAAGTTTCATCAGTTCCTTTGTAGGAGGCGACATATCTTTATATCCCTGCCCAAAAGGTACTACTGTAAATCCCATACCCTCAAGGTTCTGAACCATCTGGACAGCACCCCAACGGTCATAGGCAATTTCACGGATGTTATATTTCTCACCCAAAGACTCGATGAATTTCTCAATGTAGCCATAATGGACTACATTTCCTTCGGTAGTCATAAGCAAGTCCTGACGTTCCCAAATGTCATACGGTACGTGGTCACGGCGTACACGCAGGTCGATATTATCTTCCGGAATCCAGAAGTAAGGAAGAATGATATATTTATCATCCTCATCTTCCGGTGGGAACACCAACACGAATGCAGTGATATCCGTTGTACTTGAAAGGTCAAGACCGCCGTAGCAGACACGCCCTTCCAGTTCCGATTTATCGGTAGAAAATGCACAGGCATCCCAAACCGCCATCGGCATCCAACGAACAGCCTGCTTGACCCACTGATTTAGTCTTAACTGTCGGAATGCATTCTCTTCACCGGGATTTTGCTTTGCCTGTTCACAGGCTTGCTGAACCTTATCGATACCAACCGTCACACCAAGGGAAGGATTGGCTTTCTTCCATACTTCCGGGTCTGTCCAGTCATCATCATCTTCTGCACCATAAATCACAGGGTAGAAGGTAGGGTCAACTTTTCGACCTTCGATGATATCCTTTGCCTTTTGGTGCGTTTCATAGCAGATGGACTGTGTATCATTTCCCGCCGTTGTAATCAGGAAATAAAGCGGCTGCATTCTTGCATCACCGGAACCCTTGGTCATTACATCAAACAGTTTTCTGTTCGGTTGGGTATGCAGCTCATCAAAAATAACACCGTGGGTATTGAAACCATGCTTATTTGCCACATCCGCAGACAGTGCCTTATATTTACTTCCTGTAGGATTGTAGGTCATTGTCTTTTGGCTTGCCTGGATGGTCATTTTATTTTTAAGCAGTGGACTTCGCCTTACCATTTCCAAAGCAACGTCAAATACAATTCGTGCCTGGTCTTTATCCGCAGCACAGCCGTAAACTTCTGCACCCGGTTCAAAATCAGCACATAAAAGATACAGCGCCACTGCCGCTGCCAATTCTGACTTGCCTTGTTTTTTCGGTATCTCGATATAGGCTGTGTTGAACTGCCTGTATCCGTTTGGTTTCAAGACACCAAAGATATCTCGGATAATCTGTTCCTGCCAGTCAATCAGTTCAAATGGCTTTCCATCCCATGTACCTTTGGTATGACAGCAGAATTTTTCGATAAAACATACTGCGTGGTCGGCGGCATCCTTATCGTAATAGCTGCCCTCCGCCATAAAGCGGGTTGGTTTATAATTTATCAATTTTCGCAAATGTCGTCACCTCCTTGAAAATGGCATAAAAAATAGCCGCCACCATATTCGGTGCGACCGTGTATACGAGGAACAGAGCCTTACGGCTCCGTCCTGACCTTATGCAGGATTTTCTTATTCAAATTCACCCGTGAGAATGAAATGGGTGTATTCCTTTCGGTGTTCCTCAAGGTAGACCACCAATTCGTAAAAGTGCATCTCGTTGGCAATGTACTGTACCATCGGGATATCAAACATATTGGTTCGACCTGTGGCTCTGATGGCGAAAATCTGTTCCTTCACTTTATTCATCAGTGCAGACCTCCTTGCCCATAAGCAACTCCGTGTAGATTTTTGTGTAGCGTTCACATTCACTGCCCTCGGAGCCTGCGATGGCACGAAGGTAAAAATCTGCTGCTTCTTTTCTGCTGTCCCAAGTTTCCGTCTTACCGTAGCAGGTAATCTGTACTGCGTCCAGTTTTCGACAAATATCGACACCGTACACCACATTCAAGCCGGAACCCGTATCCCATCTGACCATGATGGAGGCAGTATCGTCCACGCCTCTGACCGTACCCTTTGTACCAACCGGAGGTGCCTGCATATCATCCATCTGCACCAGTTCCACTCGGCAGCCTACGGGATATTCCTTTCGAACCTGTTCCACAATTTCTTTATTCGGAAATCTCATGCTTCGCACCTCCCTTAAAAGCACTGCTGCCGGAAAGGTTGCGGAGCAGGATTTTCCTCTCATCCTTGTATTCGTTGCCGATAAAACCAAGTCTCAGAAGAAAGCATCGGAATGCATATTTCTCGTTGTCCACTGCTTTATCCGTGGCGTTAATGCGTTTCTGATTTCGACTCATCTCACAAAGGGCAGCAATGAAGTGGCTGTATGTCTTGACCTCATCAGCATTCAAACCGCTCTCAAACCAAGGGAAGGAAATCCTATCCTCTCCGACTTCGATTGGTGTTGCCTCAATGCCCAATGCCTTTTTAATAAGGCTGCCCTTAGCATCCAAAAGATTCGTCAGATTGCCAAGTGATACCTTATCCAAAGGAATCGCCACCGTAAGCCCCACAGTTTCGTCCTGTAGCGTTTCTGGTTCTTCATCAGCCATTTCCTCGGCTCTCGCATCAAGCCAAGCCTGTGCCATTTCTGCGGGTGCTACGACAAAGCCTTTGTCAGCAAGTTTCTCAAGCAACTGCTCGATTTCCTCACTGTCGGCTCTGTCATCAAACTCCACCGCACCTTCTTTGGTTACTGTGAAATAATCCACTTCGTAATTCATGCTGGGCATTCCCATGTACTTTGGTTTTACATCCAGAATTTCTCCCATTGCCGTAACCAGTGCCTTACGGTCACTTCCTGTTACATTAAATTCAAATCTCATGTTGAGTACCTCCTTTAATTTTCGGTACTACATATATCACTCTAAAGGCTCAAAATAGCAAGTAATATGTGCAAAATATAAGGGAGAATTGTTGTAGTTTTACACCCCTTCATTTTGTGTATAGTACACGATTCCTGTCAGCACATAAACCACATTAGGCAGTGCCACACCGTTGCCCCACATCTTATACTCTGCCGAGTCGGAATGCGGGTTCTGCAGCCACTTGAAGATTTGTTTCCGTGTTTTCGGTTTGCTTGATGTTCCCACAATCTTACGATGTGTTTCAAAGATTTCTGTCCAACGGGTGAGTTCCTCTTCCGAGGGAAGTTTTACACCAAGGTCATCGCACCACCAATCCGGGAATCCCTGGAGCCTTGCACATTCCGTAGGGGTCAGCCTACGGACAATGTATTCCAGATCCGCATCGGTGTCATTGACCAACGGAGGGTCTTTGTAATCTGTAGCTACTAAAGTATTGGCAAGTTCCTCTTCCGCAGAAGTAAAAAACGATGCCTTGCTGCTTGAGTAGGTGGGAACGGCAACCGCATCGGGTCCCGTGGCTTTCAGTGTGGAATTGACACCCTCATCACTGATACCCATATTCCTTGCAAAATTCTGACCGCAGTTATAGCTTTCACGGTCAATGGCATAAACCACTGCGTGGCGGTCTACGGTATTTAAGGTATACATGACATCACTTTCCGAATAGCCATTACCGTGATGGGATGGTCTTGAACCGTTACCTTCCACAATAGCAATACCGCCCTGGTTACATGATGGATTTCCACCGTTGCCGTCCAGAGTACGGGAAGTGTCCGCTTTATAAAAACCGCTGTTGGGATTAGCTGATTTCATGGCGTTGCTGTCTTTGGAGCAAACTCCAAAGGCTGTCGGCTCGACCACAAACGGCTGATTGTTACCGCCTGTGCCGTAGGTTGCTGCGACAGTCTGTGCAACGGAAAGAGGACCAACATAACGAGTGTCCTGTGAATGATTTTCATACACAGTGGCGGGAACAACTCCGGCTCGAAGTGTCGGAGATTTTTCCGCCTCATATCCAATGCCACGGCTGTTAGCAGAATGCTCCGTACAAAAGCCTGCCGATTCCATCACACAAGGCGGATGATGAGCTTCGGCACGAAGGGGACAGGTAAACTCTTCAGTGACATCCATACGGCTGCCACCCTGGTCGTTTAAGACGATGCCTGTCGCAGGAGTGCTTTCTTCAGAAGTTCCGGCAGTTCTTTTCCACGGGCATCGGCTCGGTTCAAGATTCCCAAACAGGCCTTCTGACTCAAATAATATTTTTCCGGCACACCCGCCATTAAAATCTGCGACAAGATAGATACGTCTTCTTCTCTGGGGAACTCCCCAAAACTGCGCGTCAACGCATCTCCATGCGATGCTGAAATCATCTCCCAGGATTTCTCCTGCTCCTGTCCATTTTCCTTTTGGAGGACAAGGAACAGCATAGTGGCCTTTGACGGACGCAACTGCCTCAAGGACGGCTTTGAAATCTTCTCCTGCGTTTGAGGAGAAGGCGCCGTGGACATTTTCCCACACGATGTATCTTGGATACTCACCATTGGTTTTACACCTCATTTCTTTTACGATTCGGATTGCTTCGTAGAACAAGCAGGAACGCTCACCATCAAGACCGCTGCGTTTTCCCGCGACGCTCATATCAGTGTTATCCCGACATCGGAATAACCAAGATTATGCCGAGGAAAAAGTTATCCCGAAGTTTAAGACGTTGTCCCTGTAGATAAAGGGATTGCGGTCAAAAACTTCGGGATAATAAATATTTATCTACGCTTTATTGCTTGTCCTGTGACGCAGAGTTGAAGACATGGTATAATCTTTTTAATTGAGCTGCCGTGAGCCCGCCAAAACTACAGAGGAGGAAGTTAATCATGAATAGAATATTTGAGAGCCAAGAGATGATGATTCTGAGCAACAAGGAAGTCTTTAAAAACAATGGGTATATTTTTACCTTTGCCGATGGCAGTTCTGTTAATGTTGCAACACGAACAGTTATCAACAAGGGTCCCGGAGAAATTATCATTAAAGATTTGCCGTTGTGGCCGCCAATGAATGAGATATTTAAAGAGCAACTGAAATTTAATGCCATTACGCAGCTTAGTGTAGGCGGAGATATGAATAATGTTGTCATTCTCCCTAACGAAGGTAGTGAGTGCCTTGTGTCAATTGGCGGATCGGATGATTTTGTTGAAAACAGCTCCGTTTATCAACGCGGAGATGAACTTTGTATTGAAACGCCCAAGAGTAAAAGCAACATCCATATTGATATGGGAAACGTTTGGGTTAATGGCAAGCGGCTTCCTCCGCGATTGTCAGAAGATTTTGGGTATATTGAAATTAAGTGTAATGTCCTCCACAGCCTGTATGTCAATGGTTCTGGTACAGGCAACATCTTTTCTCATGTCCCAATTTCCAACTTAAAAGCAAAAATCAAAGGTTCAACATCAATCAGTGCAATCAAATTAGAAAATGCAGAACTTAACATCTCAGGTAGTGGAAGTTTAGTTGCCGATGAATTAAATGGTAGTCTGTATGGTCGTATTTCTGGGTCAGGGAGTATCGACATATTAACGGGAACGATGGAAAATTTAGATGTTCAAATTAGCGGATCTGGAGATCTCATGATCGGAGCATTAGTTAAAACAGCCGCCTTAACTCTTTCAGGTTCTGGGAATATGATGATTGCACATGTACTTGATGAGTACACCACGCAAGAGAATGGCTCTGGATGCATAAGGGTGTTGAAGATAGGAAGATAATAGCGCACTCAAAGTAATCCAGATAATTTGAGGATCATTTCATCATCATTAATCCAAACCGGCACGGGCGGTGGAGCGTTGCCTCGAACAATATCAGCCTTGTCAATCGCCGCGCGCTTCATTTCGGTATCCGCGTAGGCATATACTTTGGTTGTTTCCTCACTGGCATGACCGAGATATTCAGAAAGCAACATCATCGGCATTCCTTGGTGGTACAGGTGCATTGCTCTGGTATGCCTGAGCATATGCGCATGGATATGCGGCGGGACCTCCGGACAGGCACGGCAAGCCAAATCTCCATATTTTTTCAGAAACAGCGCCACCGTATCTGCGGACATAGGCTGCTGTATTCCATGAATAACGGTGTAGAATAAAGGTTTTTCACTGTCCGCCGGTTCATTGGTATGGAATGTACGCAAATACCGCTCACAATGCTGAACTGTTCCGGCAAGCAAAGGTACCGTGCGGGTCTTGCTTCCTTTGCCGTGCAAATAGGCAATGGGATGCTGAACCTTAATACGCAGATCACGAACCTTCATGCCCAAAAGTTCACCGCAACGCGCGGCTGTATCATACATCAGCACCATGAAAAACAGATTGCGCAGCCCGGTTCGTTTTGTCGGATCTGGCTGTTTCAGCAAAACCTCCAACGCTGTTTCCGACAGATACTCCACCACCTTGCTTTGCGGTGCCTTAATCGGAATATTCTGGACGGTTACGCTTAATGCAATCTGCGTGCAGTCGAGCTCCCCGGCGTAATCAAAAAATGAGCGCAACACCATAAGCCGTTGATTGCGGGTATTGGCACCGCAGTGCCGGTCATTTTCCAGCCAATCAAGGAAATTCAGAATCACCTCTCTGTTCATGGTATCAAACCGTATTTGCTTAATGGACAGCCTTTGTTCCGTTCGCAAATACAAAATGAGAAGATTCAGTGCCTGGCGGTAGGATCGAACCGTATTTTCGCTAAAGCATCTTTGGTTGGGCAGATACTCCAACAGAAAACTTCTGATAGTATTAAAAAAATCATTCATCGCACTCCACCTCCGGCAAAAGATGTTCTGACGCTGAATAGTCAAACCCCGCCATTTTTTCAAACAGGCCCGGAACCAAGTGGATATAGTAGTGTGTGTCGCTTAACTGCGCGTGTCCCATATACGCGCTGAGATATGGCAGCATAGCGGTTACGTCCTTGCCATCGCGCATCCACTGGTACAAACGGTGCGTTGCGAATGTGTGCCGGAAGTCATAAAGTCTGGGGGAATGCTCTCCGGATGTCCCGATTCTTGCTTTGGCTTTAACAATGCGAAATGTCTTTTCCAGCCACTCTTTGGTGTACAGATTTTCATTGGAATTGGGAAAGAACAGCTCACGTCCCGGCATAAGCCGTGAAACAATTTCATCATACCGCCTGCACACTTCAACAACGTCATCCGCCATCATCACAATGCGGCTTTTGTGACCCTTGCTCTCCATAATGTCCAAGCGTCCCTTTTCCAAATCCACATCGGCAGTCCGGAGTTTTCGGGCCTCGCAGGGGCGCAGGCCACAGCAATACAATAGCCGGACAAGAGTTGGAAGAACAAAATGGCGGATAGGATAGCCCTTGCGTGGCCGCAGATGGTCTAAAACATCCCACAGTTCAGCGATTTCTTCCTCGCTGTAAATGTGTGGGATGTACCGCTGGCCTTTCTTTGCGAAATTGGGATGAAGCACAAAGGCTGGTTCCCCGCAGCGGTTTAGGTAACGAGCAAATTCCCTGACCGGCATTAAGCGATTGCGAAAGGTGTTGTTGCCCTCCGTATTCTTTCGGACCGCCCAAGCCAAGCATATTTCTTTAGTCAAAGCGGTTTCAGAGGGGAACCTGTCAAGGCAGAACCGGTCGAAATCGCGCAGCAGCCGTAACGATTCGTCATACGGAAATCCGACAGCATTCTTTTGCTGTACAAACCCGCGCAGATGCTCGGCAAAAAGGCTTTCAAACGTGTATGTCATGCCAAATCACCAACCTTCCCGCAAGGCACAAGCCCCAGAGCGCAGGTTTTCAGGCCTTGCTCATCTACGGAGAGATACGGTTTTGCCGAATCAATTTTTGAATGCCCCAAAAGTTGTCGAAGCAATTCAAGCGGTATCTCGTTTTGCAGCAGCCGGGTTCCAAACGCCCGCCGGAAGCTGTGGAAACCCCGGCGAGGAATATCTGAAGCAATCTTTGCACGGTGCAGATACTTTGTCACAAGGGCGCTGGCGCTGCGGTTGTTGATGGGGCGCAGAGTGCCGGTGTGACACAGGAAAATATACGGCAGATCACTTTCCGGGCGGGCATGGAGCAGATAGTCCGCGATTGCGTTGCCGCTTTCAGGTTCAAGAGGCAGGCTCAGCGGCTTGCCCGTTTTCTGCTGAACAATGTTAATTTCCCGGGCCCGCCAGTCAATGTCCTCCCGTTTGAGATTTACAACATCACAGGCGCGCAGGCCGGTTTGGGCGGACAAAAGCATCATAGCGTAATCGCGCTTACCGACAGCCGTTGCTAAATCTGGCTCATTCAGCAGGCACGCTGTTTCATCAAAGGTAAAACCCTCTCGGAATACAGTTCTGCGTGCGGCCATCTCAGGAACCGCAAGGCTCAGGTTCTCCGGCGTGAAATTGTTTTCATACAAATGCAGGAGAAATACCCGGACGGAAAAGATAGCCGAGTGCAGGCCGCCGGTATACCGAGTTGCCATATGGGTTATGGTGTCGCTGATCTCTGCCAAAGTGATGCCGTCAAAGGATATCCTGCCGCGTGCTTTCAGTTCGAAGAAAAAGGTGCGTATGGCGCTTCGGGCCGTCTTGACCGTGCTGCCCGCAAGTATGCCGGTGCGGTTAGCATTGTCGCAGAAATGGAGAAGCAAGGCTGCAAATTCGGGAGCCGGTTCGCGTTGTCCCCAATCTGGAACCTTGCAGAGAGTAATATCTTCGGTTCGGTGCATTTCAGCCAGAAGGAAACTCGCTTTGCGCAGGTTCTGGTATGAAACCCGTGAGGTAAGCCCTTGCTCATATTTGCTTCGTATTTCCGACACTATGTCGGATGCCAGCGATTCAGAATAGTGTGCCAGTCCTTGCTCTGTGTGCCTGCGCAAGATGATTGTCATTCCTTCGACCGTATAATGCCGCACTGTTCGTTTCGTCAGCCCCACTTTGAGAAGCTCTTGCTTCACTCGCCAAATCAGTGCGAAAAGATCGTCGGGGTCGGCCAGTTGTTCAGGTGTTGGCATGTCCAGTTCAACACTTTGGCGTGGTTTTCTCAAAACAGGTTCCCAGGGTCTGAGTTCTGTCAACTCTACTGTACCGGTTTGTGCAAAGTGTTTGAGCAATTCACTCCCACGCCGGACCAGCCGCCATTTCCATTCGGAAAACTCACCCCGCTCAAAATGTTCGCGCTGCTCCAGCACAAAGGTATCAAGCATTTCGTCGTTCACATCCATAACTCCCTTTCGGGTGAAATGGCGGATAATTGCGCCAAACCCTGTGGTTCGATACTCTTTGACCGTCTTTGCACTTGAGCCGCCTTGCTCCAACAGCCGTAATGACTGTTCAGCGGCCCCTTGTAGATTAAATGTGTCCATTCGTTTTACCTCGCATTTCCGGATAGTCAGGTGAAAACCTGCTTTTTTATTATGCAAGTAAACGATGGATTCCATTCTGTTATCCCGAAGTTTTCGGCCACAATCCCTTTATTTACAAGGGCGGTGGCTTAAACTTCGGGATAACTATTTCCTCGGCATAATCTTGGCAGGGACTGCCAAAAGTGATGATGTCTACAGGGTCGATTTCCGCGCCGTTGATACCGGAAATGTCACCGAGGTGTTTCATATGTGGAATACGCCTACTTGTTACACGAATAGGAAAAGGCTCAACTTCCGATGCCCACAAAGGGATGATACCAGAAATCAAGCCTCCTAAAGGAAATCCCCCGGAGCCATCAAAGAGGCTGCCGAGGGTCATAGGTTTCTTATTCATCTGTACCAACCTCCTTCACAAGGTCGGCATAAGGAATACGCTCGCCGTTACGGACAACATATACATTATCTGCATCACCAGTATCTTCCACATATCTGCGAAGGATAACCGATGCGTATTTTTCATCCAGTTCCATCGTATGGCAGATGCGGTTTGTTTTCTCGCAAGCCATCAGCGTAGAACCACTGCCGCCAAAGGTGTCGACCACGATGGAATTTTCACGGCTGGAGTTGCCGATAGGATATGCCAACAGGTCAAGTGGCTTGGAAGTCGGATGGTTTTTATTTTTCTTTGGCTTATCGAAGTTCCAGATGGTGGTCTGACTTCTGCCTGCGTTCTTACTCCAATAATGCTTTCCGTTCTGGAGAAAACCGTAAAGCACAGGTTCGTGCTGCCACTGATAATCACTTCTGCCAAGCACCAGAGAGTTCTTGACCCAAATGCAACAGCCGGAAAGGTGAAAACCTGCATCGATAAATGCCTTACGGAAATTCAAGCCTTCGGTGTCAGCATGGAACACATACGCAGCACCGCCTTTTTCCAGGTGGGCAGCCATGTTCTGAAATGCTGAAAGCAGGAATTCATAAAACTTCTCACTTGCCATTTTATCGTTTTTAATGGACAGACCATCGGAACTTTCAAAGGCAACATTATACGGAGGGTCGGTCAGCACAAGATTTGCTTTCTTACCATCCATCAGCGTAGCAACATCATCGGGATTTGTGGCATCACCGCACATCAGTCTGTGCCTGCCAACTGTCCATACATCACCACGTTCCACAAAGGCAGCCTGTTCCAAAGCATCGTTCAAATCGAAATCATCCTCTTCCACATCGGATTTATCATCTCCTGCAAAGAGGTCTGCAATTTCATCATCATCAAAGCCTGCAAGACCGATATCAAAATCCACACCCTGCAGTGCTTCGATTTCAATTTTCAACAGTTCTTCATCCCAGCCTGCATCCATAGCCATACGGTTATCAGCAAGAATATAGGCTTTCTTCTGTGCTTCGGTAAGGTAATCTACGAAAACACAAGGGACTTCATCGATACCTTCTTCTTTGGCTGCCATCACACGGCCGTGTCCGGCAATGATACCGAAATCCTTATCAATAATGACAGGATTGATAAATCCGAACTCTCGCAGGGAGGAACGCAGTTTCATAATCTGCTCCGGAGAATGGGTGCGGGCATTATTTACATACGGCACTAATTTTGAAATGGACACTAATTCCATTTGTGTAGTTGTTCTTCCCATATGCGCCCTCCTTAGTACAGACCCCATTCAGCGAATTTTTCAAAGCCGCCGAGTTTCTGTATAAAATCATTTGCAATTGTTACCACTTCAGAATAAGGGATGCCATCAATCGTATCATCACCGATGGCACAGCAAAGTTCCACAGGTCTTCCGGTTTCCTGTGCCTTAAGGAAGGCATAGATATTTACAGACACATCTGCCTTGGATAGGTCTTTGCCGTGAAGACCGCCGCCTGTTACGGAATCTGCCATATCAGAACCGAGTTTACGATTGGTTGCTCCCGTATCTACATCCGTACCGCCAGTCCAGTCACCGAGCGGATTGATTTCTGCATCGGCAAAAAGCATCTGCAAATCTTCTGTTTTTACATTGCTCTGACAGATGATCAGGCGAGTGCCGTCCTTGATGTACTTTCCGTCATAAGGACATCTGTCATAAATATTTCGGGCAATGCGGGAAAGTTCCTTTTGCTCCAGTGTCAGAGGCATACCCTTAAAAATGCCGTTATCACCGCAACGGACACCGTTTTTCTGATTGCCTGTCAGATGCTTATCCTGGGGAACGATAACAATGTCCGTATCCATCACACCTGCGATGCGATGTACAATGCGGATAATATCTGCTTTATTCAAATCGGCTGTGGTTTCGATAACGACATGGCACACGCCATGACCGATTAATACCTCCACTGCAATTTTCGGATTGCTGTCATTTGCATAAGCCAGATCTACAATGGCTCCTGCAATTCTGTCTGCCACCTTATCCGGATGGCTCGGATTTACTTTTTCAATCATAATTAGAACCCCTTTCTCTGGTGCAATAATCGTTCCAGGTCATCATTCGGATTGGTACCGGAGAAGTCCACGGAACAGTTTTCTTTTACAATTTGCATGATGTTATCCCACTGCCTTGAGGCTTGGTTCATGTAGTTGATGCCGATGTTGATAAACGGGGATGTGACGGGTTTTCCGGTTGTCGGATGTTTGGATAAAAATCCAAGTTCGTTAGTCATCTCCTCGCATTGCAGCCATCTTGCCACGCACATGGCATAACGCTCAATGGTCTGCGGAGAAACATAACCCGCACAGCCGATGGAATTGAGCCAATTCCAGGTATCTTCGTAAATCTGCTTGGCTCTCAGTTCCGTACCGTCACGCTGCTTTGCACTGAGCAGTTCATTTGGTTTCGGCATCTGGATACCCTCCACATCGGGGATATCTAACATCGTAAGTTTGCGACCGCCGGGGTTGCCGTTTTGAGCCTTTTCAAGTGTGGCTTTCGGCTTACGACCTGCACCCGGACGCTTTCCGCCACGGCCGCCTGTATTATTCGATTTTGTTGGCACATTTTCACCGCCTTTCCTGTCTGGGCCTATTACCCTTTTGAATACGCAATTTTTTCACACGAACCCCCACGCCCGTTGCACGGGATATAGGTCCCGGAGATTTGACCGCCCCTACCGGGTCAGTGATTATGCCAACGCTCGCCATTTTCTGCGTGAATTTTTGCGTGACAGGACTTACAAAGAGCAATCAGATTTTCTCTTGAATGAGTTCCACCCTTTGACAAAGGCAGCTTATGATGTATCTCTTCGGTCGGCACGAACCTTCCGTCCTCCAAACACTTCTCACACAGCGGATGGGCGGCGGCATAGGAATCTCTTATCCTTTTCCACGCTCTCCCGTAGCGTTTTCTTACGGCAGGGTCACGGTCATAGGTTTCGTATCGTTTGTTTTCCTGCTTTTCATGTTCCTCGCAGAATCTCCCATCTGTTAGGTTAGGACATCCTGGGAAAGAACAGGGACGCTTTGGTCTTCTTGGCACTTGCTTCACCTCCCTTGGGCATAAGAAAAGCCCTGAAGGATTGCTCCCTCAAGGCCTCGTTTCATTCTGCTTTTCGCTGATTATATCATATCATAAATGCCACTGTGGTATCATGTTGCAAAGTGTTGCAAAGTGTTGCAAACCTCAAATCTGAATCGGATTTTCCGGCAACTTCACATGATTAACCGCACTGTTATGCCAACGATACACCGTAGTCCTGTCAGCATGGAGTTCGTCCCCAATCTGTTCCCATGTCAGATTATGAATATAACGGTAACGCAGCACCATGCGTTCATCCGTATCAGTCACTTCATCAATAACCTCACGGATTTGCTCCTTCAAAGCCATCAGCTTAGTAACTTCGGCATGGATTTTATCCTCCAGATCCATAATCTTATCCAGGCATCTGACAAAAGGAGCATCATTGCTTCTCGAAGTCATAACACGGTCGATATCGTATCTTGGGGAAGAAACGCTGCTTGCCATTTCACGCAAACGCTCTACTTCCTCCAAATCTGAATGTATTCTTTGGTCAAGGCGATAGCTTTGACGTAAATATTCCTTTACTTTCACTTGTCTTCCACCTCCGCTTGTAATTTTGATATCAGATACTCCCCATCAACAGAGGTAAGTTCTCTATACCATGCAGAACGGAAGAACCTCTCCACCTCGGCTTTCATTATCTGGGCGGCCTCGTTTCTTGGCCATTTTTTTAATTTTTTAAGGGCATCCCTGTAGTCCTTTACGGCTAACAAGACGATGCTGTTTGCAAGATTTTCATAAGGGTCACTCAATGGGCAGCACCTCCGATTCTTGCTTTCACGGAATCAATCAGTGCCGACTGGATTTTTTCCTTCTTGCGAAGTGCCGCCATCACATCCTCGTCAATGGTATCCTTGGCAATGATATGGTGGATGACCACGGTGTCGTTCTGACCCTGTCTCCATAAGCGGGCGTTGGTCTGCTGATACAGTTCCAGTGACCATGTCAACCCAAACCATATAATCGTGGAGCCTCCGAACTGGATATTCAGACCGTGCCCTGCACTGGCAGGGTGAATAACAGCAACAGGGATTTTTCCGTTGTTCCAATCTTTGATATCCTGGGAGGTCTTAATCTCCCTTACAGAAAAACGCTGTTTGATTCTCTGTAAATCGTGGTTATACCAATATGCAACAAGTACAGGCTTACCGTTGGCAGCTTCAATCAAATCCTCAAGGGCATCCAGTTTTCTGTCATGAATACGGATGACCTCTTTTTCTTCGTTGTAGACCGCACCATTTGCCATCTGCAACAATTTTCCGGAAAGCGCCGCGGCATTTACGGCATCAATCTCCTCATCCTTAAGGGCAACCACCATATCCTCTCGAAGGTCATGGTAGACAGACCACTCTTTTTCCGATAAGGCAACAGGCACTTCGTTGATAATGCACTCCGGCATTTTTAGGAAGTCCGCTGACTTCATGGAAATCGTAATATCCGAAATCAGCTTATAAATGGCATCCTCCGCACCAGGTTTTGGCTTGTAAGAAAAAATCATCTGCTGATTTCTCTTATCCGGTACAAAGAAGTTGTTACGATAATGGGTGATGTACCTTCCAAGCCTCTGACCCATATCAAGCACACGGAACTCTGCCCACAAATCCATAAGTCCGTTACCAGAGGGAGTGCCCGTAAGACCTACCATACGCTTTACGCGGGGTCTTACTTTCAGAAGGCTTTTGAACCTTTTTGCTGCATAGGATTTGAAGGAGGATAATTCATCAATCACCACCATGTCATAATCAAAGGGGAGATGGCTTTTTGTAATAAGCCAGTCCACATTTTCACGGTTGATTAAGTACAGGTGGGCGGGACGCTTTAAGGCTGCAAGCCTTTCTGCCTCTGTTCCGATTGCTACGGAATAAGTAAGACCTTTCAGATGCTCCCACTTTTCGATTTCCGCAGGCCATGTATCCCTTGCCACTCGAAGAGGAGCAATCACAAGCACCTTTTCTACTTCGAATCGGTTCAGCATCAATTCATAAATGGCAGTCAGTGTGATGACACTCTTACCAAGACCCATTTCAAGCAGAACCGCCGCCACGGGATGTTCCAATATGAAGTTCGTTGCATACGTCTGATATTCATGCGGATTGTATTGCATCAATCACACCTCCAATCTGTTCTATACTGTCAACGCAGTAAACCTGAAAGCCGAGGCTTTCCAACTGCTTTTTACGTCTTATCTGTAAAGGACGCATCTTTTTGCCGGGAGCCTTGAATTCCACAAATGCCATTCTTCCCATTGGCAAAAGCACAAGTCGGTCTGGCACACCATCTAAACCGGGACTTACAAACTTCGGTGCGATACCTCCCATTTTCTTCACTGCGTCCGTGAATTTTTTCTCTATCATCTGTTCTCTCATGTCTACACCTCATCTGACACAAGAACACAAAGTCACAACCATTCCCTATATATTCCTTACGCGCCTATACACAGGTGTTTTTTACTTATACCCTTAATAAAAGCCATTTCGAATATAAGGGAAATAGTTGTGTTGTGTCGCATTCTTGTGTTCTTAACCTCCGAATTTGTAAAGTCGCTGCCTGCCATAAATCGGCTGACGCTTGATACTGTTGGTACGCTCCCAACCACTGATTTGACTCATCAACGCTGCAATGGCATAGCTGTCCGAAGGCTTCAATTCCTGCAGATTTTTACCAAAACACTCGCACCAAATTTCCGGATTGCTGACTTCGGTACGAGCCACCACACCTTTATGATCAGGCTGACCAAACTCACTGCCTTGCAGGAAGTTTCGTCTTTGGTACAAATCCATGCTGTCCCAATCGGTCGGAAGTAAGGTGTTCAGATACTCTTCCACCATACCTACACGCTCGTCTACTTCCATCGCAGACTGTTGTATCTTTTCAGCCTCTGCGAGCATATCATCTCTTAAGAAAAGTTCCTCGCCGGACTTCCAGATGGCTTTTGCCTCTGCCCAAAACTGCTGACGGTATTCATCGGTAAAGTTCCAGGTCTTTTTCTGCTTCTTCTGATGCACCTTGATAATCCAAAAACGGCGGTTACCCGTAATATCACGCAGATATCCACGCTCACCGTTAACCGTGGCAATGATAATGCACTGTCTTGGATGAGATTCCACCACTCGACCATAGGAAGGTCTGTACTTGTCATCGCAGGTGGAAAGAAACGCTTTCACTTTCTCAATGTCAGCCTTCTTCATACCTGCAAGTTCGCCAATTTCCACTGCCCAGAACCCCTGCAGTTTTTCTGCACCGGATTTATCATCCATATCCGTAAGGGACAGGGTTTCTGAATAATACTCCGAACCCACAAGGTCTTTCACAATTGTGGACTTACCAATACCTTGTTCACCGTCAAGCACGGGAACACAGTCAAACTTAATGCCGGGAACATAGATACGGGCAACGGCGGCTGCAAAGGTTTTTCTTGTAACCGTGCGTACATATTCCGTATCATCTGCCTGCAGATATTTGATAAAGAGGTCTTCCACACGCTTAACCCCATCCCACTCAGGCAGACTGTCCAAATAATCACGGACAGGGTGAAAGTGACGGTCATCGGCAGCCTTGGTAAAAGCAACATCGTGGTTACGGCTGGAAAAAGGCAGATAGCGAATATCGATAATGGACTTAAGCTGTGCCGTATCCGCATCACGCCAGAATTCATTTCCGGCAGGACGCTCCCAAGGAAGAGGACCTGTAATCTGAATACGATTTGCCATCTCGTTGAAAGCGAAATTCTGAAAATCAGGGTCATTGTTAAGAATAAGGTTCAGATTATATACGCTGTTTTCAAGAAGACTCGACCTCGGCTGATAGTGGAGTTTTTTCTTCCAATCATCGTCCACAGCAGAAAACTCTGCGTCTGCCTGTGCCAAGCGTTCATTGGCAGCAAGGAGTTTTACATCATCCTGCTTCATGGCAAACTCACACATTGCGTTAAAGGATGCCTTGTCATCCTTATCCCCGAATCGATGGATACGAACAATATCAAAAGCATTGCACAATTTAAGGTATGCAGGGTCTTTGGCATGGTGGCTATAGACAAACTTATCCTCTTTGATTTCCACGCCCGCCATACTGCTTGACTGGATAAAATGCCAACGGCTCTCATTTTCTGTTGGCTCATATACATCTGAGAGAAATACCTCCAAAGCCTTGGAAATTGGATAATATACACGGTTAAAAAGACCTACCACACCTTCCTTCGAAAGTGGGTCCTGTACCTTCTGCTGTGTAACACTGTTTGCCTTACTTTCTCTGGATGAAGTAGGCAGTCTTGTAAGGTCAGTCCATTCCGGATGGGCATTGAGGATTTCATCGGGGTCAAGCCAACCGCCGTCCGTTTCCTTATACACAAAAGCACCATTCTGCGGAGTGGACGGCCAGTACATCAGCTGATTGGGAAGGTACGAACACTCGTCAAAATAGTCGATACCGAGCATTTGAGCCACATAGCGGGATACGGCAACGAACTCCTCCGGTGCCACATCACGGGTCAGAGGACATACGATTCTTGCCCTCGGATTTTCTTCTGTACTACTGTGCGTAGTATAAAGCACAGAAGTATATGGAAAGGTTGCTTCAAACGCCTCAAGAAATTCCGTTGTAATACGGTCACCATCAAGAGAAAGCATAGAGCGTGATTCCACGGTGTCGATTTTTCTGCGGCCGCCCTTAAGGACACCGCCAACAAACCCGCCGTGGTCTTTTGCCTGATCACGCTGTGCCTTATTCATCTTGGCGTATTCTTCTGCTGACTCCGGTGTACGAATGGTCACCTTAAGGCGTTCTTTCAGTTCCTCGAAGCCGATGGTTTTATTGACCCATGTCTTTGCCTGTCGGCTGTTGCCGTATGCAATATTTAAATCACGCATTTTTGCTAACCTCCTCACAGTCTTTATTGAACCAACGAATGGTCTGATTTCTCTTTTTTGCAATACCGATTTCATGAGCCATACCTTTGGAAATCACATCACCGAACACCCACAACTCATTACACTTACCAAGCAAAACATAATTGAAATGCATGGCATCGGCGCGTTCTTCCGGTTTGTCATCCGACATAAACTGTGGATACAGTAAATGGGGCGTCATAGGGATTGCATTCTTCTCATAAGCAAAACGGCTGTATTTTCTTGCCTGTTCGGTGTTGTATTCTGTATCACCGGAGAATGGGGAGCAGATGTATACCATAGGGCGGAAAGCGGACTGTCTGTCCGCCTTTACCACATTGGTCATTGCCTCATAACAGGTCGGGTCATAGTAACCTTCAGAGTTAAATTTATCGATTCCCATAGCGTTACACCTCCTGCTCAATCAACGGCATCATGCCGTCTGATTTCATAAGTTGGTAGATGAAAAGTCTGCCTTTTTGTGTCCAGTAGGTATGCACTTTGGTATGGGTTTCGCCGTCAGTACCCGGATAGCTGTGGGTCTTGGTGCTTGTGTAACCCTTCTGTGCATATTTCTGATACAAAAGCCAGATATCGCCCTGCTTGAACTGCACACCTTTTTCATGGAGATAGCGGTTCATCCAGATAGCGGATTTTCCGTAATCCTTGGCAATGGCTGATGTGGAAATAAGGTCTTTGCAGTTTAGAACCACATCGTAATAGCTGACCTTCGGCTTCATCTCCAAAATCTGCTGATTCTGAACGGCAATGGTATCTGTCAGTTCCATGTTCTGATGTCTTAAAAGTGCAAGCTGCTGATTGGCAAACTGCAACGCTCTCGCCATAACCGCTTCGGGTGAGTTCCATGCCTCTTCTACTTGGATGAAATACTGGCGGAACTTTCTACCGATATCGGTACGCTGAATCATGCAGAGCTGTTTTGCCATATCGATGGTAAGCTTATGATTTACCGCAGGGCGGCCACCGGAACTTTCGCTCAAAAATGAGCAGAAGTCTGTACCCTCGGAAAAGCCGTATTCACACATTCTTGGAAACCAATCTTTGTACGCGGTCTTTACCTGCAGAGCATCGTGCAAGTCGCGTCCGTTCACAGTAGGGCGCTCACTGTCATAGTTGATTCTGATTAATTCGTCCATAGCGAATCCTCCTTAAAAATGAAATAGACAGAAGGACAAATCATCCTTCTGCCTATAAGCGAAAAATCCGATGGAATCGAACCCCCAAAATTTAATCTTTTTTATAAAAATCACATTCGTAGCCGTCAGCACGGAGCAGCAACCCCTCTGCCCAAGGCGGAGTTCTGCCCATCTGTTCACAGACAGCCTCAAGGGAAACCCTACGATCACACTCAATAATAATTTCATCGTGGACGTGAGCCACAATGGAGCAATGGCTTAATGTCTGCATGGCATACATCAGAATATCCCTCGCAATAGCCTGCACCGCATTCTCCGTAAATTTAGGACCGTAACTTTCCAAACGCTCCCATTTCTTTGTTGCGCCCACACCTTCATAGGTCACAGCCTCGCCGCCGAACTGATTCTCTCCCATGCGTGGTTTCACATAAGCAAGCCGTCTGCCGGAAGGGAGTGTAAGAAACAGAAATCCACTTTTATAATCAAACTTCAAGCCGTGGGTTTCGGTACTGATTCTCTGTTTGACGCAGGTCTTAACGGCGCGGTCAATATCCCACCACAGCATGGTTATCATGGGATTGGCATTTCTCCACGCTGTCACAAGTGGCTGTAGTTCCTCTTCTGTAAGTCCCATCTCCAAGGCTCCCATTGCTTTAAGGGCACCGACTGAACCGCCGTAACCCAAGGCAAGTTCCGCAATTTTGCCTTTCTGCCTCAAGTGTCCATTAACACCGTGCTTTTCTACCGGAACACCAAACATCTGACTTGCACTGCTGCAATAAATGTCCTTGCCTTCTTCAAACACCTTAATTCTCCACTGTTCGCCCGCAAGCCAGGCGAGAACCCTCGCTTCAATGGCAGAAAAATCTGCCACGATAAATTTTCTATCCTTCTGTGGCACAAAGGCGGTACGGATAAGCTGTGACAGGGTATCTGGAATATCCTCATACAGAAGTTCCAACGCATCATAATTTCCACTGCGAACAAGACCACGCGCCTCTGCCAGATCCGGCATATGGTTCTGTGGCAGATTCTGAAGTTGAATCAACCTTCCTGCAAATCTTCCGGTTCTGTTCGCACCGTAAAACTGGAACATACCTCTTGCACGGTTATCCCTGCAGACTGCATTTTCCATAGCCGTGTATTTTTTGACACTGCTTTTGGCAAGCTGCTGACGTAAGGAAAGCACATCGGTAATATCCGATGGCGCTGTTTTGATTGCCGCCGCCACTTCCTTTTTTCCAAGGCTGTCCATCTCAAGACCATTCTCTGCAAGCCAGGACTTCATCTGCTGTACGGAATTGGGGTTGTCGAGATTTGTCATATCCTGCATTAAAGCCGTTAAATGTTCACGGCTCTTACTGTCGATTTCGATTGCCTCTTTTACAAGCACCATATCCACACCGATACCACGGTCATTGATTTCTTCGCTCACATGATATTCATCCCAAATCTTCTCAGGCACAGGGAATCGGGATAACTTCTCCTGGATACCTATCTCCGTTTCCACATCACGAAGGTTATATGCCTTAAACTGCTGCCATTTTTCCATATCATGTTCCGGCAGATTTCTTGTGCGACCACCATTTACTTTGGTAGGCGCACAGGGAACACAGAAATATTTGATTAAAGATTTACCCTCAGTCAGCTTTTGTTTCTCCAAACCGAGAACTGCACCAACACCTTCAAGGGAAAGCGGCAAACCTAACGTTGCCGCCCAAATCATGGTACAATGCCAACTTGCCGGATTTAGAAAACGGGCGCATTCCTGCGATAGCGGATGGTTGTCATGGAAAGGGTCAAGGCTAACACCCATATCCGATAAATATCTGGACAGGCAGACCCTTTCAAAGGTTGCGTTATACGCCGTTTTTATCACGGCATCATCGGTCAGTGCGTTTATAATTTCAGCAGGGATTTTCTCTCCACAGGCAAGGTCGACTACCTGCACCGTACCACCGTCTACGGCATAGCCAAACAATAATATTTCAAAATCCTCGCTCTCTGCATATTTGTACACACCGCACTTTTGCAGATTGACCGAGGAGAAAGTTTCGATATCTATACTCAATGTCTTCATAGCATTTTCCTTCCTATGACAAAGGCGGCAGAAGAACATCCTCCGCCGCCCGTCATGTTTACTCGGTCACATCATCCTTCTGTGCAGCCTTTTTCTCTTTGCGTTTCGTAATGAAGGCTTTTACCTTCTTTACCACAAAGCGGATAAATTCACATACTGCCCATACGATGCCGTTGATGGCAAGACCGTAGATCAGGCAGAAAAGGACAATCACATCGACCTGTTTCATAAATTCGTATAATTCGTTCATATCGTTTTACCTCGTTATTTCGTAGTTTTCGTTTGAGGCAGACGGTGGTATTTCACACCGCCCGCCAGGGGGGGACACTTAAGCCAAGAAGTCATCATCCTCAACAGTGGAGAAATCATCGGTTGCGGAAGTACGGCCGCCGAGATACTCACCGTCACGGATTTTCTGGATGTTGCCAAGACCACAGGCGATACCGCGATTTCCGTTGCTGTTGAATGCGTAGAAGTTCAAAGACACTCTCGCATAACAACCGGAATAAACCTCATCACGGTCAAGGATAGGCTTCACCGCCTTGTCCACAATCTGAGGGGCAGTGGTGCTGTTGGCGTTTACGAAATAATGACCCTTGTAGGCATCATCATCACGCTCCTCATCGCCGTCACGAAGAGGCAATTTGATAGCACCCTTGTTAGGCTTCTTGCCACCGAATTTGGCGATGCCTTCCTCAATCGCAGCATCCACAGCTGCATTGATAGCGTTGATGGTTTCGGTATCGTCCTTCGGAATCAGCACAGATACGGAATACTTTTCAGTGCCGCCATTAATGCTGACAGGCTCCCAACCGTGGAAGTAAGAAAGACGAGTGTTCTTGCCAGTGATAACCTTAGTTCTGTTTACGTTTGCCATAATATTAATCCTCCATAATTTCATTGAATTCGTTTTTTGCGTCTGATACATTCATTGCCTGCCTCTTATCCGAAAGGGGAACGAGAGTAGGCTTTCCGGGTGGTTTGATAACGAGGTCACCCAGGATTTCCTCGAACTGCTTTTTGCCCATCAGCTTCTGCATTTCTGTCAGTGTGATAAGGCTCTGACGGTAAATATCTGTGTAGCCGTGTTCCTTGGCTGCTTTTGCAACAGCGTCCTCATCCGAGAACTTACGGTTGGAACGCCCCTCCACAACTTTGAACCCGCTCCACTCCTTACCGTGGTTTAGTGCCGCCTCCAGGGCATAGGCACTGATTTCATTTGCCCATTTGGTAATGTCCGATAGCATGGGAAGAATGGATTCAATCTCTTCGTCTGTAAGTAAAGGTGGTAGCTTGAATTCTTCCTCTGCGATACGGAGTTTTTCTGCTGCCCTTGCACGGCACTTAACCGCTGCACGGCAGAACTGACACCACTCTCCAGGACAATATTCGCCCTCGCCCTTGTCAGCCATTTGTGCCTTCGGTTTCAGTTCGTTTTCTGCCCAATCTTTCAAATCCTCCACGGGCATCGTCCATGTCTGGACATTCTCACGTCTTGGCTGAAAAATGGAAAGTGAAACTTCCTTGATGTCATACAGGCTCTCATAGACACTGAGTGCTGCGATGCCGTAACACATAAGCTGCGTATTTCGTTCCGCATCCACAAGCACCCCAAGTCCGTACTTTGCGTCTATGATATGCAGGGTGTCATCTGAAACCATCAGACAGTCTGCCGTACCAAAAGAACCGGGAACAAACTCCGACAGGTCCAATTTCTGCTCAATCAGCACCAATGGGTCAGAGCAGGTCTGCTTTGCTTTTTCAAACTGTTCTAAGACGAACTCCACATAAGCGTCAGAGTGTTCTTCCATCTCATCCGAATTGAATGCAGAAACCGGACGTTTACTGCGTCTGCGAAGTGCCTTCTTCAGCTTGTGTTCGCACAGGGCGTGAAAAGCGGTACCTTCCTCGGCAGCATTGCTGCTCTTGTTTTCAAATTCCGTTTCCAGAACCGCACTCGGTGTACACGATAACCACCTGTGGGAACTGGAAGGGGAAAGCAGTGCGTGATTACCCATTGCCAAGCACCTCCGCATCTTTGATGATGTCTGCATAATGCTTCGGGTCAACATCCGACAGCTTGCTGCCGCCGTATTTGGTAATCAGACCCTTAACCTCGGATGTCATACCGTTCTGGCTTTTCACCGCAAGTACGGCACGGACATCTTCTAATGTAGGCATCTTTTCTGCGATAGCCTTTGGTGTGGGTTGTCCTGTTTCGACAGGCCTCGACACTTCTTTGGCTTCTACGAACAGTTCCTGGCTGTCTGCGAATGCATAAGCCACAGCCTCCAGTCCGTCTGCCAATGAGTGCATCAGCTTCACCACATCAAGGAGCAGGTTAAATTTGTTTGCGTTTGTCATGGTTCTCGCCTCCTTTCAGTTCGTGAATCTCGACGGTCTGCACCGAATCACCGGGGGACAGAACCAGAACGTTTACCTGCTGACCGAAGAGAAAATCCAATATTCTCTTGCGAATCTGCATCGTACCGCTTCGGACTACCGGAGAAGGCGTACCGCCGGGTTTTGCAATGTTGATACATACCTTGTGTTTAATTCCCATTGCACTTGGCTCCTTTCCGAGGAGTTTTTCTCACCCCTCTGTCCATAAGCGAAAAATGAGGGGGAATCGAACCCCCTCAAATCAACTTTTTTCAAATTTTCTTTTTCAGCGTTGCGTAAATCTTACTCAAGCGGTTACGGATAGCCGCTTCGGAAACACCTTCTTCCGCTGCGATATCCACGTTGGTCATGCCACAGTAGAACTTCTTCACAACAGTATCTTTCTGCTTGTCCGTCAGTTCTGAAAGTGCAACCTTCAGCTTCGCCATTCTGGAAGAACGCTCCTCTTCTGCAATGGATGAAAGAATCTGCTGCAGAGGGTTGTAGCTTTCATCCTCAAGATAAGGGTTGCGGTCATCCGCATCGTCGCCGTCACCGTCATGGTAGCCGTCATAGTGAACTGGGCAGTGATATGCTTCTCTACGTTGTGCATCCAACTCGTCATCATCCATGCCGTGAAGCTGTGAGATAATAGTTGCATTTTCTTCGTTTTCTCCCGGAGTAATGGTGTAGCTTGTACCATCGTTGAAGTAATAAACGTAATTTGTGCGATTGTCTTCCGCTGTTTTGAACTTTCTCATTTAAAGTCCCTGCCTTTCTTTTCCGCCCGAAAGGCAGGCGGCAGGGACACAAAAAGAGCCGATGTGATGGTACACACCGACTCTGATACCGAAAATGGGCACGGCAAAGCACGGTGGGTACATCTTTGGTCAGTCCACGGCTATACCGTGAATTTGACTCTTGATGTATCCCGCCGCCTTAAGGTCGACCACTTCGGGCATTGGAATATTTTTTATTTGAACAGTTCCTCTGTTCGCTCTTAATTGTAGCTGAAACAGTTTCAAAACACTCGGACATGGGATGTCCGTTGAAAGCTGCTATAAAATACAATAGAGCCATGAACAACGGATTTTATTTCCGCCGTTCATGGCTCTATTGTATTTTATAAAGGACTACTACTGCATTGAGTAACCCGTCTTAAAAACTTTTCTTATTCTGTTTTCACAAATTTTTCAAGTCCAAGAGACTTCATTCTTTCAGCATCTGTATCTGAACAAACCTCATAGAATTGCTTATAGGTTAATGTATCAGTATCTTTATCGACGAAATATATCAACAAAAAATCTTTACAATATTTTTCGCTGACATACACTTCAAAATCAACCCTCATGCCTCTGCCTATAATACCATCATCTCTTTCATAAAACTCGTTAATCTGCCGTGCAACCTCTTCTGCAACACAGCCTTCAATATCTCTTCTATCTATGAGAAATTCTCGAAACATATCTAAAACATTGATTCCTTCTGGCCACATATAAAATTTCATCCTATCTTTTAATTCATCATTTAGATTATGAATTACTTTTTCAGCAAATCGGCCTCCTATATCCATTGCTAAATCTCTGCTCGTTATGGATCGGGCAACGAAATGACATATAACAGAATTTACAAACTCCAAGTCATCCAGATTTCTATATGAATAGATAATGCTCTTTATTTCATATATTGTCGTCTCAATCTCTCGTTTCTTCTGAATTAAGTCAAATGCACCGAAATTAATGGCTGTGCGATTTTCTAATTTCTTTATCCACGCCTGTAATACAACAGCATCCGCTTTTTGTGGATTTTTTACCGCCGTCATTAAAGAACGGTACTTGTTATTATAGCCATAATAATCGTTCGAAACCTTATCACCGTTTTTCTTATTATTGATAAGTTCTTGCATAATTATTACAAGCATATCCAGTGAAATTCCATTGCTGAAATCAGCACCTTTATATTTTTCAATCCACGATGCTATAATTTTTGCTTTGTCTGCAGCATACAAATAATGCTTGATATCATTCTCGTCAATGTTCTTTCCATAAGCCGTCAAACACAACGCAAGTTCTGCTCCAGAGTCCTCATTCTTATTTTTCAAGTGTTCTTTGATTAGATGCAGAAATTCCCATTTTGCCTCATAGGTTTCGTATTTCTTGAAAATTTCAATATAATCTTTATCCGGCGGTGCTGTTAAGCATATCTCATAGTTTAACCGAATTCTGTCATTTTCATTACATAATAACCTATGACACGCCAATAAATTAAAGAAAGCAGGTAGAACCTTTTCAGGCTTAGATAAACTTATGACATCATGATTTTTTAGTTTATCTAACACCTTTTCTTTAAGAAATCGATGTATCCTATCTAACTCTTTTAATGCATCCTCTGGGTGTTCCAAAGCACTATCATTTATTACATAATCAAAAACTTTGTCTGTTATATACTCCCAATATGCGTTTATTTCTTCCAATCGAATTTCACGCTCTTTTGCATCGGGTACTGCACTTTTTATATCAGCATACAACCTTGCAAAATATACACCATATACACTAAATGGTGTATATTCACTTGGTACATTCGAAAGACGCGGCTTCGCCAAAATGTCCGTAATCTGTATCCTGTAATTATCAGATATAACTTTTGTTTTAGGGTCACCGTTCTTTTCAATATAAAACAATAGCTTTAAAACCCTAAACATATCAAATATTTCTGCTTTATCTGTTCCGGCAATTCTGTTGATATCAAATTCTAATACAGATTTCAATTTATCTACCAGCCCCGAACCATCACTATTGGTAAATTTATCTCTTATCGTATCCTCATCAATAAATTCTCCAGGATGAGTATTTTCAAATTCATTTACCAGATCCATATATAAAGAATGCCATGAAACGGGACAATCTTTACTATATTTCTTATCAATATCAAATCTTCCCATTCCGCACCTCTCTATATCAAAGCAGCCGGACATGGGATGTCCGGCTACAGAAAAAACTTTTTCAAACTATTTATGAAACCCTATTCTGCCTTCCCAGAGGTTTCAATCCTTGAGCCGTTAACATTTCATTGCAATCAAATATCGACATATGGTAACAGGAGTTCAATAAGAACTGGTACATAATATGCTGTTCAGTCATCATAAAACTCTTGCCGGATGCCTTCATTAGACACGCACTTAAAACGGGTGGTAACTTCATGCCGATACATAATTGCATTACCGTTTCAATCGTAACATTATCCGGCTCTGTATTTCTTAAGCGTTGAATCGTTTTCTCACTCATGTCTGCGGCTTCAGCCAATTCTTCTTCTGTCATCTCCGCCCACCCTATAAGAGCATCAAGTGACCCCGAAAAATTCATGGGAAGTTTTTTGGCAATAGACAACACATCCGCATTATAGTCTTTTATCATCTGCACTTGATTTTTGGCACTCTTGCTCTTATCAGAATAATGTGCCTCAAATGTAATGTCAGATGATTTATCTCTGTTAAGGAAACACTCCGTATGGTAATGCTCGGTAACCGATGTCTTGATTTTTAAGTCAAACACCAAACAGCATTCTTCCATATGATTTCTGGCATAATGTGTAAGGCTTTGTTTTCCAAATCTGTCCGTTTCCAAATACAGTGGAGTGTTAAGGACAAAGTGAGAATCAACAAAAACATATTCATTATCCGCCAAAACTGCTGCCAATTCAGGATTGAATTTGGATTCAACAATGGCATCACGCGCTGAAATCGAAAATGTTTTGTTTCTGTCCAGACTGCCGTTAGACGGTTTATGCGGCTTCACATAACGATTATCAACATAAATAAATGCTCCGGCGACCTCTTCATATCCTGCATCCAACATTCGTATCTTCGCAGCAAGTCGTGAAACACCAAAGATAATAACCAGTTCATCAATAATCGGCTCGATGATATCAATCATATCGTAAGCCTTCATTTCTCTACGATATTTACTGATAAGCTGTTCTACCTTTTTCTTAAACATGGTAATAGGCATCTGAATACGTGGAGCCAAAGCGTTAGCTTGCCATTCCATCCAATCAATCGAATCTCTGCGATTTCCGGCAACACCGCCGATTACCTTGCAACCGATATTGGAAAGGCTATTGTCATATAATCTCACAAGTGCAAATGCCTTTTTATGTTTATCCCAGTGGACACACTCGTGTACTATCGTGTTATTGACACTGCCTAACACGGATAAAAATGCCGTTTTCTTATCAACTAAAATAGTACCTGCAGGAATATGTTCTTGATACATCTCATCTGCCACTGGGTTATATAAATCAGCCTGACAATCGCAGAAGAAACTTCTGCCGAAAACAGTACCATCTCTAGTAATATTCTCATAGCGAACCGTCAATCCCATATTTTTTGCAAGCTCTAACGGATTGAGCCACATCGGCTCCAATAACGCTTTTTTATAATGCTTACGAAGAAATTGCTCTGCAGCATCGTCCAGTTGATTTTTATTTATTACCGGAACAAGTGCATCATCCATCGGATTCTGTACTCGACTTTTTCCATTGTATCTTGATACTCGAAGAATTTCAAAATCGTCAAGATTCTTATCCAAATCACCGCGACAGTGAGCCATCATCCACACGATATTTTCATCGTAATCATCGTAATGATAATCACCCTCATGAGTTTCAAACCAAATAGATACCGCTACATCAAAATGTATCTCCATGCCTGGTTTGTCCTCAACCCACACGTGTTCTACCTTAACATCGGAAATTTCCGTCTCTCCGGCACGATGAATTCTCCTCAGTTCAATACCCAAGGAATCAAAATTTGCCTCCAGGTAGCTTTCGGCAGCCGCCCAGAAATTATTATCAAATCTCTTTTTTACATATTCAGTAAATGAACGATGCGCTGCCATAATTCTACCCTCCTTACCAGATTCAGAGTTTCAAAAGAGAAAGGTCAAGTTTTCTTCCTGATAAATAATTTTCATATGCCATTTTAGCTGGAATGAATCGTACTTTTATACATTCCAATCCAAGTTTTGAAAGCATCTGCAAGGATACCGATTCTTTGTCCACAATAGAATTTCCTTCTGTAGGCATCAAAAAGCAATTTTTTACTGCTGAAAACTTATGCTCGCTCATGAATTCTTTGTATGCCAATTGATATAAATATTGCTTTGTAACCGACTCAATCCCAGGTTGCCCTTTCGGTACATTGCCCGGTTCCAACTTAGCGTTATAATATTTTGCATCAAAAATAATAAACTGCCAATTTCCATCGACCATAGAAATAGTAACAATATCCGGTATTAAAGTATCTGCTGCTGTTTTTCCTGTTGCTACCCATAATGGTTTTTCAATTATTTCAATCAATTTTTCCCGTCTGTCGTACTTATTCCTTAGCGGAATAGGTAACCTTAATGTCCCTAAGCGATTTTCAAGCTGATTATCCATGATTTCAGCACAAACTCTTTCCCACACAAGGTTGAAGCTGTTGGTTCCAAACAGTGATAGGCAATCCACATCATATAAACTTCCACTGTGGTCAAGATAAGTATAAATTGTTTTCAAAACAAGCTGTTTTCTTGTATTGAATTGGGTGCCTAACTCTTTCTCAATATTATATAGAACAACTTCTTTATCACCGAAGTCATCTAAAGTTTCTTCTGTGAGGTCAACACCCATCAGTTCAAACAAATTCAATAATCCAGCATCCTCAAGTTCTTTTGAGGCAATCGTAAGTACGCATTCATGCAAGCGTTTGAAATAATCATGCTCGTCAGAAATTCTTTTCCTTGTTTGCAAATCCACATAATACGGGCGATTGTTAGAAATCATCGCAAAGGTCTCATTAATCGTCTTATCCCAAATTATCTCACCAGACCCATTACTCTCAACAATATCATCTGTATTCTCGTAGATGCCATTTTCATAATAGTCTTGCATTAAAAACAACAGTACTGCCAATAAATTAAAGGACCTACTCTCGCTACTGTCATTAAACATTCGAATAATCTGTTCCTTGGAATTATATTTTTCAAGGACCTTAATAACCTGTGTTAATTCCTGCTCGGGATGCGTGACTGTTAGCAAATACTTCGGATAACATTTCAAAACAAGTCCCGATACAACGATAACTCCAACAAAAGTAAAAACATAAAGGTATTCGTTTTCTCCTATTTCAACGTCAGAAACTTCTATATCTTCATCTATAAGTTCCGACATATCACGCTGTTTCTCTTCCGCTTTTACAGCCTTTAAGACTCCGAATTCCTTGAGTTTACGGATAATCGAAACCGTTTTTTCTTCTGAACAAGAAAAGATTTTACTGAGTTCCTTCTGTGTATACCTTTTTTGTTCTCTTACAAATTCAGAGTGCATTTATGTACCTCCTTACTCATTATCAACAGGAGATGCACGGGTCAAGTCTTCCGGCTCTGCTTCAAGTTGAATATCGTGATGAAATATTCCAACGCCTTTTTTCTCAAATTCTCGGCAAATTTCTGAGTATCGACTACTGTTTTCGAAGCAACCTTCAAACAATTTCGGACGTTTCTGCTTTGCTGCATCTTCGAACAGATACATAATTACCTTACTCTTGAATGTGTGAATAAATCTTTCATTATCAATTTCTGCACCTTCTTCAGGAACAACAATATTTCTCGCAATGAAATAAGGCCCCAACTGTTTATCTTCATTAATTTTCTCTTTTGCCAAGAAGTTATTAATGGCCTTACGCAGTTTATTCCACTCAACCTTGTGCTTGGTATTTCCTGACCCCAGCACAACCGTTTTCCCAATCAAATCTTTTTCACTGTCATCGATTCCTAAATAGGTGAAGTCCCATCTACGCTTAAATGCAGTGTCCATCGGAAATACTCCTTGGTCAGCACTATTCATTGTCGCCCAAATAAACATATTATCTGGAATTTTGATAGTTTCCACTGCTCCTATATCTACCCCGAGTTCCTTTGCAAGATAGATGCGCATCTCAATAGTCGTCGCGATTTCATATTCACTATCGTTAGTTGACGCCCTGTCAAGCAACTGAAACACATCGCCAAAAACAGCAGCCACATTGGCTCTATTTATTTCTTCAATAATAAGTAAATGTGGTTTTGGATTATCAGTCATTGCACTTTTAAGTGCTTTTGCCAACACTCGCATAAAAGGACCCGGAACATACTCATATGCGATTTCTTCTTTTGCCTTTATATCAGAAGGGAGTGCTACATATGGTCTAAGTGCCTTCCCGTGATTTCGTTCTACGCTATTATCACCAACAGCATCTGTTCCATCTTGCTTTCTTGTTTTAAATACTTCATCGGTATACAATCCTAGCAAAATGGGCAGCCTTGTTAATCCATCATCCTTGAATCGATCATATAACAAATCATATTTTTCCTGCGCTGTTTTTGTTTTGTCCAACAACACAGAAACCACTTCTTTACTCATACAGTCAATTGTGCCGGAACTTCCACCGACCATAACAGGCTTATATGTGCCAACAAAATTCGCATAAGAATAGTCTGGATGAAAAGTAACTCGTTCCTCATGTCCACCATCTGCCAAGAGTTCCTTCGCCTCTTTGTTTAGAGTGAAACTTTTACCTGTTCCCGGTGCGCCAAAAATAATTCTATTCCTTGGAGATTTAAGCTTAATACCCGTACAAAAATCAACCGCTTCAAAACTATTTTTTGATGTGATATCTACTGCATTTTCAAAGCTTTCAGGTTCTGTATGTTCTGCCAATTCACTTACATTACCCGTATGCAACCACTCACAATTACGAAGGTAAAAATACAGGAATTCTGGCCGAAATGCGCAAGCATACTCACCCTTACCTTTATCTTGCTGAACAAATCCTTCTCGCATTGCTTTCGCAATACTTGTAATCTTTATCTGTTTAGAAATTGGGGTTTCGAGAGAAGCTGCTGCTGAAGCCATAACCTTCCAGGTGCAGAGGATAGTTTCACCATCACGATTATATACACCTAAAAAAACAGCCTTTTTACCTTCTTCCCCTCGTTCAAACACATAGTTAAGATATTTTGCTTTCGGCTGAATACGCTGTTCATCTTTTAATCCACTTCTGCCACCAGGGGTGGTTCCTTTGGCACAGATAAATACATCTCCTATACCATCATTTCCTTCAGGAAAGGTAACATGAAAAACATCATCATATTCCTCTACTTGTTCAACATAAGCAGGAAATGGAAACTTACTAAACACAGACTCAAGACTTGATAATACCTGTTCAGCAGAAAAGTAATTATTTTTATCATACTCAACAGATATAATTTTTCCGCCTTTATCCGCAAATTGATATTCTGGCATGTAGATGCCCTCCTTCCATGTCTGTATTATTTGTCACTAAAGTACTGACGCATGATTTCACTAGCGACAATATTGGCCATTTTTACAGGTACAGCATTTCCTACCTGACGCCACTGGTCCTTAAAATCTCCGCATAATTCGTAGTCGTCATCAAACGTCTGAATTCGCTTAATTTCATTGATGCGAAGAAATCTATTCGTCCAATGAAACGGTCCCATATTATTTGAAAAGCTAGCCTGTATTGTCCATGAAGGTCTATCTGGTGATAACTTTAGTAAGAACGACCAATACCTTGAACGCCATTTAAAAATTGGATTCGGGTATCCTCGCTCGGCCGTAAAATAAAGATAATTATCTCCTGGAGGCACAAGTTTTAATAAGTCCTTGTGTTTAGAACCCGCCTGCATTTCTTCATCTTCCGGAAGAGGATAATCCAAATCGCCAATTGCCTCTTTGCAAGTCACCCATGGTTTCAAATTTGTGGATGCTACATCCGATTTTTCTGGATTGTAATGAGTTTCTTCTGGAAATACGAATTTGCAGCCGAAATCTCTGCGTACACCAACACAAATGAATCTTTCTCTAGTCTGTGGTACGCCATAATCAGCAGTATTAACAACCTTATAAGTAATTTCATAACCGTACTCTTCTGCACGTTCTTTCAACAAATCGAAAGCTGCTTTGTGTGGCTTATAAACAAAGCCAAATACATTTTCAAAGAAAAATACCTTAGGCCTAATTTCATCAAGTGCTCTAAAATATTCATATAATGTGAAGGAATTTTCATCCTCAAGTGCACGTTTTTTCTCCGTGCGATAGAATCTAGACTTTGAATACGCAGGGCACGGAGGACCCCCTACCAAGATATCAATGTCTGATTTTTTCATATTAATTTGTGCAAGACAAGCATCATAGTCTATTTTTCGAATATCATCACAAACTACAAGCTTTCCTACTTTATTTTTCTCAAGCGTATCACAAGCGGGTTTCCAAAAATCAGTTGAGAAACAAATATCGAATCCGGCTTTTTTGAAACCACAATCAATACCGCCACCACCTGAGAATATACTCAGTACATTTGGCATTATTCTAAACTCTCCTTCAAATATTCTATCATTGCTTTTCCCATAAGGCACGGAACAGCATTTCCAATCTGTTTTTGAACAGAACGTCTATTTCCGCAGAATTTGTAGCCTTTAGGGAATGTCTGAATTGCTGCCACTTCAGGTGCACGTAATCTTCGGTTATCCCAATGGAAAGGTCCTACCCAAGGACCTGGCTGGGCACACACAGTCCATGACGGCTGGTCAGGGGACAATTTCAACAAGAAATTCCAAAAGCGCTTATCTGCAACGAATTTCGGATTCGGATATCCCGCCCAAGCGGTTAATGCTTTGTAATTCATTCCAGGCGGAACTTCGCAAAGGTCATCATAGTAGGTTCCGCCTTTTGCAACTTCATATTCCTCAAAAAATTCATCGCCCTCATAACCAGCAATTGCTTCCCCTGCCGTAACATAGGGCTTTAATCCGTTCTTTGAACATTTTTGAGGGTCGTCATGAGTCTTAATAGGTTCGTCACGTTTAAATTCACCCTTTGTTCCAATGATAAAGAGACGCTTTCTCTTTTGTGGCACACCATATTCCAAAGCATTTGCACGGACAATTTTATATTTATATCCTGCTTCCTCAATGATGTCGATAAATGTGTCCACGATTACACGGTTTGTTGGATGCAACAGGCTTTCTACATTTTCAAAAACAAAACCATCTGGCTGAATATCTGTCACAACGCGCAAGTATTCATTCACAAGAGTTGCTCTAGGATCATTAATTCCACGACGCACCTGGTTGGTTACCCAATATCCTGCCTTTGAAAAAGGCTGACAAGGTGCACCGCCAATAACAATAAACTTCTTAGGCTTTCGTTTTTCAACAATTGCTTTGAAAACATTGCTTTCAATCTCATGAAGGTCTCCTTCGAAAATCTCAGTATCACCAAAATAATTCTCATTTGCCTTTAATGTTTCAATGCAGTCAGAATCAAAGTCTGTACTTGAAATAACGGGTACACCAGCCATCACACTGGCAATATCTAACCCTCCCGCTCCAGAGAACAAGCTAACTGCAACTATATCTTCGTTCATAATTACTCTCCAATCATTACATGGCACTTTTGCCACTTTTTATCCAGGCATCAACCTCAGACAATTTAAATTTCCATTGTCGACCAATTTTATGCGCAGGAATATCAGTTTTCTTTATCCAGTTACGAATAGTATCTTTATTAACTCCTAAGTAACTAGCTACTTCATCTAGACTTGACCAAGGTTCATTAATGTACTCTTCCATGGCTGTACCTCCTTCTATTATCTTTTTATTATAGTTGAATAAATCGAAATAGTCAAGAAGTAGCGACATTATTTATGTTTAAGTATGAATAACAATGAACTATTGCAAAGAAGCTGTGTTTTTCAAAAATAACATTGAATATATACAAATAAAAATATTCATGATACAATGTACATATTCAAATACTAATGAAAAGAGGTTTATTTATGCCCTACAACCAAATAGCAGCAAACGGCACAATCGTTTCTGGAACAAATCCAGCAACTTTATCCGCTGTTGACATTAAAAAACAGATTGAAACTGACCTGAATAGAAACGATTACACATTTAAATGGAACTCTCGGCGCTCTCAGCCGTATTCTGGCGTACTGGATGACGGCGACAATCAAATTGATGTATATATCTACGCATGGAACATGACTCCGGCGTACAGATTGAACCCATCCGAAAAAAGAATTCAAATACGAGCCTCTGTTGATAATATTGGAATCAACCGTCCTATTACATCCACACAGAAAACTATTATTCTGGGGCTTTACAATTCTGCATCCGGAACACCTCTATATGCTGCATGGGACCCTTCCGTAAATGTCGGCCATGGACAGAAATCTTGCTATGTTCAAATTGAAGATGTCGCTAAAGCAATCACAGATGGTATTTATCAAACAACCGACCGTAATGGTGCTCCTATTTTCACGATTGCCCCCGATTTCCTTGCTGATTATATTTCCTCTCTTCAAGCGGGTAATGCAATCAATGTACCGCCTGGACCAAGACCTTTAAAAACCAGAGTAAGAGCAGCTGGGACTTCGAAACACAAAAAACGAGTGCTTAAATCCGTAGAGTCATTAAAATCAAAAATTGCTAATTTATCCAACACTGAGCAAGAAACAGTCATAAAAGCGCGTGTTGGGCAGGGCTATTTCAGAGACCTGCTAATCAATAAATATTCTTGCAAATGTGCACTGTGCAATATCTCCACAGAAACCATGTTGAGAGCAAGCCACATAAAAAGCTGGAAGCAAAGCACTGATGCAGAAAAACTTGACGAGAATAATGGTCTTTTGCTATGTGCACACCACGATGCTTTGTTCGACAAGCATCTTATTACTTTTGATAATTCAGGGAATGTACAAATTTCACCTACACTCAGCACACAGGAACAGATGGATTTAGGTCTTACTACATTACCAAGCATTGCTGTTACGCCAGCAATGCTGCCATACTTAGCTGTTCACCAAAGCAAATTAAGGGGATAAATCAATGTGCACTCTTCCAACGAGAAAACTGTTGGCTAATGCAGTTATTCAAGTTTTGAAACAAGCCTCAGTACCAATGAGGGCTTGTGATATAAACGGCAAAGTAGCTGAACTTCTTCAAATCCTACAAGACGTCCTCAAAATAGAAGATGCCAACTGTACTGGCACTGAGTTCAGCTATCAAATGAGATGGATAAGAACTAATCTTAAAAATCAGGGATTAATCAGTAGTCCAAAGCGTGGCTTTTGGGTATTGCAGAACAATCCTAACAACTAACCAATTCAACGAAGCAAACACAACAGGGACTGCCGTATTAACGAATAAAAAGCGTTAGTGCGACAATCCCTTTTCCTTTAACTACTCTATCCACCCAACCCTACACAAAATCATCTTGTCAACTCAACCTTGCCCATTTTCAACCTGTCCACTCAACCCTCGGTTTTATTAGGTTGCCATATTCCTAAAACAAAAAAATCCGAGAGCCGGAAAAGAACTCCCAACTCTCGGAAATGCTTTATTTTCAAGCCTTTTTCGGTATTCAGTTCTGTACTTTTGACAACAATACTACGCACTCGACATGCCCCGTATCTTTAAACCGTTTTCTGTTTCGTATTTTATTATACTATAATATCCCTACAAGTGACGTAAAATAGCCATCCGTTGGGAATCTGCTTTTTATATAAGACTTTATTATTCTTACAAAAATCATATAAGAACTTGTAGACGGTAGGCAAATGGTAGGCACTGCCTACGCATAAGTGTAGCCTGGCACTTGTCCAGGCTACCATATTTACCTTAAAACGTCACAATCTCAAGTGTTGGATCGTATGACACCTGACAGTTCATAAACTTCTTCAATAAGGGTGTAATACTTAACCGGAGCATAGCAGTGTACCTCTTTCCCGTCAATGATCCGGGTATCATATTTTATATATTCTTTTCCGGATTCATCTGTCACTATTTCGGTTTCTTTCACCGCTCCAAAATTGTTCTTAAATAAAACATTTTTTGTAATTTCCATTTTGTTACCTCCGTATAAGCTTTTTTACTTTACCTTATTTATTGTTATTCAAAATCTATTAAATCGTATATAGTGCAGTCAAGTGCACGTGCAAGTTTTTCTATCTGGTATACATCCCTTGGTATCCGGGTACCATCCACCCAGTTCTGTAATGTCCGGTATGGTACCCCGGATAGTTCGGATGTCTGTTTCATATTCATTCCTTTTTTATCTATATATTTTTTGATATTATTTTTCATTTCGCATCACCCAATTTATAACGGACACCAAGCCACTGCATATTGCAACCCCAATTAAACACCAGGATGAAACCACGTCCCATTTACTGTATATTGCGATCAATAAACAAAATAACATGAGGATCACACACTTATTTTTCATTGTTTCTTCACTCCTTTTATGTTATGATTGTGGTGAAAGGAAGAGGGATAAACCCTCTATCCTTTAGAAAAGTTGTTTTACTGCGGTTATGATGGTAAGAATTGTTGCGAGCACTTCTAAAATCGTCTTAACCGCTTTTAGTTTTTCTTTTGTATCTCTTTTCATTTATCCACCCCCTTTCTATGATTTAATTATATACTCATATAGGTGTATTGTCAAGTATTTTAATGCGTTAATTTCCCAAAATTTCAATATTTTGTGCACAAAAAAAGACCGGGATTTCTCCCGGCCCTGAAACTATTAAGCTGCAATCTTTGCACTATTATTCTGTTGTATAAACTCTTTGATCTGGTCATATCCCCAGCCGCAGTCAACTAATCCGCTCACCAAACATTCCATAGACTGCACGGCTCTCAAGTCCTCCTCCGATAAGTAATCTCTAAGATTCTCTTTTTTATCTATACCATACTTTTCACGAAGTTGTTTAGCATTCATTCCGAATAGTACCTTGTAAATACAATTCGTGTATGTGGAATAGGCATGACCATGCATCCTCTCATTTTCCGTAGACTGCTGTAATGCCTTTGTGAGAGATTGCCGAACCGCAATACCTTTCTCACGTTCTATCCGTTTCCCTTGCAAAGTGCTTTCCATAGCGTTGAACTGCTTAATGTATGCCAGTTTGAACTTCATTGCCTTTTCTCCGGTGTATCCCATCACAAGCAATGTGAAACCATCTCTATTCATAAGATACCTTGGATTGCTTTTTCCATTGGATGCCTTATAGGAATCTAAGTGGAATAGAGCGGAAAATTCCGCTGTACTAATGCAGTTTCCAATATTCCTGATGGATTCCATAACATCACGGTGATTTTTCTGAAAAGTATCTGCAACATCCAAGCTACTAACTACTGTCATTTCTTTCTTATCAATTCTTTTTACTTCAACTAACATAATATCAATCCTTTCTGTTGATTATTTTTTATTGTTCTATTATTAGTATGTAATTTCACCTGACAGATTAAAAAAATAAGCATACTGGAGTATTCCAGATGCCTATTCTATTTCTTTCTATTCTTATACAGTGCAGTACAGGTCTTCTTCCCTGCATAGCTGCCTTTCTTCCATCCAAGCTGTTTCCAGTACTGTTCTAATTTCTTTTGTGTAGCTGATCCCCAATCTCCGTCTACTGCAATGTCTGCACCAGATGCCAGAGAATTTAGTTTTCCCTGCATCCACCGAATTGCGTTTTTAGAGGAGGTCTTTTTTACGGTCGTGTATTTTACAGCCTGGACACCGATCGCCTTTTTAAAATTGTTCCATTCCTTGTTATCTGCTCCGACCCAAGGCGCCGGGCAGTCTTTTCCGTTCACATCCCAATGCCGAATAACACGGGATGCCGGAACACCGTACTTCTTCATGAGAAATTTTACAAGCTCGATGGTCTGCTCCCGCACTTTCTCCGGCACCTTCCCAGCGCTGTTGCACATTTCTATAGACAGGCTGTTTGCGTTCGTGCACTTCTTATAGTAGTTTCCTGCAGCCCCTGCCGTGGAATAGCAGCCGCCAACTGCCCAGGCGATTCGGTTTACTTTTACCGATTTGTAGATATACTTTCCACCGTCTACAAAGTAATTTGCGGAGGCGTGCCGGTTCTTCCCCTGGAAGTATTTACAGTTATTCAAGGCCGTGTCCCCATTATTCCCGGTGTAATGCACAGAAATGTACTCTATATCCTTTGTGCTTCTTTTACCGCCGTAATTACTCTTATGTGCAAATTTTTTCTTAAACTTCAATCCCATTTGCTTCTCCTTCCCGAAGTAAAAGAGGACGATCACTCGCCCTCTTTATATTTTGTTCTGTTCCAGATCTCTCTTACCTTTTCCCAGCCACCCATGGCAACCAGAGCCACCACGAATGCCGCAATAAAGGCCCCAAATACCATGTACCAGGTAATTACTATTCTAAAATACTGACATGCCGCTACAAGGACCACAGGGCACAGGATTAGCGACAGTACAAGCACCTGCAGAGATGTAGGAATCCGGTTCAGGAAAGCAATTTCCTTTGTTACCTGCGTAATAATAGACACCACTGCCGCCAGGATGCCGATGACCATAAATCCGTACGTTGCATACTGTAATAAAATTTCTAAGTTCATAAATATACCTCTCCTTCTACTGGTCGATGATGCTTTCTAAAAGCTCATCTCTTATTTTCTTCATGTTCTCGATGCCATTTCCTGTGATCTGATGATTGAGCAATGCAGCCAGGCTCTTAGATTGCTGCCGCTGCATCTCTTCTATTGCCACAATTTTTTTGTAGTCTTTCTCTGAGTGTTCTTCTAGTTTCTCCACTCTGGATTTAAATTTAAAAGCCGGGTGAATGATCTTATAGATCACCGCCCCGGCCCCGCCGATTATGCTTATGCCTCCGCATATTGCAAGTATTTGTTGTAACACTACTGTCCTCCCGTTGTCTCTGTCGCCCTTGCATCCTGAGCAGCATAAAACTGCTCTGTGAACTCTGCGATCTCCTGCCGCACGCTGTCTTTGTTTGCCTCGTATAACTTGCTATCCTGGATATTCTGTGTAATGTTATCCCCGTCTCCGTCTTCTGCTACCGTGGCATTTAGATAAACCACGGTGCGGTCAGAGTCCTTGACCTTAATTTCCCCAGTGAGGGTGATGCTTCTCTTTGTTTCTAACATGTTTGTTCTCCTTTCTATCCTGCAATGTTTTAAAATTTCTTTCTTATGTTCAGATGTACAAAATCTACTTCTTTAAAAATTACCCTATTCGCTTCCACATATAGCAAGTTATAAATGGCGGCATATTACTTGCACTTCCAGTATTACCGTGGTTATGTGCGTTTCCGCCTCCAGCATAGAGTGTAGCACCTTTCATTTCGTATTTTCCTTGCTGATCACTAGTTCTCCCCCAAATTGCTGGTCCTACATATCCAGGACCATCCACAGTTCCTTTCTTTTCTACCGTTCCACCAGTGAATGCATGCCTGTGATTTGGCATTTCATTTTCTGTTAATATATGCCCGCCTGTACTATGCATATGTGTAGTTTCCCCGCCCTCTATCTCGGCCTCTATAAGTTCTGTCATTATGCCTGGTCTTGTATCGACTGCAATTGGAAATCTGCCGTTCCCCCAAGGTACCCAAGCTCCTCCAAAATAAGTAGCTGGATTTACGTTAATAATAGAAATATAAATGCTCCCTACTGGATGAACCTCACTCAATATCGCATCTATTTTTACATCGCTTGCATCCAATCTTTTTTTCAATGACGGAAAACTCGTTCCATCCTCTTTCATCCTTGCGTCTACAACCTCTGCTAAAGACGGATCGGTTTTTGACAACTCATCAAGCAAATTGTCATATTTTTGGTCTAATAAATCCTGCTTTGCAGTATAAGTATCAATAGTTTCTTGTTTCTTTTGCATATCCGCTTTGCTTTCATCATTAATTCCCTTGATCCCGTCGTGGATGCTCTGCCGAACATCCCGGCCAAACACGGCATTTTTGATATTATTTAATGCTTCTTGTATTGTCATATCTGCTCCTT